>NZ_JAUPWM010000557.1:0-264 GCF_032436795.1 Streptomyces sp. P9(2023)
GCGGTGGCGGAACGTCGAGAGCGTCTCCACGTTGTCCAGCCCTTCGGCACCGCAAAAACGCTTGGCCGCAAACGGCAAGTCGGCAGACACCACCAGCACCACGGTGTTGTCCAGCGACGAGGCCAGTTCATTGAAGCGTCGCGTCGACGTTGCACAGGTCGGCGTATCGACGCTAGGGATGATGTTCAGCACCTTGCGCTTGCCTGCATAGGTCGTCAGGGTAACGTCTTCCAGGCTGCCGTCGGTGAGCGTCATGGCCGGTGC
>NZ_JAUPWM010000558.1:0-264 GCF_032436795.1 Streptomyces sp. P9(2023)
GCTTCCGCATCAACACCCTTTACCTGGACGGCGCCGGCTGAGTCGGACTGATCGCCTTCCTCGCCTACGGCATCGTCTGCGGCTGTCTTTGGGTCGGCCCTACCTGCAGCGAAAGTGAAGCGCTTTCCATCGATGACGAGCGTCTGATACATCGCCTTCGCGAGCTCATTGACCACTTCCACCGTCTTAGCGTGGCCGGACCTAGGGACGCTAAGTAACCGGTTGCGGGTCGATAGGTCCAGCAGCTCGAGGCGGGCCCGATTG
>NZ_JAUPWM010000559.1:0-264 GCF_032436795.1 Streptomyces sp. P9(2023)
TAACACTCGTAACATCTGTGATTTGTTGCTTTAAATCAACATCCCCATGTTTTCCAGTCAACATAATACTTGAAAATTTAAATGAAAAAATGAGAAATAAAAGGACTGCAACACCCATCAAGCTAATACTCGCAATTCTTCTATTTCTCATTGATTCTTTTGTACTATTCTTCATTCAGTAACATTCCTTACGTTTGCTTCATCCATCTTCAAGCCTTGCTCTTGGGCAATTTTCATGACCCGATCATATTGCGATAATTCTTG
>NZ_JAUPWM010000560.1:0-263 GCF_032436795.1 Streptomyces sp. P9(2023)
GCTTTTGGGCTATGTTGCGCTGCACGCGGGCGTGGCGGCGCTGCTGGCGGCGGGCGCGCCGCGCGCGACATGGCGGCTGTGGCAGGATTACACCGCGATTGCGGCGCTGATCGGCGCGGCGCTGATCGCCATGCAGGAGGTCGCATGACCCGCGCCATCGTCCTGACCCTGTTCGGCCTGACGCTTTGGGCCGTGGCCTTCAGCGCGATCTATGCGCTGCACGGCACCGGCTGCGCGTTGGGCTGGCCCGCGCGCGCGCTTGG
>NZ_JAUPWM010000561.1:0-263 GCF_032436795.1 Streptomyces sp. P9(2023)
TCTCGCGCAGCCGGCGCTTGCCCGTCACGCGATGATAAAGTTCGCGCCGGTCGTCTTCATCGGTGATGCCCAGGGCACGGATCCCGGCATAGATGGCTTTGACAGCGCTCATGCCCGCCCCCCAATGACCGGGCTGACCATGACAGTTTCCGCCGCGGCGGGGGTGCAGTCCCCGTTCATTCCCCGCGCAAAGATCTCGCCAGCACAGGCGCGGTCGGTTGCGTTGGAAATCATGGTGCGTGTCCAGGTGGCATGGGTCAAAG
>NZ_JAUPWM010000562.1:0-263 GCF_032436795.1 Streptomyces sp. P9(2023)
GGTCCGGCAGCACCGGATCGGCATCGAGTTCACCGCGCTGGGTGGCCTCGTCACGGTCGTCGAGGGACTCCAGCGACTCGATCGACGTCAGCCACGTCGCGACGGTCTCGTCGTACAGGCCGAGGCGGGACGCAGCGGCCCACGCCACCCAGGCCATACGCGACAGCGGCATCGATCCATCTGAGCCGACGAACGCTGCCTTGTTGTTCTGCTCCCAGCGGAGCACGTCGGCGGCGATCACCTGCACGGTGAGTGGCTTGCCG
>NZ_JAUPWM010000563.1:0-263 GCF_032436795.1 Streptomyces sp. P9(2023)
TTCTATTTCCCGATCAGTAAGCGCAAGTTCTGCTTGGAAAACTGCAATTTTTGAAGCAATGTCGCGCTGGGTCTCTATTGGAGGCAGCTTGAACTCGATGCTCTCAAATTCATTACGTTGCAGAAGGCGACGCTTTCCTATTTTATTTCCTTGACTTGAACGTGTCTCCAGTAGAAAGCGGATGTGATGCGTTTGAAGTAGCGTGACCATGAACTCAGGGTCGACGTCGGCACTGAGCCGGATGACCCTATAAGCCGGACTCA
>NZ_JAUPWM010000564.1:0-263 GCF_032436795.1 Streptomyces sp. P9(2023)
CATTTCCTCAATGTCTATAGACCACTGAGAGTCAGCGTGGCGCCTTGGGTCTATGCCCGCATTAGCGACATATTTATCTAAGGTTTTAGAATCAATATCTAAATATGCTGTCGCTTCAGCACGCGTAAAATTACGAAGCTCTTTACGATGATTAGCCAACAACCGTTGATTTCTACGTTTAATGTAAGCATCAGCACCTAATTTCAAATCTTGAAAAGTTTGTGTGGTTTTTTCCGCGTCCATATCGTTAATCCTAGAGGGTT
>NZ_JAUPWM010000565.1:0-263 GCF_032436795.1 Streptomyces sp. P9(2023)
GCTGAGGACGACCCCGTCCACAGGTGCACAGGGAAGGTTTCGGGAAGGTACACATGAGCAAGTTCGTCTACGGCCTCGCTGAGGGCAACAAAGACATGAAGGATCTGCTGGGTGGCAAGGGTGCCAACCTCGCGGAGATGCACAACATGGGCCTCCCGGTCCCGCCGAGCTTCACGATCACCACCGAAGCGTGCAAGGCCTACCTGGAGAAGGGCAGCGAGCCCGCGGAGCTGAGCGCCCAGATCGACGAATACGTCGCCAAG
>NZ_JAUPWM010000566.1:0-263 GCF_032436795.1 Streptomyces sp. P9(2023)
CGTTCGATGTACGCGCTCGGCCGCACGATCAACACGACCACGCTCACGCTCACCGTCTACCTCCACGCGACCGAGGAAGAGCTCGCGGCAATCGGCGACGACTTCATCCTGATCGAATGCGACGGCCGCGTCGGCAGCCGCGGTGCCTCCGACGAACGCTCCAGCTACTGGAGCCGCAGCGGCAAGCTCCTCGCCACCAGCGAACAGCTCGCGTGGTATCGCGAAAGGCCGGGCAGCTAGTCCGCGATCGATGAATACACGAT
>NZ_JAUPWM010000567.1:0-263 GCF_032436795.1 Streptomyces sp. P9(2023)
GGTCCCCCGCCACCCAGCGCACATTGTCGATGGGCGGACGCGCCGCCCGGCTCAGCGCCGCCACCGGCCCCTCGGCCGCCAGCATGGGCAAAAGGTATCGCCCCACCAGGCTCGTGGCGCCCAGCACCAGGATGTCGTCTTGGGCCGTCATGTGCCCTGAGCTAGCCAGTTTCGGGGGCCAAGATTAAGGGGGGACGGGATTTCTTCTTCGCTCCGCCTTGCCTAGGTTCGAGAGGGCGACCGAGTGTCCGGTTGCGCTCAAG
>NZ_JAUPWM010000568.1:0-263 GCF_032436795.1 Streptomyces sp. P9(2023)
GATCGTATCGAACCGGATTTGAATCAAGGATTACTGAATGATCTTCGAGATACGACCACGCCAAATGCAATGGTCATTACTCTCCATGAACTACTATTTGGATCTGTACTTTCTGAATCGAGCCAACAAAAATTGTTAACATGGATGATAAATAATCAAGTCACGGATAACTTATTGCGTTCGGTATTACCTAATGGCTGGGGAATAGGCGATCGTTCTGGTGCAGGAGGTTTTGGCGCAAGGAGTATTACTGCTATCGTTTG
>NZ_JAUPWM010000569.1:0-263 GCF_032436795.1 Streptomyces sp. P9(2023)
TGACCTGCCTACATTGCTGGAAGGCGTCGATTGGGTGTTTCACTTGGCGGGCATCAACCGGCCGCAACACCCGGAGGAGTTCGTCACCGGCAACACTGGTTTGACCGAACAACTTTGCACGGCGATCAAGGCCAGCGGTAAACAGATTCCGGTGGTGTATACCTCGTCCATTCAGGCCAAACGCGATAACGACTATGGCAGCAGTAAACGTGCCGCTGAAGAGGCTTTGCTCGCACTGCAGCAGGATACCGGAACCCGGTGTA
>NZ_JAUPWM010000570.1:0-263 GCF_032436795.1 Streptomyces sp. P9(2023)
GCTGGAACATGGCGAGGCCACGCTTTAGGAATCCATCGCGCTTTACGAACGCGGCGCGAAGCTGCGCGCGCATTGCGAAAAGCGCCTGCGCGAGGCCGAAGAGCGGGTAGAAAAGATCACCCTCGCCGCCAATGGCGAAGTGGGCAGCACCCCGGTCGAGGGCCTTTGATGCAGGCCTTGCAGGCGATCAAGCCGCAGGTTCAGGCGGCGCTGGATGCGGCCATGGCCGACCTGCCGCCGGGCGATCTGACCGAGGCGATGCG
>NZ_JAUPWM010000571.1:0-263 GCF_032436795.1 Streptomyces sp. P9(2023)
TTCTTTGTTGAGAGGTCAGCGGACTTCCTTTATCAACCCATACAACGCTCCATAATATTTGACGCCGTTCAGCAATTTTCCTACCTATTCTAATTAGATAACGGTGATCACTATTCGCACTGACCAATACAACAAGATTATCTTGGAGTGTGTAACTTATTTTCCCCTGTTCAGCATCAACCATAGTGTTCCAATGGCTATCAACTTTGGAAATCACTCGCTTCATCGCCAATTCTCGTAATGCCGTTAAATTAGCAATCGAG
>NZ_JAUPWM010000572.1:0-263 GCF_032436795.1 Streptomyces sp. P9(2023)
TGCAGCCCATTATCCAACTGGCGAAGCTTTTCCAAGGTCGCTGTGATCGTCAGTCTATCTACCCCACCGCACACCTTGTTGCGCTTCACCTGTTTGGTAGCAGCGTTTAAATTACCCGGACTGAACATCTGTTCGAGTAATCGAGTGGTGTCCATCAAGACTCGTCCTTCTTTCTATGCCAAATCAGCTTGTTACGCTTCGTTTCCGTCAGTTCCACTTTTGGCTTCACCAATCGGAACGTAGAGATGGGTCGCATCGTTACT
>NZ_JAUPWM010000032.1:0-77983 GCF_032436795.1 Streptomyces sp. P9(2023)
CCGATCACAGGCCAGCCATTACCGGCGACAAGCCGCAATCCAGCCATGAAGATCACGATCTACAGCTGGAGTACTAGGATGAGAAACTTCCCAGGAACCCGAGAACGGATTGCCCGATGGCTCAGATCGCTCGGCAGGGCGCGACTATCGCGCGCGTCAAGAACCCCACGGCACCCAAGCTGCCCATTGGCTTCCGTGCCGCAGAAATGCCCCGGGATGACCTCGAAGAAGACGCCATCATCAGGGGCGCCCGGTACGACGGCACGAGCTTCGCCGGCCGACAGGCCGAGGCCCTCGAAGCCGAGGGCTGCCGCTTCGAGAGCGTACGCTTCACCGGCACTGCCCTGCGTCAATGCCAGTTCAGCGACTCCGTGTTCGAGACCTGTGACTTCGCCCAACTGACGACGCAGGACGTCTCGCTCATTCGCTGCAAGGTCACCGGAAGCCGCATCACCGGGGCATCGTGGAAATCCGGCACGTTCCGCGACGTCCGAATTGAAGGATGTCAGAGCAGCCCCGCCATGTATCAGCGCATGAAGCTGTACAGCGTGGCATTCGTCGACTGCAAGATGCTCGGTGCCGATTTCCAGTTCTCCGAGATGCATAACGTCCGTTTCGTGAATTGCGACCTGACCGGGGCGCAATTCGCCAACGCCAAAATGGGCGTCGTCCGCTTCGAGAACTGCACCCTCGTCGACGTCGGCGGAGCCGCGAGCCTCAAGGGCGCAACGGTGCAAGGCCCAGGGTCCTTCGAGCTGGCCCTGAGCCTCGCACGTGAAGCGGGAATCCTGTTCGAGCCGTAACCGGTCAGACAGAGACCGGCAGGTAGCCCGCGTAGTCCGGACTGGAGATCGAGCGCGCCACCTCGTCGAAGTCGATGCTCTCGCCGAAGTCGCACAGCTCGTCGAGCAGCAGCCGCCCGTACGGGGTGAAGTGATCCCGCTGCTTCTCCAGGTCCGCGCACGCGTCCCGCAGAGAGCTGGTGTACAGGTCGACGAGAGTCGTCCTCCCCTGACGGCGTTCCATGAACATCAGGGGAACCGTCACCGCGGCGGCATGGAACGCCTTGTCGAGCGGGCGACGCTGCCCGATCTTGACGGCCGACAGGGCGTGGTACTGGTCCGCGTCGAGCTCCCGTGACGAGAGCGCGAACGTCCCATACACCTTGTCCGCCACGAAGAGGTTCAGGTGCGTCCCCTCGTGGACGAGACACATGGCGTAGTCGAGAACGTCCCACTCCGCTCCGGGGCTCATGACCACGACACCGGGGAGCTGGGAGGCGGATCCTCCGCCGTCCGCACCGCTGTTGAGGATCACGAGATCAGTGACGAGCAGATCGACCATCAGGCGCAGCCCGGGGGCGATGGTGAAGATGAGGTCCAGGGCCTCGGTGACCTTGGCCTCCCAGGCTGCGCGAGTCGGCCCGTCCGTGGGGCCGGCGCCCTTGAAGATGTGCTCGAAGATGCCGTGCTCTGTGCAGTGGTTCGCCCAGTCCCCATCCTCGTAGCCGATGGCGATGCCGCCACCGTCCACGGTCATGGGGCGTAGGGCCGGGTTGGAGATGGCCGCGCGATAGGCCCCGTGCAGACCCTCTGCGGTCGGGTACTCGCCAGTGATGGCGTGGACCAAACGAGCCGTACTTTCGTACGTGTGGCCGATGTTCATGAAGTGCACGTGGATCACTCCTCTTATGACAACCGAGTGTGGGTCCGGAGCTGGGAAGTCTCCGGACCCACTGAGGACTCAGCGCTTCAGGAACGGTTCAGGAGGTCCAGCCGCCCATCATGCAGCTGTTCTCGTCGTCCTGGGCCCGCTGAACGTTCGCCTTCACGGTGGCGACGACGGTCGGCGAGTCCTCCCTGACCGCCGTCACGGCGGCGGCCAGTACGCTCGGGATGATGACCGGGGCCTCGCTGAGGTTCTGGTTCACGGTGGTGCTCCTTCATCTCTCGGTGTTGGTGCACTGCACTTGCGCCCGTCCGCCTGCCGACCGTCCAAGGAGGCAGGCGGGCGGGATCTTGCCCATCCCAGCGAGCAGTAACAGGGGATCCTGCTGGTTGGGGTGGAGCCTTCAGAGCGCGACCTTCCGCTCGTAGGCGTCGAGGAACCGGCGCAGGAGCGCAGCCGAATCCCCGAGGTAGTTGAAGGCGTAGAAGGCGGGCGCCATCGGAGTCGGTCTGTTGTTGAGTTCGAGGTGCTTGTAGGCGCCGCGGTACAGCTCGCGAACGCCGGCGTGGTTGTCGAATCCCAGGTCTTCCGACATCAGAAGATCCAGGTGCTTCAGCGTGACCTTGAGGCGCGCGTCGATGTCCTTGCGCGTCGAGGTGGCCATCGCCATGCCCTCCACGACTGCCAGATTGTCACTGATGAGCTCCCGGTCGATCTCGTCGCCCACGACGCTCGGAGCGTCGTGTTCTCGTGTCACGGTGGCCACCACGCGTCCCCTCTCGGTACCGCTTCGCTGCGGTGCGTGAAGAGCTAACCGCGCTGAGTGCCGGGGCGGGTACCGTAGAGAGGAGGGCACAGCATGAATCCCATGAATGCGCCGGGGAGTTGACGTGACAGAAGCGTCCGGAAAAATGCGCAACGAGGGGCTTCGGACCCTGATTGACCAGGCGAACTGGTCGGAGACGAAGCTCGCACATGCAGTGAATCGCCTTGGCACGGAGGCAGGCTTGCGCCTGACCTACAGCCAGTCGTCCGTGGCCCAGTGGATCAGAGGCTCACAGCCAAGTGAGCGGGTCAGGCCCCTGATCATCGAAGCTCTCGAACGCCAGCTCGGTCGGCCGGTCGCCTACGAGGAAGCGGGCCTGAAGCGGCCGATGTCAGAGGGAGGTGACGAACGGGGCGACACTGTCGAGTCCCTGCTCCAGCTTGGAAAGGCGGACATGGACCCTTCCCGTCGTCGGGTACTCGCCGTCGGCATCTACTCGGCGGCCCTTTCGGTACCACTCTTCGCCGATGTGGCGAGCGCCGAGGACCGAGAACGGATCACGCGTCCAACCGGGCACATCGGCCAGGGCGAGGTCGACGTCGTCCGCAGGATGACCGACAAGATCGCCGACATCCTCGACGAACTCGGGGGAGGGCATGCCCGGCCCATGGCCGCCGCATTCCTGGTGAACACGGTGGCTCCCTACCTCAAGGCCGGGGCGACTGGGCGAGTGCACCGCGACATGCTGTCCGCGGCCTCCGATCTCACGTACCTGGCCGGCTGGATGGCCATGTACGAGCGGGCCCACGGCCTGGGCCAGAAGTACTACCTCGAAGCACTCAAGCTCGCCGGGGAGTCCCGCGATCAGGTCACGTACTGCCGGACTCTCCGAGGTATGAGCTTGCAGGCGTCGAACCTGCACCACGGACTCAAGGCACTGGAACTCGCCGATTCCGCTGCTGAGGCGGCGCCGCAGGCCGGCCCGAGGCTGGTCGCGTTCCTTCGAGGCCAGCAGGCCCACGCCTCAGCAATGGTGGGTGGCAGGAGGGCGGCGTACGCCAGGCTCAAGGAGGCCGAAGCGGCTCTCGCGAAGGCTGACTCCCGCCGTGAGTCGGTCGGCGGGTACGGCCAGGCGGCCTACCTCTTCCACGTCTCCCACGTGCACTACGAGAACCGGGACCTGGAGGACTCGATCAAGGCCATGAAGCAGTCGATCAAGGCCACCCCGATCCAGGAGCGCCAGGGCCGGCTGCACGCGAATGCCGTTCTGGCACAGCGGCAGTTCGAGATCGGGCATGTCGAGGAGGCGTGCGCCTCATGGGGCGTGTTCCTGGACGACTACGCGGTGCTCTCCACCTCCCGGGGCGATGAGCACTTCGACAAAATGCGGAAGAGCCTGGCGCCTCACCGCAAGTCTCGTGTCGTACGGGAAATGGGCGACCGAATTCGCATGGTGGCAGCCATGAAGGCGTGATTGCCGGCTGCTGTGATGTGCCCCGGCGGCTACCGGCGGCTGTGATCTGACCGCGGACGACCCACCCCCATCCACGGGGGGTGGGTCGTCGGTCGTATGTCCGGGCGAACGGGGTGTCGGGACTGGCGCGACATGTGCTGTGATGTGCGTGCTTCTCTTCCCTCCGAGCGAGCAGCGATCAAAGTCGGCCACCCGCGGTGGTCGGCATGGATGGACTGGCTTGACGGGGGGTACAGAGCTGGAGAGGCTTCCGATCGACGGCAGGCACGAGCAAGCGCTAGATAGCCTGACCTGCAACGACAGTGGTTCGGCTGACTGGTGAGATGGGGTGCGTGCTTTGCCTACCGGCAAGGTCAAATGGTTCAACAGCGAGAAGGGCTTCGGCTTTCTCTCCCGGGACGACGGCGGCGACGTCTTCGTCCACTCGTCGGTGCTCCCTGCCGGAGTCGACGCCCTCAAGCCGGGGCAGCGGGTGGAGTTCGGGGTGGTCGCGGGCCAGCGCGGTGACCAGGCGCTCTCCGTGACGGTCCTCGACCCGACCCCGTCCGTCGCCGCGGCGCAGCGCCGTAAGCCCGACGAACTGGCGTCCATCGTGCAGGACCTGACGACGCTCCTGGAGAACGTCACGCCGATGCTGGAGCGGGGCCGCTACCCCGACAAGGCGCAGGGCGCGAAGATCGCCGGCCTGCTGCGGGCGGTCGCGGACCAGCTCGACGTGTGACCCCTCCTGGGGGAACTGGGGGAACTAGGGGAATGACAGCGCGTCCGGGCCGAGGGGCGGTACGAGCCCCTCGGCCGCGGCGCGCGTGAGCAGCCCGCGCACGGCCGCGTAGCCGGCCTCGCCGAGATCGGCCGTGAACTCGTTGACGTAGAGACCGATGTGCTGATCGGCCACCTTCGGGTCCATCTCCTGCGCGTGTTCGAGTACGTACGGGCGGGCGGCGGCCGGGTCGTCCCAGGCCATCCGTACCGACGTACGGGCCGCGTCGGCGAGGCTCCGCAGCACGTCGGGGCCGAGCGAGCGGCGGGCGATGATCGCGCCGAGCGGGATCGGGAGGCCGGTGGTGTCCTCCCAGTGGGCGCCCATGTCGGCCAGGGCGTGCAGACCGTACGTCTGGTACGTGAACCGGGCCTCGTGGATGACGAGCCCCGCGTCGACCTTGCCGTCCCGCACGGCGGGCATGATCTCGTGGAACGGCATGACGACGACGTTCCCGACACCGCCGGGGACGACGTCGGCGGCCCACAGCCGGAAGAGCAGATAGGCGGTGGAGCGCTCGCTGGGCACGGCGACGGTCTTGTTCGTCAGATCCACGCCCGGCTCGCGGGTGAGCACCAGGGGGCCGCAGCCGCGCCCCAAGGCGCCGCCACAGGGCAGCAGGGCGTACTCGTCGAGGACCCAGGGCAGGACGGCGTACGAGACCTTCAGGACGTCGTAGTCGGCCGTACCGCTCTCCGCCCAGCCGTTGGTGAGGTCGATGTCGGCGAAGGTCACGTCGAGGCGGGGCGCGTCGGGGACGCGGCCGTGGGCCCAGGCGTCGAAGACGAAGGTGTCGTTCGGGCAGGGCGAGTACGCGATCTTCAGTTTTCGCACGTCGGCTCCACGGAGAGGGAGTGGCTGAGCAGCTGGAAGGTGGTCCGCAGGGCGTCCAGGGCCTCGCCGATGCGCCAGGCGGCGCGGTCGCGGGGGCCGACGGCGTTCGAGACGGCCCGGATCTCGACGACGGGCACGCCGTGCGCGGCGGCGGCCTCGGCCACCCCGAACCCCTCCATGGCCTCGGCGGCGGCCCGGGGGTGGCGCGCGGCCAGCTCGGCGGCGCGCTCGGCGGTGCCGGTGACGGTGGAGACGGTGAGGACGGGGGCGACGGTGTGGGGCTGGGGCCGGAGGGCGCGCGAGATCCGCGCGGTCAGCTCGGGGGCCACCGGGTGCACGGACCGGCCGAAGCCGAGCTCCTCGACGGTGAGGTAGCCGTCGGGGGTCTGGGCCCCGAGGTCGGCGGAGACGATGGCGTCGGAGACGACGACGGTGCCGATCGGCGCGTGGGGCCGGAAGCCGCCGGCGATGCCGGTGGAGACGACGAGACCGTACGGAGCCGTGCCGGTGTCCGCCGCGCGGGCGAGGGCGGTGGCGGTGGAGGCGGCGGCGGAGGCGGGCCCGACACCGCCGACGAGGATCTCGGCGCCCTGGGCGCCCGGACCGTCGTGGCGCAGGCCGCGGGCGACGGAGTCCGCCTCCGCCGCCACGGCCGTCACGATCAGGATCCGGAGCGTCACCGGAGGATCAGGAGTCCTTCTTCAGCTCGAAGTGCCAGATGCCGGTCAGCTTCTTGCCGTCGTTCTCGACGATCGTGATCTGGGTCTGGTTGGTCGCCTCGCCGGTCTGCGAGGAGAAGAAGGCGCTGGCCGGGATGGTCCGGTACGTCTTCTTGTACGGCTCCGGCTCGGCGTTCTGGCCACCGAGGAAGATGGTCCAGCCCTTCTCGGCGATCTCGGGGTCGACGCCGAAGCGGATCTTGTCGTCCGCGGCGACCGTGAGGGACTTCTCGGCCTTCTTGTTGAGGCACTGCTGGATCTGCGACTCCTTGATGGCGTCGCCGTCGTTGTAGCAGGCGGCCTCGGAGTGGATCGAGTCCTTTCCGACCGTCAGGGTCGCGATCGGAGTCGGCTTGTCGCCGCAGGCGGAGAGTACGAGGAGCCCGGCGGAGACGGCCCCGAGGGCGAGGGCGGCCCGGCGGCGCGAGCCGGTGAAGAACGCAACGGTCATGGCCCGAAGGCTATCGGGCCCACGGAACTCCGCCACGCGGGGGTGCGGGCGCGCCGCGTTTTCCCCCCCCGGGGCGCCGCCCTGGCGGGCGCGTCCGCTCCGTGCACCCCGCCCACCCCATTGCGCCTGCAGGCGCAACGGCCCCGGGATGCGGGTCCGGGCCCTTGTGCGGAACGCGCCCGCAGGGGGCGCCGTCCCGTGTGCCCACCCTCCCCCTGCTCGGCTTCGCTCGAGCAGGGGGGACCCCCATCGCCCCAGCGGGACGATTGCCCACACGGAGGGTGGGGGCCGGCCCGCACGGGGTCGGCGCTCATTGGGGTCGCGGCGCGTCCGTGGGCTCGCTCGGGGATTCCGTGCGGGCCGCCGTCACCAGGCCTCGTACCGCGAGCAGCGCGCCCAGGCCCAGGATCGCCGCGGCGACCCACATGCCCACCGAGCCGCTCAGCGGCAGGGAGATGCCGATCGCGCCGCCCACCACCCAGGACATCTGCAGCAGCGTCTCCGAGCGGGCGAAGGCCGACGTGCGGACCACCTCCGGCACGTCCCGCTGGATCAGCGCGTCGAGCGACAGCTTCGACAGGGCCTGCGTCAGGCCCGCCACCGCGCCGAGCACCGCCACCATCGCTCCGCTGAAGAAGACCGCCGCCAGGATCGCCGCCCCGCACACCGTCGTGATCATCGTGGCGATGATCACCTCCGGCGCGTGCCCGCGCTCCTTCAGGAGCGAGCCCACCGCCGTCCCGCACGCGTTCCCGACCCCCGCCGCCACCGCCACCATCGCCAGCGACACCGCAGCGCTCTGCCCGGGCAGCGGATGCTCGCGCAGCAGGAACGCCAGGAAGAAGATCAGGAACCCGGACAGCATCCGCTGCGCCGCGTTCGCCTGGAGCCCGTGCAGCACCGAGGGCCCCACCGTCCGCAGGCTCGGTTTCTTCTCGCCGTGCGTCAACAGGTGGACCCGGCGTTCGCCCTTCGCCGAGTCGACCTTGTGCGGCATCCGGAACGCCCAGTAGCCACCGAGCAGGAACAGCGCGCACGCCCCGTACAGCGGATACGGCGGCCCGATCTGCTGCAGCCCCGCCCCGATCGGCGCCGCGATCCCGGTCGCGAGCAGGCCCGCCAGGGTGACCCGGGAGTTCGCCTTGACCAGGGAGAAGCCGGGCGGGAGCAGCCGTGGCACGACCGCGCTGCGGACCACTCCGTACGCCTTCGACGCCACCAGCACCCCGAGCGCCGCCGGATACAGCTCCAGGCCGCCCGTGGCCACCGCCCCCGACATCGTGATCGCGAGCACCGCCCGGGTCCACATCGCCGCCGCCATCGCCGCCCGCCGCCCGTGCGGCAGGCGGTCCAGAAGCGGACCGACCACCGGGGCCAGCAGGGTGAACGGGAGCATCGTGATGCCCAGGTACAGCGCCACCCGGCCGCGCGCCTCGTCCGTCGGTACGGAGAAGAAGACCGTGGACGCCAGCGCGACCGTGATCATGACGTCGCCGGCCCCGTTCACGGCGTGCAGCTCGATCAGCTTGCCCAGGCCCGACTCGCCCGCGCCGTGCGCGTGCGTGGCCTTGCGGATGCCCCTGGCCGTGCCCGTGAACGGCAGATGCAGGGCGCGCCCCACCGTCCGGCCCACTCGGCGGAGCGGCCCGGCAAGATCGTGGGATCGTGCGGACGACCGTGCGGCTGCCACTCCGTCATAGTGCCCCACGCCCCAGACTTGTGAACCGTGGCACGGCGAGCCGAGGTCCACGATCCGGGCCACTTGGGGCGGGCAGGTGGGCGGCAGGCGGCGGAGGGGGTAGCGTGCGTAGCGCGCCACCGGCGGAAGTTCTCGGCCGCGCGCCTCTTCGGCATCCCGCAGAATGGATGACGATAGGTGTGCCCGAGAGACGCGAGACATGTCGGGCGCGGACGTCGATGCGGCCCTCTGGTCCGCTCCGCCCGCTGCCCGGGGCTTTTCGCTCCCGCTCCTCGGCCGGCGCACCCGTGAGACGGCGTAGGAGAGAAGCGAGACCTGTGAGTGCTGCGACGACGCGAAGCCGGACCCCGCGTACCCCGCGTACCCCCGACCGCATGTGCGCCGAGGCGGTAGACCTGGCGCGAGCCGCCGCCGAGGAGGCCGCCGCACCCGGCATTGTCGGGGCGCATGTGGAGGCCGTCGCCGAGGGCGACCGGGTCGTGACGCACTTCTTCGAGTGCAAGGAACCCGGCTACCGGGGCTGGCGCTGGGCCGTGACGGTCACCCGCGCCTCCCGGGCCAAGAACGTCACCCTTGACGAAACCGTCCTGCTGCCCGGCTCCGACTCCCTCCTGGCCCCCGAGTGGGTGCCGTGGAGCGAGCGGCTGCGGCCGGGCGACATGGGCCCGGGGGACCTGCTGCCGACCGAGCAGGACGACCTGCGGCTCGAACCGGGGTACACCGGCGAGGACGTGCCGCCGCCGAACTCCGCGCTCTCGGACGAGATGGCGGAGCACCTCGACGCGGAGGACGCCGAGATCGTCTCCCGTACGCCGTCCAGGGGCTCGGTCGCCGCGGTCGCCGAGGAGCTCGGCATGCGGCGCGCGCGGGTGCTCTCGCGGTACGGGCTGCACGTGGCGGCGGACCGCTGGGACGAGGCGTTCGGGGCGAAGACCCCGATGGCGCAGGCCGCGCCCGCCTCGTGCGAGTCCTGCGCCTTCCTGGTGCCGCTGGCGGGCTCGCTGAAGCAGGCCTTCGGTGTCTGCGCGAACGAGTTCTCGCCGGCGGACGGGCACGTCGTGTCGTTCTCGTACGGCTGTGGCGGGCACTCCGAGGCGGCGGTCATGCCGAAGCCGCCGCGGCCGGCGCCGCCGGTCCTGGACTCGATGGGCGCGGACGAGTTTCCGTTGCGTCCGGCGAAGGACTCGGGCTCGACGACGGAACCGGACGGCACGTCGGAAGACCTGGGCCACTCGTAGCCCCTGGGGCGGGGGCCCCGCCCTCGTTGTGGGCAATCGTTCCGCTGGGGCTCCCCCGACCCCGTTGTGGGCAACTGTTCCGTTGGGGCGATGGGGGTCCCCCCTGCTCGAGCGAAGCCGAGAGCTTGGGGGAGGGTGGGCACAACGGAACGGCGCCCTTGGCGGGCGCGTCCGCCCCGTTCCCCTACGCCCACCCCGAGGGACCTGAACGCGCAACGGCCCCGGGGTGCAGGGGGCGCATGTGCGGAAGGCGCCCGCATGGGCGCCGTCCCGTGTGCCCACCCGTCCCGCCCTGCGGGACGATTGCGCCGTCCCGTGTGCCCACCCGTCCCGCCCTGCGGGACGATTGCCCACACGGGGGGTGTGGGTGGGTGCGGGACCCCCCCACACGGGGAGTGGGTGGGTGCGGGACCACCCCCCACAGGGGGAGTGGGCGGGTGCGGGACGCCCCCCCACACGGAGGCGCGGCCCGGAGCGGTCGCAGGTCGCGGTACCTTCGGGCCCCGGCACATTCCCGCCCCGAAGAGTGGAGTCAGACGTGAGCGTCAGCGTCAGGACGTCGACCGACGGAGCCGACCCCTTCGGCACCGCCCGGCTGCGGAGGGGCGTGCTCGATGCCTGGGGGGCCGGGCCCGCCCGGTTCCGCGAGGACGCCAACGCCGAGGAGGACCTCGCCCTCGGCGGCTACCGCGACCGGCTCGTCGTCGAGCTCGCCCAGAACGCCGCCGACGCCGCCCACCGGGGAGGCGTCACCGGACGGCTCCGGCTCACCCTCCACCCCGCGAGCCCCGACGCGCCCGCCCTGCTCGCCGCCGCCAACACCGGCGCGCCCCTCGACGCCACCGGCGTCGAGTCGCTCTCCACCCTCCGCGCCTCCGCCAAGCGCAGCGAGCTCGACACGGCCGCCGTCGGCCGCTTCGGCGTCGGCTTCGCCGCTGTCCTCGCCGTCTCCGACGAGCCCGCCGTCCTCGGCCGGCACGGCGGCGTCCGCTGGTCCCTCGCCGAGGCCCGCGAGCTGGCCGCCGAGGCCGCCCGGCACAGCCCCGGACTCGGGGACGAGCTGCGCCGCCGGGACGGCCACGTACCGCTGCTGCGCCTCCCGCTGCCCGCCGAGGGCACCGCCCCCGACGGCTACGACACCGTCGTCGTCCTCCCGCTCCGGGACACCGCCGCCGTCGACCTCGCCGAGCGGCTCCTCGCCGCCATCGACGACGCCCTGCTGCTCACCCTCCCCGGTCTCGCCGAGGTCGTCGTCGAGACCCCCGACGGCGTACGGACGCTCCGCCGCTCCGAGGACGACGGCTACGTCCACATCGCCGACTCCGCCGACTCCGAGACCGGCGTGCACCGCTGGCGCACCGTCAGCCACGGCGGCCCCCTCGACCCCGCGCTCCTCAAGGGCCGGCCGGTCGAGGAGCGGCTGCGCCCGTACTGGTCGGTGACCTGGGCCGCCCCCGTGGACGGCGAGGGCGCCCCGCTGTACCCCCGTACCGCCCCCGTCGTGCACGCCCCCACCCCCACCGACGAGCCGCTCGGCCTGCCCGCCCTGCTCATCGCCTCCCTCCCGCTCGACACCGCACGGCGCCACCCCGCGCCCGGCCCGCTCACCGACTTCCTGGTCGAGCGCGCGGCCGACGCGTACGCCGAACTCCTCGCGGACTGGCAGCCGGTGACGGTCGCCACCATCGATCTGGTGCCCGGGCCGCTCGGCAAGGGCGCCCTCGACGGGGCGCTGCGCGCCGCGATCCTCCAGCGCCTTCCGCGCGTCGCGTTCCTGGCGCCCGAGGCGCCGTCGGAGGACGCGCCCGCGCTGCGGGCGGTCGAGGCCGAGGTCGTGGAGGGCGCGGGCCACGAGACCGTCGCCGTCCTCGCGGAGGTCTTCCCGACCCTGCTGCCCGCCGGGCTGGAACGGCGGGTGGAGCTCCGCACGCTCGGCGTCGGCCGCGTGCCGCTGACCGAGGCCATCGACCGGCTCGCGGGGGTGGACCGCGCCCCGTCGTGGTGGTGGCGGCTCTACGACTCCCTGGCCGGGGTGGACCCCGACCGGCTCACCGGCCTCCCGGTCCCGCTCGCCGTGGCCGCCGACGCGCCCGAGGACGCCCGTACGCGTACCACCATCGGCCCCCGCCACGTCCTCCTGCCGCAGGACCGCACCCCCGCCGATCTCACCCGCATGGGCCTCAAGGTCGCCCACCCGGACGCCGCCCACCCGCTCCTGGAGAAGCTCGGCGCCCTCCCGGCCACGCCCCGCGCGGTCCTGACGACGCCGCAGGTACGCGCGGCGGTCGCCGGGTCGCTCGACGCGGGGGAGGTCTGGGACGAGGACGCGGACGCCCTGGACGCCGACGAGCTGGTCGAGACGGTCCTCACCCTCGTCCGGGACGCGGAGCTGGAGCCCGGCGACGAGCCGTGGCTCGGCGCGCTCGCCCTCCCCGACGAGGACGGGGAGTTGGCGCCGGCCGGTGAGCTGGTCCTGCCCGGCAGCGCCTTCGCCGCCGTGATGCGCGAGGACGAACTCGCCCTGTGCGACGCCGAACTGGCCGAGCGCTGGGGCGAACAGCCCCTCGCCGCCTGCGGGGTGCTCGCCACCTTCGGCCTCGTCCGGGCCACCGACCTCGTCCTCGACCCGGACGAGATGGAACCCCGAGACTCTGACTTCGCCGAGCCCGACGACGCCGGGCTGCTCGACGCCGTCGACGTCTGGTGCGAGGACGTCCTCGACCGGCTGCCGGAGGTCCCGGTTCCGCCGGTGGCGACCGAGATCGTCGCCGTACGGGACCTGGACCTGGTGGACGACGAGGCGTGGCCGCAGGCGCTGGCCCTGCTCGCGCGACCCCCGCTGCGGGACGCGCTCACCCAGCCGGTCCGGATCCTGCTTCCCGACGGCACGACCGAGACCGTACGGTCGTACACCGCCTGGTGGCTGCGCGACCACCCGGTCCTCGACGGCCGCCGCCCGGCGGGCCTTCGCGCGGCCGGCACGGACCCCCTCCTGGTCGGCCTGTACGACTCCGCCGACGCGACCGGCTTCGAGGACGAGCAGGTCCTGCGGGCGCTGGGCGTCCGCACCTCGGTCTCCGCGCTCCTGGAAGAGCCGGGCGGAGCGGCCGAACTGCTGTCCCGCCTGGCCGAACCGGACCGGGAGGTGAGCGGCGCCCAACTGCACGCCCTGTACACGGCCCTGGCCGACCTGGACCCGGACCAGGTCACCCTCCCCGACGAGCTGCGCGCGGTCGTGGACGGCGAACTCGTCGTCGTGGACGCCGCCGACGCCCTGGTCGCGGACGCCCCCGACCTCCTCCCGCTCACGGGCGGCCTGGCCCTCCTCCCGGTCTCCCCGTCCCGCGCGGCCGACCTGGCGGAGCTGTTCCAGGTGCGGCGGCTGAGCGAGTCCGTGGCGGCCGAGGTCACGACGGTCGGCGAGGAACACGACGTACCCCCGTCGGTCCACGCCCTCCTCGGCCCGGCGACCCCGGACTCGTACGTCGAGCACGAGGAGCTCCGCGCGGCGGGCGTCGAACTGGACTGGCGCCGCACCCCCGACGGCACGATCCACGCCGCCACCCTGGAAGGCGTAGCCGCCGGCCTCGCCTGGGCGTCCGGCCAATGGCCCCGCCGCTTCGAGGTGGCCGCCCTCCTGGAAGACCCGTCCCGCACGACGGAGCTGGCCCGCGACCGCTGGTTCGACTGACGCGCGGGGCATCCACATGAGCCAGGGCCCCGGTCGCGTCGGCGGCCGGGGCCCTGGTTTTGGGGCGGGGGGCGGGGGTTGGGAGCTGTTGGTTCGTTAGGTCACTCTTGTGAGTGATAGTGCGCTTTGGTGAGTGTTGTTACGGTCGGATGTATGAACCTCAAGGAGTGGGCGAAAGCGCAGGGTGTGCACCCGCAGACCGCGTATCGCTGGTTCCGTGAGGGGACGTTGCCGGTACCGGCTCAGCGGGTCGGGCCACGCACGATCCTGGTGAACGTCGAAGCTGCGGCAACGCCCGAGGTGGTGGGCGGTGCTGGGCTGTATGCCCGGGTGTCCTCTCACGATCAGAAGGACGACTTGGCCCGTCAGGTGACGCGGTTGTCGGAGTGGGCGGCCAGGTCCGGGCGCCGGGTGGTGCGGATCGAGTCCGAGATCGGATCGGGCATGAACGGCTCCCGCACGAAGGCGCGTCGGCTGCTTTCCGATCCGGACGTGACCGCCGTGGTGGTGGAGCACCGAGACCGGCTCGGCCGCATGAACGTCGAACTCGTCGAAGCGGCCCTGTCTGCGACAGGCCGGCGCCTGGTGGTGCTGGACGAGGGCGAGGTCGATGAGGACCTGGTGCAGGACATCGTGGATGTGCTGACGTCATTCTGTGCCCGCCTGTACGGGCGCCGCTCGGCGAGGAACCGTGCCCGTAAGGCTCTTGAGGCGGCCGAGAATGGCTGCCGAAGAAGAAGCAGCTCCGGTCGACTGACGCGCCGTTCGTGGCCCTCGGCCCGTCCGGCGTGGCGATACGAGACCGTCTCAAGGGCCTGACCACCGAGGACGACAAGGTTCTCCGCCTGGTGGGCGAGCACCTGGGCTCCCTCGCGTCCCGTGACCTCAAGACGCGCTGCGCTGACGGGCTGGAGCACGACAAGGACACGTGGGCGGCCCGAAAGCGGGACCTGACGGAGGAATCCTCTTCCCGCTGGGCCGGCAGCATCACGAAGGCCACGCACGATCAGTGGGCACTTTCGCGCCGCTGCCAGGTCGCGCACATCCAGGGCCTCGAAGCTGGTGTGCGGACGCTGATGCACCGCTTGTCTCAACCCATCGGGGAGAAGGGAACCAAGCGGGCTCCGGGCGGCTACCGCTCCAAGGGCGAGTGGTTCCAAAAGTCCCGCCGCGTACACACCTTGGAGCACCGTCTCGATGTGGCCCGTGCCGAGCGGGAAGCTGGTGCCGTGCACGTGGTGCGCGGCGGGAAGAAGCTGGCCCGCAACCGGCACAACCTCAAAGCCGCCCAGCTCACCGAGTGCGAGTGGCGTCAGCGCTGGCAGGCCGAGCGCTGGTTCCTTCAAGCTGACGGCGAGTCCGGTAAACGCTTCGGGAACGAGACGATTCGCGTCACCCCCGACGGCGAGGTGTCCATCAAGCTGCCCGCGCCGCTCGCCCATCTCGCGAATGCCCCGCGCGGTCGGTACGTTCTGGCCGCGAAGGCGCAGTTCCGGCACCGTGGCGACGAGTGGCGGGACCGCGTAAGCGGCAACCGGGCCGTGGCTTACCGCATCCATCTGGAGGTGGCGCGGGTCCGCTGGTACCTGACGGCCTCGTGGACACGTCCGGTGGTGCAGACGATCCCACTGGAGGCGGCCCGCGCCCAGGGCATGGTCGGTGTTGATACAAACGCGGACCATTTCGCGGCCTACCGCCTCGACCGGCACGGCAACCCGGTCGGCGAACCCCGCAGGTTCTTCTACGACCTGGCCGGCGCCGCCGACCACCGCGACGCCCAGATCCGGCACGCCATCAGCCGACTCCTACACTGGGCGAAGCGGGCCGGCGTGGCCGCGATCGGTATCGAGGACCTGGACTTCACCGCCGAGAAGACCCGAGAGAAGCACGGTCGGCGGAAGCGGTTCCGGCAGCTGATCTCCGGCATGCCCACCGGCAAGCTCAAAGCCCGCCTCGTCTCCATGGCCGCCGAGCACGGTCTCGCGATCGTCGCAGTCGACCCGGCCTACACCTCCATGTGGGGAGACAAGCACTGGCGCAAGCCGTTGACCAGCGGTAAACGCAAAATGACTCGCCATGACGCTGCTTCGGTGGCGATTGGCAGACGCGCCCTCGGGCACCCGATCCGGCGACGGACGGCACCGCCCCACGACGACCAGAGCGATCGTCGTGGGCATCGGACCGTCCAGGCCGGGCCGGGCGTCCGGGGGCGTGAGGAAACCCGCCCCCGCATCCCCGGACCACGGACACGATCCGTGCAGCCGGACGCGGAGCGAAAGCGGGCAACCAGGGCACCCAAAACCGTTCGGGATGCCCGCAGTGACCAGGTATGGGTCCAAGACTCACTCCTGCTCACTGATTAGGAACGGTCAGCGGACGTCGATCGTGTCCGGGGACAGGGCCGGGCCTGCCGTCGTGATGATCAGGCTCGGGCCCCCGATCCAGCGGTACTCGCCGTCGTAGGTCGCCTTGAGCGTGACCGCCGCCTTGCCGGTGGAGTCCGTCACGGCGGAGCCCACGCGCGTCCAGTCGGTGCTGCCGGACCTGCGGAACTCCAGGTTCACCCGCTGCTGCGGGTGGCCGAGCTGACCGCCGGTCAGCCAGTCGGTGACCGTGAACCGGCCGGTGACGGTGAGCGTGGCGCCCTTGGTGACCGGCTCCGGCGTGGCGTCGGTGGTCAGCCGGGTCGTCCGCACGATCCGTACGGTCTGGGCCGCGTGGACGTCGGCGTAGCTCGTCCCGTCCTGGGACTCGGCCCAGACGGCGACCTTCCACGCGCCCGCGAGCGCGTTGTCGGCGAGGTGGCGCGGGGCGATGTTCAGGTTTCCCTTGCAGGAGGCGGCCGTGCCGTTCGCCGGGGTGCACGTCGTCCACAGCAACGGGATGACGGCGTCGGGGCTTTCGTACGACCCCTTGTAGAGGGTCATTCCGCCCCGTGCGATCCCGGCGGGCGAGGTGGCCGTGAACGAGGCCTCAGGGGAGAGCTCGAACTGCCCGAGCGCCCCGTCGACGACGATCGGGTTGTTGCCGTTGACCTTTACCCGGCTGATTCTGACGTCACCCGCAGACTCGTCCGGCAGGCTGACCGACCCGGGGCCGCCGAAGGCGCGGATCAGGGTCGTGCGGACCGTGCCACCGGAGTCGTCCTTGCCGGTGGCGCGCAGAGAGACGAAGCGGTCGGCCGCGCCGACGGTGATGTCGCCCTCGGCGGAGGCCGGCAACCAGGTCTTCCCGTCGTCGGCGGAGTACTCGAGCCCCGTGAAGGACCCCGTCGCCGTCGACCAGCGGGAGGTGACCGTGGTCGCGACCCGGACCGTTCCGGCCGGCGCCGTGTTGCGGATGTCGAGCGCCGGCACGTCGAACGTCACGTCCAGCAGGGGCAGGGCGTCGTCCAGGCGGGGCACGGGCGAGGTGCCACCGGAGCTGAACGTCCACTCGCGGACGAGCTTGGTCGACAGCCGGGCGTGGGGACCGCGCCGGATGGTGGTGTGGGTGAACTCGTACGGGGCGGCGGCAGAGGTGACACCGACGGCGTAGTTCACGTAGCCCTTTTCGTACGGGCTGTCGACCAGGGTCACCCCCCGGGAGGTCAGCCGGTACTGCTGCACCGCGCTGGAGTCGCGGCCCTCGTTGCCGGCCGCGTCGCTGTAGGAGTGGGGCTCGTACAGCCGGATCTGGCCGCCGATCCGGGTGGACCGGTTCCCGGTGCGGGGCTGGAGCGGGCCCTGACCGATCGTCTCCCCGGCGGACGTGCCGGCCGGCAGCGTGCGGTCGGCGAGGGTGAGGTAGCTGTCGCCGTCCCAGAACGAGCGGCCGAACGGCACGTTCGGCGTCACGTACTCGGTGAGTGTGCCGGGCGCGGTCACGGTGGAGGCCGCCTGCGCGCCGACAGAAATCTCGGACGTGATGCGCCAGGTGTCGAGCCGTGCCGTCTGCCGGCCGGCCTGTGAGCGGAAGGTCGTCACGGTCTTCGCGAGACCGGCCGTCTTCACCGTCACGACGGGGTTCGCCGGCACGGTGTTCCTGAACTGGTGCACCAGGTCGTAGCGGTACGGGCTGGGCTTGAGCTGGCTGGAACCGTACTTCGTCAGCACGTCGTGGAGGTGCACGGTGGCACCGCTCAAGGTGAACGGGGTGACGTAAATCTGGTCGGCGCCGCCGCCGACCTGACCGACCGCGTCCCCGTTCGGCGTCGTCAGCCACACGGCGGCGCCCGCCCGGCGCGCGCTCGTGTCGTCGGCGACGATGCCCATCGGCTTGGCGGCCGTCTCGTCGAAGACCGCGTTGGCCGTGGTGTTGCCGACCGTGAAGGTCTTCGTGAGGAGGTAGGCGGGGCGCGTCTCGCCGTAGTAGTCGTACTGGATGGTGGCGAAGTACGTTCCCGGCGGGACGTCGGCCGTGCCCTTGGCCACGTACTGGTCGCTGTTGACGGAGTACCACGTCCAGGTGGAGGTGTTCCACAGGTTGATGATGCCGCCCCTGCCGCGGTCGCCGGCGACGGAGAAGTTCACCCGCTGCGTCGCCGTCGCCCCGTAGGCAGACATCCCCGGACCGGACTCGTCCGTCGCCACGGTCGTGGCCGGCAGGGGCTTCTTCGTGCCGATCGGCCGGACCGTCAGTTCGCCGTCGGCCTGGGCGAAGGCGTACGTTCCGGTGGCCGGCCGGCCGTCGGCGGCCGCGACCCGGAAGCCCTTGGTGCCAGGGATGCGTTCCAGCCGGTCACCGGTGGCCAGCTTCACCGCCGCGTCCTTGGCCGTGCCCTTCGTGGCGCGCACGGGGCCGCCGCCGTTCGTGGCCTGTTCGGCCGCCGAGACCTGGCTCGGCAGGAGCGTCGCACCGGTGGCGGCGAGGACGCCCGCCAGGGCGCCCATGACCGTTCTTCGCAGGATTCTGCGGCTGTTCGTCACGTGCATGTGTACGCGGATCCCCCCACGTCTCTGATGTCACAGCGATCACTGTGGGCACAGGGTAAGCCACCTGCTCAGGCCGGAAATCGCCGGTCCACCCAACGCCATGCCACCTCGAGGAGCCCCGCCCCCACCGCCGCGATCGCGACCGCCGTCCACGGCATGGTCACGCCCACCAGCTTCAGCGCGAAGAAGTCCTGCAGCCACGGCACGACGAGGACGAGGAGGAACGCGCCGCCCATGGTCGCCACCAGGGCGATGCGCCACCAGGTGTAGGGGCGGGCGACGATCGCCAGGACCCACATCGAGACCAGGAAGAGGGTCAGGGTCGCCGCGCTCGTCTCGGCGTCGAGGGCGCCCGGGCCGCTGTAGTACGAGCGGGCCACGAGGTACGTGGTGAAGGTGGCCGCCGCCGCGACGATGCCGCCGGGGATCGCGTACCGCATCACGCGTTTCACGAAGTTCGGCTTCGCGCGCTCTTTGTTGGGCGCGAGCGCGAGGAAGAAGGCCGGGACGCCGATGGTGAGAGTCGAAAGCAGGGTCAGGTGGCGCGGCAGGAAGGGGTACTCGACCTGGCTGCACACCACCAGGACGGCGAGCAGCACCGAGTAGACCGTCTTCGTCAGGAAGAGGGTGGCGACGCGGGTGATGTTGCCGATGACCCGGCGGCCCTCGGCCACCACCGACGGCAGGGTCGCGAAGGAGTTGTTCAGCAGGACGATCTGGGCGACCGCCCTCGTCGCCTCCGAGCCCGAGCCCATCGAGACGCCGATGTCGGCGTCCTTGAGCGCGAGGACGTCGTTGACGCCGTCGCCGGTCATGGCGACCGTGTGGCCGTGGGACTGGAGCGCGCCGACCATGTCCCGCTTCTGCTGCGGGGTGACCCGGCCGAAGACCGCGTTCCGGTCCAGCTCGTCGGCCATCGCCGCCTGGTCGGTCGGGAGGTGGCGGGCGTCCACGGTGTTCTCGGCGCCCGGCAGGCCCAGCTTCCCGGCCACCGCCCCGACCGAGACCGCGTTGTCGCCCGAGATGACCTTGGCCGCGACGTTCTGGTCGGCGAAGTAGGTGAGGGTGTCGGCGGCGTCCGGCCGCAGGCGCTGTTCGAGGACGACCAGGGCGGTCGGGCGCGCCTCGTGGGCGACGTCGGCGGAGTCGAGCTCGCGCGTGGTGCCGGCGAGGAGCAGGACGCGGAGCCCCTGCTCGTTGAGGTGGTCGATCTCGGCGAGGGTCGGGTCGCCCGCCTTCAGGAGCACGTCGGGGGCGCCGAGCAGCCAGGAGGAGGTGTCGCCGTTGCCCTCGCTGAAGGCCGCGCCGCTGTACTTGCGGGCGGAGGAGAAGGGCAGCGACTCGGTGCAGCGCCACTCCTCGGCGTCCGGGTAGGCGTCGATGATGGCCTGGAGGGAGGCGTTGGGGCGCGGGTCCGATTCGCCGAGGGCGCCGAGGACCTTCCGTACGTACGTCTCGTCGCTGCCGTTCAGCGACCGTAGCTCCGTGACGTCCATGCCGCCCTCGGTCAGCGTGCCCGTCTTGTCGAGGCAGACGACGTCGACGCGCGCGAGGCCCTCGATGGCCGGCAGCTCCTGCACCAGGCACTGCTTGCGGCCGAGCCGGATCACGCCGATCGCGAAGGCGACGGAGGTGAGGAGGACGAGCCCCTCGGGGATCATCGGGACGATGCCGCCGACGGTCCGGGCGACGGAGTCCTTGAAGTTGTTGTCCTTGACGACGAGCTGGCTGATGATGAGGCCGATCGCGGTCGGGACCATCATCCACGTCACGTACTTGAGGATCGTGGAGATGCCGGAGCGCAGCTCGGAGTGGACGAGGGTGAAGCGGGAGGCCTCCTCGGCCAGCTGGGCGGCGTACGCCTCGCGGCCGACCTTGGTGGCGGTGAACGCGCCGCCGCCGGCGACCACGAACGAGCCCGACATCATCGGGTCGCCGGGCTGTTTCACGACGGGGTCGGCCTCGCCGGTGAGCAGCGACTCGTCGACCTCCAGGCTGTCGACCTCGGCGACCTCGCCGTCGACGACGACCTTGTCGCCGGGGCCGAGTTCGATGAGGTCCCCGAGGACGATCTCGGAGGTGGAGACCTCGGTGGCGACGCCGTCGCGCCGGACGGTGGGTTTCGCCTCGCCGATGACGGCGAGCCCGTCGAGGGTCTTCTTGGCGCGCAGTTCCTGGATGATGCCGATGCCGGTGTTGGCGATGATCACGAAGCCGAAGAGGCTGTCCTGGATCGGCGCGACGAAGAACATGATCACCCAGAGCACGCCGATGATCGCGTTGAAGCGGGTGAAGACGTTGCCGCGGACGATGTCCGTGGTGGAGCGGGAGCTGCGGACGGGTACGTCGTTGACCTCGCCGCGGGCGATGCGCTCGGCGACCTCGGCGGAGGTCAGTCCGGCGACCCGGTGGACGACGCGGGGTTCGTCCGCGGTGTTCTCGCTGCCGTCGGTGTCGATCTTCGCCCGCTGAGTCATGTTTTCGACGGTACGACCGGAAGCGACCGTTCACCCGCCGAGAAGGGTGAACATCAGACCGCGGGAGGACCGGAATCGTCCCGGGGGACTACGACTACGACTACGGGGCGGGGGACTCCGCCGGCCCGGCCGCCTCGCCGCGCCCGGCAGACGCCCGCGCCGCCTCCGCGCGCTTGATCGCCGCGTCGCGCTTCCGTACGTACCAGATGCCGATCAGCCCGAGGCCGGCCCCGGCCAGGCAGGTCCACACCCACCAGGTCAGGTCGCGGTCGTCGAACCAGCCGTAGAAGGGGAGCTGGACGAGGAAGAGGACGAACCAGAGGATCGTGCCGCCGGTGATGGTGGCGACGACGGGCCCCTCCAGGGGCTCGGGTGCCTCGTGCTTGGGGGTCCACTTCGCCATGCGGTCAGTGTAGGCGCCAGGAAACGGGGTCTACGCGCGGAGATGGACTCGCTCTCGTTCATGTGTTCATACTGAAACGGTTTGCCTCTGGCGGGTTTCCTTCGTATGAACCGCCAATGACGAGCCCATACGAGCCCACGAGGAACCCCCCATGAGCACCACGGCCCCCGCCAAGGCCATGCCCCCGTCCCCGGAGGGCGGCGCCCCCGCCTCCGGCCTCGACCGCTACTTCAAGGTCTCCGAGCGCGGCTCCACCCTCGCCCGTGAGGTCCGCGGCGGTTTCGCCACCTTCTTCGCGATGGCGTACATCATCGTGCTGAACCCGATCATCCTCGGCAGCGCCAAGGACATGTACGGGCACCAGCTCGACAGCGGCCAGCTGGTCACCGCGACCGTGCTCACCGCGGCCTTCTCGACGCTCCTCATGGGCGTGATCGGCAACGTCCCGATCGCCCTGGCGGCCGGTCTCGGCGTCAACACCGTCGTCGCGCTCCAGCTCGCCCCGCGGATGTCCTGGCCGGACGCCATGGGCATGGTCGTCCTCGCGGGCCTCGTCGTGATGCTGCTGGTCGCGACCGGTCTGCGCGAGCGCGTGATGAACGCGGTCCCGGTCGGCCTGCGCAAGGGCATCGCGATCGGCATCGGCCTCTTCATCATGCTCATCGGCCTGGTCGACTCGGGCTTCGTCTCCCGGATCCCCGACGCCGCGCACACCACCGTCCCGCTCCAGCTCGGCGCCGACGGTCACCTCGGCGGCTGGCCGGTCCTGGTCTTCGTCCTGGGCACGCTGCTCACCCTCGCGCTGATCATCCGCAAGGTGCCGGGCGCCATCCTCATCTCCATCGTCGTGATGACGATCGTGGCGATGGCGATCAACGCCGTGGCCGACATCCCGTCCTGGGGCCTGACCACCCCGACCTGGCCCGGCAACCCGGTGGCCTCGCCCGACTTCGGTCTGGTCGGTCAGGTGAGCCTGTTCGGCGGCTTCGAGAAGGTCGGGATGCTCACGGGCGTCCTCTTCGTCTTCACCGTGCTGCTGTCCTGCTTCTTCGACGCGATGGGCACCATCCTCGGTGTCGGCGACGAGGCGAAGCTGACGGACAAGGACGGCAACTTCCCGGGCATCAACAAGGTCCTGCTCGTGGACGGCCTGGCGGTCGCCTCCGGCGGCGCGACCTCGTCCTCCGCCACCACCTGCTTCGTGGAGTCCACGGCGGGCGTCGGCGAGGGCGCACGTACCGGCCTCGCCTCGGTGGTCACCGGCGCGCTGTTCTCGGTGGCGCTGTTCCTCACGCCGCTCGCCACGATGGTCCCGTCCCAGGCGGCGACGCCCGCGCTGCTCGCGGTCGGCTTCCTGATCCTGGCCGGTTCTATCAAGGACATCGACTGGAGCGACTTCACCATCGCGGTGCCGGCGTTCCTCGCGATGGTGATGATGCCGTTCACGTACTCGATCACGAACGGCATCGGCATCGGCTTCATCGCCTTCAGCGTGCTGCGGCTCGCGACGGGCCGGGGCCGCGAGGTCCCGGTGGCGATGTACGTCGTGTCGGCGGTCTTCGTCTTCTACTACGCGATGCCGGCGCTCGGCCTTACGTGATCCCTCATGTGACGGGCTTCGACAGCCCGTAGAACTTCTCTGTCTCGTCGACGGCCGACTTGAACCGTTCGTCGAAGTCATCGCGGATGAGCGTCCGGACCACATAGTCCTGGACGCTCATTCCGCGTTTGGCGGCGTGTCCCTTGAGACGGTCGAGCAGCTCACCGTCGATGCGCAGGCTGAGCACGGTCGATCCCATGTCAGTCAGGGTCGCGGCACGGATGGGCCCGGTGCGTCACTTTCCGGATTCAACTCACTCGTACGGGTGACAGGTTCGGTCACGGGCGTGCCGGTTGGTATTTAGCCCATCTAATGAGTTAGGCTAAGGACTATGCCTGACCTGTCCCACGGCACCGCCGACGACACCGCCGCCGTGAACGCGCTCCGCTCCGCCGTCATGCGACTCAGCCGACGACTCAAGCACCAGCGCGTCGACGAGTCGCTGAGCCCGACCGAGATGTCGGTGCTCGGCACGCTGGCGCTCTGCGGCCACGCCACCCCCGGCGAGCTGGCCCGCAAGGAGCACGTCCAGCCGCCGTCGATGACCCGCATCGTCGCGCTGCTCGAAGCCAAGGGACTGGTCAAGCTGGAGCCTCACCCCGACGACCGCAGGCAGAAGGTCGTCAGCCAGACCGAGCGGGCCGAAGCCATGCTCGAAGAGTCCCGCCGCAAGCGGAACGCCTGGCTGGCCTCCCTCGCCGAGGGCCTGGACGAGGACGACTGGGCCAAGCTGCGCGCGGCCGCCCCCGTCCTGGAGAAGCTCGCCCACCTTTGACCCCTGACGCCGAGGAGGCGACGCACTTTGAGTACGGGACCCGGAGCAGACTCCGCACCCGTCCATGAACCCGAGACCCACACCCGGGCGCGGGGGGAAACCTTCTCCTCACTCCGCATACGCAACTACCGACTGTTCTTCACCGGTGGCATCGTCTCCAACACCGGCACCTGGATGGCCCGGATCACCCAGGACTGGCTGGTCCTGAGCCTCACCGGCTCCGCGGCCGCCGTCGGCATCACCACGGCGCTGCAGTTCCTCCCGATGCTGCTGTTCGGTCTGTACGGCGGTGTCCTCGCCGACCGTTTCCCGAAGCGGCAGATCCTCCTCGTCAGCCAGGCCGCCCTCGGCCTCTGCGGACTCGCGCTCGCCGTCCTCACGCTCTCCGGTCACGTCCAGGTCTGGCACGTCTACCTGGTCGCGTTCCTGCTCGGCATGGTCACGGTCGTCGACAACCCGACCCGGCAGGCCTTCGTCTCCGAGATGGTCGGCCCGGACCAGCTGCGCAACGCCGTCTCGCTGAACTCCGCGAACTTCCAGTCCGCACGGCTCGTCGGCCCGGCCGTCGCGGGTCTCCTGATCGCCACGATCGGCAGCGGCTGGTCGTTCCTGCTCAACGGCCTGTCGTTCCTCGCACCGCTCATCGGACTGCTGCTGATGCGGCCCGCGGAGTTCCACAAGGTGGAGCGGACACCGCGCGGCAAGGGCCAGCTGCGGGAGGGGCTGCGGTACGTCGCCGGGCGGCCGGAGCTGATCTGGCCGATCGCCCTCGTGGGCTTCATCGGCACGTTCGGCTTCAACTTCCCGATCTGGCTCACCGCGTTCTCCCAGGACATCTTCCACGTGGGCCCGGGGGCGTACGGCTTCCTGAACACGCTCATGGCGGCCGGCTCGCTCGCGGGCGCGCTGCTCGCGGCGCGGCGGGGCTCGACGCGGCTGCGGATGCTGGTGGTCGCGGCGGTGGTCTTCGGCGTCCTTGAGATCGTGGCGGCGATGTCGCCCGCGTTCTGGCTGTTCGCGCTGCTCCTTGTGCCGATCGGCATGTTCGGCCTCACGGTCAACATCACCGCCAACTCGGCCGTCCAGCTCGCGACGGACCCGGCGATGCGCGGCCGGGTCATGAGCCTCTACATGATGGTCTTCGCGGGCGGCACCCCGATCGGCGCGCCGCTGCTCGGCTGGATCACGGACACGTACGGCCCCCGCATCGGCTTCGCGACGGGCGGCCTGCTGTCGCTCGTGGCGGCGTCGGCGATCGGCCTGGTCCTGGCCCGTGTCGGCGGCCTGAAGATGGACCTGGGCTGGCACCACGGCCATCCACGGGTGCGGTTCGTCCCGAGGGAACGGCTGGCGACGGCGGCGTAAGCCGTGAAGGGGGGGCGGCGGGGCTGCGACGCCCGCCGCCCGCCGCCCGGCGCGAAGCTGCCGTGGCCCGGCGGGACATGGGGGCGCCTGCCCCCGTACCTCTCCACCCACCAGCCCCCGGCAGCCCGCGGCGGAGCCGCTGATCGACACCGCGGGGAAGGGGCGGGGTGGGGGAATTCCGCCTCGCCAGTCACACCCGGCGCTCCAGCACCTGCCCCGGCCAGTCGCCGACCGTGAAGGACTCCGTCCGCGTGAAGCCCTGGCGTTCGTAGTACGACACCAGGCGGCCGCCGCTGCCCGCGAAGCAGTCCACCCGCAGCAGGGAGAGGCCCTGGCGGCGGGTCTCCTCGACGGCGTGAGCAAGGAGCGCCGCGCCCACGCCCCGGCCGTGGAAGCGTCCGTCGGTCGCCAGGAGGTGGACGTACACCTCCGGTTCGTCCGCCGGCGCGACGTACGACGCCGGGTTCGGGGTCAGGGTCACCGTGCCCGTCGGTACGCCGTCGAGCTCGGCGATCCACGGCGTCCCCTCGGCCACGATCCGCTCCACCAGGTCCACCGCCTTCGGCCGCGCGGACCACGGCTCGGTGCCCCACTGGTCCGTGATGCCCTTGCCGTTCAGCCAGACGACTGCACTGTCGAGCAGCCCGACCACCGCGGGTACGTCCGCCGCCCCGCCCCTCCTGATCGCGATCTCCATCCGGCCGAGGTTAGCCGCTGCCAGACTCTCCCCATGAGGCTTTTCGCTGCCGTACTTCCGCCCCGGGAGCAGCTCACCGAACTCGCCCAGGTCGTGGACCGCCTGTCCCACCTGCCCGGCGCCGACAAGCTGCGCTGGACCTCCCGGCCCGGCTGGCATTTCACGCTCGCGTTCATGGGCGAGGTCGAGGACGAACTCCTCCCCGACCTCCACGCCCGGCTCGCCCGCGCCGCCCACCGCACGCAGCCGTTCCCGCTCCGCCTCCACAGCGGCGGCCACTTCGGCCGGGCCGTGCTGTGGACGGGGGCCGCCGGGGACCTCGACGAGATGCGCCTGCTCGCCGAACGCGCCGACGCCGCCGCCCGCCGCGCGGGCGTACCGATGGACGAGCACCGCCGCTACCAGGCCCATCTGACCGTCGCCCGCGCCCGCGACGGCGTCGACCTGCGCCCCTTCGTCGACGCCCTCACCCCCTTCGAAGGCACCCGCTGGCAGGTCGCCGACCTGGCCCTGGTCCGCAGCAACCTCCCGACCGGCGGCGTACCGGGCGAGCAGCCCCGCTACGAGACGGTCGCCACCTGGCCCCTGGGCGGGGCGGTGGAGCCCCCGGGTTAACCTCAATACGTGGACCCGAAGACCCGTAACCGGATCATGGCCGGCGTGCTTGTACTGATGTTCGCGATCGTCGCGGTGTCGTCGGTGCTCGGCCAGTAGCCCGCCGAACACCGACCGAGCACCGACCGAGCACTGCCGAGCACCTGACCGCTGCCTACCAGGCGAACGCCTCCGGCGACGGGCCCGGGCCCGGGAAGACCTCGTCGAGGCCGGCCAGGACCTCGTCCGAGAGCTCCAGCTCGACCGCCCGCAGCGCGCCCTCCAGCTGCTCCGCCGTGCGCGGGCCGACGATGGGGCCGGTCACCGTGGGGCGGGTGAGGAGCCAGGCCGCACGTCGCTCACGCCGCGCCCCTTCCAGCGCGCCTCTGGTCTGTGTTGCTTGCCGTCCCTCAGTGCGCCGGGGGTCTGCCTTGCTCGGCTCGCACCACCATGGCGAACGACGTACAGACCCGTCGGAAGCCGCGATGGTTGCTCAGGCCGGTGTGGCTCATGCACTCGACGTCGACCGCCGCACTGTCCGTCGACGGCTCCGCCTTCCACGTGCATTGCAGGCACTCCGCCTCATAGCTCACGTCCGTGTCCGGATGCTGCGTGATCCGGTGCGTCACGAGCCGCAGGACCGTGCGAGCCATCACTCGGCCCCGTGGTCTTCCCGGAGGTGCGTGCGGAGCACGACGTTCGCGTCCGTCGCCTTCGAGTAGTCGCCGACCGATCGGGCGTTGGCTCGGGTCACGGCGATGCCGAGGACCTGCCGACAGCCTGCGATGGGGTCCGGGTCTCCCTCCGGAAGGGTCAGGTTCACCGGCCCGGCCATCGTCGTCTTGGGTGTGCTCATCCGTGCGACCTCCCGACTGTTCGCCTGCCGAAGGATGATCCCCCGGGATGCGCACGGGATGACGCTTCAGTCGCGTAGTCGACTGAAGTCATGCACGGCAAGCGGCGGACCACTCGGCGAGCCGTGCCCGGAGGTCTTCGCCGAAGAGGGCGTGTTCCTCGAAGCCGGCGAACTCCTTCAGGTACGCCTGAACATCCCGGCCGTCGCGGAGTACGAGACTTCCCGCCGTCGTCTCGATGGTGACCAATGCGGTGTCGTAGACGGTGAACGTACTCAGAGGGGTTCGGGGCGTCGGTGCACCTACAGGGATCACCCCGATCTGCACGTTCGGGAGGTAGGACAGGGACGCCAGCCGGTCCATCTGCTCGGCCAGTGCCAGTGGGGAGACGACCGGCCAGCGAACCGCCTGCTCGGTCAGAACGAACGTGAACCGCTTCGAGGCGTCGTAGAGAACGGCTTGCCGCCCCAGTTTCCCCGCCACTGCCTTGCTGGTGTCGGCCGTTGAGTGAGCCAGACTCGCCCGTACGTACTCCGGTGTTGCGAGCAGCCCGGTAACCATCGAGAGCAGGAAGTACCGCATCTGCGTGGAGGACGCTTCGAGCGACTTCAGTTCGGTCTGTCTCGTACCGAGCCCCTTGCGCCGAAGTTCCCGGAGGTTCCGCCACTCTGTGTTCGCCATCCTGGCGAGGCCGGAGACCTCGGCGACCAGTTCCGGCGGAGCTTCCAGCGCTCGCAAGATCTGCTCGACGTCGACCAGCGACGGCCGCGTCCGGCCGTTCTCGATGCGAGACACCTTCGACTGGGACATGTTGCAGCGCGCTGCGAGCCGGTCCCCTGAGAGGCCGGCTCGCTTGCGCAAGTCCCGAAGCAGAGAGGCGAGTTCGGCACGAGACTCGCCAAGCTGCTCAGCTTCGAACGTCACCGTTCACGTACTCCAGGAAGGGAACCGACTCGGCAACGGCGATGCGCTGCCACTCGATGAACGGCGCAGGGGCACCCTCGTACAGCTCTCGGCTGATCTGCGTGCCGTCGCCCTCGTAGTGCATCAGGACGACCGTCGAGCGGTCGAACATCCAGAAGTCCCCGACATCCGGCAACGGGTTCTCTCGCTCGGTTACGTCAAGGATGCGGATGTCCTCCCCGGCGAGCACGTGCGGGGCGTAGTACCGGGAGAACTCGAAGCGCAGGTACTCGGAGAGCGGTCGAGTCAGGACGTGCACTCGCCCCTTGCTCTTCCCCTCGCCGCATAGACGCTTCAGGTCTTCCGTGTACGCGGACGAGTAGGCGTGCGGGTCGACGCGCCTGCCTGCCCGGAAGGCTTCGAGTTCTTCCGCCTCCTGCGGTACGAGGTACCGGGGGAGGGTCTCCAGCCGCCACGCTTCCGATTGGAAGCCCCGGAGCATAGCCCGCCACTCGTCACCATCCAAGAGCACGAACGGCCTCCCGAAGAACGCTCTCGGGGATCTCCACGAGCCCTTCCCCTTGCGGGGGAGTGAAGGCGTCGGACACGTCGCCCTGAACCACGATGGAGCCGGAAGTGGTGCGGTAGACGTTCGGGCAGTCGTCCTCTCCACACGTGCCGTTGCCGTTGCCGTTGAGCCGAGTCAGTTCTTCGCGTGCCATGCGGAACCCCCTTGACTTGGCGGCCCGGTCGGGCCGCCTGCGACGACCGTACGGGGGGCGCTCGCGGCCGTCCATGCACTGACGTGACTCATGCACGTTGTCGCATAAATGGGCGGCTGAGTGGTCGGCTCTTGCTTGGAGTGGACTCGAAGCAGTTGGCTTGTACCTCATGAAGTACACGCAGCTCGGACGCACCGGACTCAAGGTCAGCCGACTCGTCCTCGGCACGATGAACTTCGGCCCGCAGACAGACGAAACGACAAGTCACGGCATCCTGGATGCCGCGCTCGACGCGGGTCTGAACTTCGTAGACACGGCCAACGTGTATGGGTGGGGTGAGAACAAGGGCCGCACCGAGGAGATCATCGGGACTTGGTTCGCCCAGGGCGGTGGCCGGCGGGAGAAGACGGTCCTCGCCACCAAGGTCTACGGCTCCATGTCACGTGAGGCTGAGACCTGGCCCAACGAGGACCGGCTGTCGGCGTTGAACATCCGGCGGGCCATCGACGCCAGCCTCAAGCGACTCGGCACCGACTACATCGACCTGTACCAGTTTCACCACATCGACCGCCGCACTCCCTTCGAGGAGATCTGGCAGGCCGTCGACGTGCTGATCCAGCAGGGGAAGGTTCTGTACGCGGGCTCCTCCAACTTCCCCGGGTACAAGATCGCCCAGGCCAACGAGACCGCCGCCCGGCGCGGCATGGCCGGCCTGGTGAGTGAGCAGTGCCTGTACAACCTCTACGAGCGGCGGGCTGAGATGGAGGTGATCCCGGCCGCGCAGGAGTACGGCCTCGGGGTCATCCCCTGGTCCCCGCTGCACGGCGGCCTCCTCGGCGGCGTACTGAAGAAGGAGACCGAGGGCAAGCGCCGCACCGAGGGCCGCGCGGCGGAAGCGCTCGCCGACCCGACTGTGCGGGCGAAGTTCCAGGCGTACGAGGATCTGCTCGACAAACACGGCCTGGAGCCGGGCGAGGTCGGGCTGGCATGGCTGCTGACCCGGCCCGGCGTCACCGGCCCGATCGTCGGCCCGCGCACGGTGGAGCAGTTGGAGAGCGCTTTGCGCGCCCTGGAGCTGGAGCTGAGTGACGAGGTTCTGACTGCTCTGGACGAGATCTTCCCCGGCCTGGGGCCGTCGCCGGAAGCCTTTGCCTGGTGATCGAGTAGCGCCTCGTAAGCACGGCCGTCGCCCGTTCTGGCGGGCGGCGGCCACCGCGTCACGCGGGCATCAGAGTACCTGCTTGGCGGTGCTTGAGTCCGGTGCGTCCGAGCTGCGTGTACTTCATGAGACACAAGCCAACGCCTTGGAGCGCGCTTCAGCATGATCTAGCGCGGAACCCTGGGCGTTCACGCCCGGGAGGAAGCGCTTCTCTGGACTGCTCTGACCCGCAGGTTCCCACCGGTCCGCACGGGTGACCTTGGCCCGCTCAGTCCGGGCGCTTCTGGTTCTCGATGTACTCCTCGATGATCGACAGGGGAGCCCCGCCGCAGGAGGCCGCGAAGTACGACGGCGACCAGAAGTGTGCACCCCACAGGTACTTGTGGATGTGGGCGGGGAACTCCTGTCGGAGCCTGCGGGCGGATACGCCCTTGAGTGAGCCGACCAGCCGGGACAGGGCGACCTTCGGCGGGTAGTGCACGAGCAGGTGGACGTGATCGGTCTCGCCGTTGAACTCGACCAGTTCCGTTCCGAAGTCTGCGCATACGTCGCGCATGACCTCCTCGCAGCGGCGCAGGATCTCGTCCGTGAACGGCCCGCGCCGGTATTTGGGTGTGAAGACCAAATGTGCGTGGAGGGTAGAGACAACCGTACGACCCCTGTGGATGTTGGGGTTTGGCTCCCAGCGTGGTGACATAGATCAATGCTACGATCCTGGATGTGAAGATCGTGACGCGGGTGAAGCTGATGCCGGAGGCTGACCAGGCCGCCGCGCTTCTCGCCACCCTGCGTACGGTCAACGAAGCCGCGTGCTGGGTATCCGGTGTGGCGTTCGAGCACGGTGTCCCGCGTGAGTACGAGCTGCGGAAGCACACCTACACCGAGTTGAAGGCGCGGGGACTGGGGGCGCAAGCCGCCCAGCACGTCATCAAGAAGACGCGTGACGCCTACACCACATTGAAGGCGAACATCCGCGCCGGGAACCTGGGCAAGCCAGGGTCAAAGCGCAGGGTCAAGGCGGAGTCGAAGCCGATTACGTTCCGGCCCAAGGCCGCGCAGCCTTACGACGACCGGTGCCTGTCCTGGCAGTACGACGCCCGAACCGTGTCGATCTGGACAACAGCCGGACGACTCAAGCGCGTCCGCTTCGCCTGCTCCCCAGGCGCGCTCAAGATGCTCCGCGAGCACCGTAAGGGCGAGTCCGACCTGATCGAACGCGACGGCGTGTTCTACCTGATCGCCGTCTGTGATGCCCCCGAGGCAGACCAGTATGAGCCCCACGGGTTCATCGGCGTCGACCTTGGGATCACCAACATCGTCACCACCGCTGAACGCACCGGCTCCGGTATCGCCCTGGAAGACCTCACGGGCATCCGAAGCCGGGTACGGCTCCGCAAGGACCAGCGGACCACACTGCACTCGTGGAGCTTCCACCAACTCGCCTCCTTCGTGGAGTACAAGGCGCAGCGGGCCGGCGTCCCGCTGGTGTACGTCGATCCGGCGTACACCAGCCAGCAATGCTCCGACTGCGGTCACATCGACCGGCGCAACCGCCAGTCACAAGCGACGTTCGCCTGCCGGTCCTGCGGGGCCCTCATGCACGCGGACGACAACGCGTCCCACAACATCGGCCGCAAGGGCGAGACCGTGTGGACAGCGGGGCGTGAGTCACGCGTCCCTGCCACCCCATAGGGGTGTCTGGACGGAGGAGCCCACCCAGCAGCCAGTTGGGCTCTACCTCCAAGCCCGGCCCTTCAGGGCCGAGTCAAGTTGACGCAAGAGGGTTCCGGGGAAGGCGCGTTGGGTTCACGCGCCGCCCAGCCAGCTCGGGGCGTCCAGGCGGTACGTCGTCTCCGGCGGGACGACCTCGCGGAGTGCGTGCTCCATGTCCCGTACGCGTTCGGCGCCCAGCGTCCTCGTCCATTCCGCGCGCAGGGCGTCGAAGATCGCGGCCGAGCGGGCGAGGGCGTCGAGGCCGTGCGGGGTGAGGCGGACGAGCTTGCGGCGGGCGTCGTCGGGGTCGTCGGCGCGCTCGGCGTAGCCGACGGCGAGGAGGCGGTCGACGGTCTTGCCGGCGGCCTGCTTGGAGACGCCGAGGTGGCGGCCGATGTCGCTGGCGGTCGCGCCCCGGGGGCCGCCGGCGGCGATGGCCTGGAGGGCGAAGCCGTGCGCGGGGCGGAGGTCGGGGTGGCCCTGGCGGGCGAGTTCGGCGTGGAGCCGGTCGATGAGGGTGCGGAAGCCGGCGAAGAGGAGGAGCGGGAGCTCGAACCCGGGCGTGGGCGCGGGCGCTTCGGGTTCCGGTGAGGATCCCGGACCGGATCCCGGCCCGGATTCCCCCTTGCGGTTATCGACAACCTGGTTTACGTTTCTCGCCTCGACATGGTCAACCATGTTGTCGATTCTACGCCCTCTTCCCAGGAGCCGCCTTGTTCACCGACCACACCATCGAGACCGCCCCCGCCGCGTCCCGCCCCGCCATGGAGCGCGTCGCCGCCGCCTGGGGGATCGTGCCGCAGGCCGTGGCCCGCATGGCCGAGTCCCCGCACGCGCTGGACGGCTTCCTGAAGCTGAGCGCGATGTTCGAGGACACGACCCTCGACCCGCACTCCCGCGAGACGGTGATCCTCACGGTCGCCGAACGCAACCAGTGCCATATCTGCATCCAGCTGCACGAGACGAAGCTCGCCAAGCTGGGCCCGGCGCCGGACCACGAACGACTGGCGGGGATACGGAAGTTCACGCACCAGATCCTCGCCGCTTCGGGGGCCGTGAGCGACGAGGATCTGGAGAGGTTCTTCGGTTTCGGCTACACCCGCCAGAACGCTTTGGAGGTCGTCCTCGGCATCGGCGCGTACACGCTGTCGACCCTGGCGAACCGGCTGACCCGCTCGGCATGAGGGCCGGGCGCTCTGTCAGAAACCTTCTGCGCGCCCCGCGTACGGGCCGCCGAGCCCCCACGCCTGATGCATCGCCGAGGCGAAGGCGCCGGCGAGTTTGTGCTCGCCGGACGGGCCGGGATGCGTGCCGTCGTGCGTGTCCGTGTCGAGGTCGTACGACTCCGGTGTCGTCGCGAGCAGCAGTGGCGAGGCGGCCGTGTCCAGGTCGGCGACGGCCTTCGCGAGCAGCTCGTTGAAGCGCTCGCACTCGGCGGCGAAGGGCACGTCGTACGTGGCGCGGACGTTCGGTATGACGGGCATGACGACGATCCGGACGCGCGGATTCGCGGTGCGGGCGGCGGCGACGAAGGCGCGTACGTTGTCGGCGGTCTGGGAGCTGTTGGTGTAGAAGCCGAGGTCGATCAGGCCGAGGGAGACCAGGAGCACGTCCGCCCCGGTCGCGGTCACCGTCCCGCCGATCAGCGGCGCCATGTGCAGCCATCCCTCGCCCCAGCCGGCCAGGTGCCGGCGGGCGGGCGAGGGGAAGCCGGGGTCGGCGTAGGCGTGCGAGCGGGGCGCGTCGGCACCGGCGTCGTACAGCTCGGTGCGCGGGCCGACGATCTCGTACCGCCCGGGGAGTACGGCTTCGAGGTGCTGCCACATCCGGTAGCGCCAGGTGTGGTCGCCGGCCTGTCCGATGGTGCAGCTGTCGCCGACGAACATGAAACGCATCCCCACATCATCCCGGAGCCCGGCGGGCACCTGCGACGTGATCCCGGCCACCCCGACGGGCGCCGGGCTCGTGGCCGCGCAGCTTCAAGGCGCCCGGTTGTCGGTCTCGCGTCTCAGCCCGAGCCGGGTGTAGTTCGAGATCGTCACCACGAACATGGCCACGATCACTACCGTTTCAGGTGGCCCGTTGATCGCGACAGGGCGGTGGGCCGTGGAGGAACGTACAGTGCCGCGTCCGTCACACTTCATGCCGGGGCATCGGGAGCTCCGACCTGGGCCGTTCCTCTCCGGACCCGTGGCACGCTGGACGGCATGCGATCACTCCCGGGTGTTGTCGGCGCCGCCGCTCTCCTTCTGCTCATGGCGGCTGCCCCTGCCGTCGCCGCCGAAGGGGCGGACCAGGACTTCACGATCAAGGACCCCCGGATCACCGAGTCCAGCGGTATCGCCGCCAGCCGGGCGCACCCGGGCGTGTACTGGACGCACAACGACCAGGACGCGCCGCTGATCTACGGCATCGACTCCCGTACCGGCGAGACCGTCGCGACGCTGACCATGAAGGGCGTCGGCACGCCCCGCGACATGGAGGCGATCTCCGTCGGGCCGGACGGCGACATCTACGTCGGCGACATCGGCGACAACAAGGACGGCACCTGGGACCACGTCTGGATCTACCGCTTCCCCGAGCCGAAGCAGCTCAGGAACCAGACGGTGACGGCGAAGCAGTACGACGTGAAGTACGCCGACGGGCCGCGCAACGCCGAGGCGCTGATGGTCCATCCGAAGACCGGCCGGGTCTACATCGCCAGCAAGAACGAGAACACCGGCGGGCTTTACGCGGGCCCGGAGCGGCTCTCGACCTCCGGTACGAACGTCTTCCGGCGCGTCGACGACGTGCCGTGGGTGACCGACGGCGCCTTCTCGCCGGACGGCGACCGGCTGCTGCTGCGCGGCTACTTCAGCGCGAAGGAGTACGCGTGGAAGGACGGCCGCCTCGGGGACGACGGTACGAGCGTCGGGGCGCCGTTCCAGGGGCAGGCGGAGTCGGTGACGTACACGAAGGACGGCTCGGCGCTGATGTTCGGCTCGGAGGGCCTGAAAAGCGAGGTCGTCCGCGTGGACCGGCCCGAGGCGGAACGCCCCTCGGGGAAGACTCCGGGCGCGTTGCCCCCGAAGGATTCGGGCACCCCCAGCACCCCCGAGGAGCGCGGCAACTTCACCCTCGGCGTGATCGTCCTCGGCACGGCGACCGCCCTGGTCATCGGCGCGAAGCGGCTCCTGCGCCGCCGCTGAGGCCGCCTCCTGCGGCCGCCACCGCGCTCGCCATCGGCTGGACCTCGGACGGTGGCGTCGGCGGCACGCTGCTCGCCTTCGCGCTGCTGCTCCTGCTGCGGTTCAGCCTCATCTGGGTGGGCGTGTGGTGCGGGCTCGTCCTGCCGAACGCCGAGGCGGCCGGCGCGCTCTACGCGGTGATCTTCCCGATCACGATGATCTCCAGCGTGTATGTGGCGCCCTCACTGATGCCCGACTGGCTGGCGCCCGTGGCCGCCTGGAACCCGATCTCCTCGACGGTCGCCGCCACCCGCGAACTGTTCGGCAACCCGGGCGCGGCAGGCGGGAGCTGGGTGGAGCGGCACGCGCTCCTGATGGCCGTCCTCTGGCCGTTGCTCCTGACGGCGGTCTTCCTGCCCCTGGCGGTGCGCAGGTTCCAGCGCCTCAGCCGCTGACCTGCGGTTCCTCTCCTCGCGTCGACCCGGTCCACCTAGGGGTCGAGACTGGAAGGAGCCGACTTTCGTGGAGGAGTCATGACGGCAACCACCCGGGAGAACACCCCCGTCGCCCTGGAGGGCGGCGGTGTGGAACTGCGTCTGAAGGAGACCGGCGGTGGGCTGAGCGTCGCCTTCATCCACCTCCCCAAGGGCACCGACATGGCGCCGGCGCTCAAGGGACTCGAAGGCGACCTGTGCCAGTGCCCCCACTGGGGATACCTGCTCAAGGGCCGGATCAGGATGCGGACGGCTTCGGGTGAGGACATCTACGAGGCGGGGCAGGCCTACTACTGGGCCCCCGGCCACGCCCCCGAGGCGCTGGAGGACGTCGACATGGTGGAGTTCTCGCCGACGGCCGAATTCACCGCGGTGCTCGACCACATAAAGGCCCAGTCGGGGTGACGCGGAGGGACACGGCAAAGGGCCCGGCATCGGCCATGTCCGATGCCGGGCCCTTCGTACACGCAGGTGTCAGAGCTTCTCGATCACGTAGTCGATGCACGCCGTCAGCGCGCGCACGTCCGCCGGGTCGATCGCCGGGAACATCGCCACGCGCAGCTGGTTGCGGCCCAGCTTGCGGTACGGCTCGGTGTCCACGATGCCGTTGGCGCGCAGGGCCTTGGCGACGGCCGCCGCGTCGATGTCGTCCGAGAAGTCGATCGTGCCGATGACCTGCGAACGCTTCGCCGCGTCCGTGACGAACGGCGTCGCGTACTTGGACTCCTCGGCCCAGCCGTACAGCGCCTGCGAGGACTCCTTCGTCCGGGCCACGGCCCAGTCCAGACCGCCCTGGCCGTTGATCCACTTCAGCTGCTCGTTGAGCAGGAAGAGGGTCGACAGGGCCGGGGTGTTGTACGTCTGGTTCTTCAGGGAGTTGTCGATCGCCGTCGGCAGGCTGAAGAACTCCGGGATGTGCCGGCCCGACGCGTGGATGCGCGCCGCGCGCTCCAGGGCCGCCGGCGAGAACGCCGCCAGCCACAGGCCGCCGTCGGCGGCGAAGGACTTCTGTGGGGCGAAGTAGTAGACGTCCGACTCGGTGATGTCGACCGGCAGGCCGCCCGCGCCGGAGGTCGCGTCGACCAGGACGAGCGCGCCCTCGTCGGCGCCCGCGACCCGCTTGACCGGGGCCGCGACACCCGTGGAGGTCTCGTTGTGCGTGTACGCGTAGACGTCGACGCCTGCCTCGGCCACCGGCTCCGGGTGGGTGCCCGGGTCGGCGGAGATCACGGTCGGCTCGGCCAGCCAGGGGGCCAGCTTCGCGGCCTTCGCGAACTTGGAGGAGAACTCGCCGAAGGTGAGGTGCTGGGACTTCGACTCGATGAGCCCGTGGGTCGCGATGTCCCAGAAGGCGGTGGAGCCGCCGTTGCCCAGGATCACCTCGTAACCCTCGGGCAGCGAGAAGAGGTCGCGCACGCCGGCCCGTACCTCGCCGACCAGGTTCTTGACCGGAGCCTGGCGGTGGGACGTACCGAGGAGGGAGGTGCCGGTCGCGGCCAGGGCGTCCAGCGCCTCCGTACGCACCTTGGAGGGGCCCGCGCCGAAACGGCCGTCGGCGGGCTTGATGTCAGCGGGAATCTGGATCTCAGCCACGAGGCGGAGCGTATCGGCTCGGACCGCACACGGCCGACGATGTCCGCCGGATGAGACGCCAGGTGAGACATCCTGACCTTGTGCGAAAACACCACGTGCACCACCAGGAGCGGTCCGAGCTGGAGGCGGCGCTGCGCGCGGCCGTGGCGGGAGACGTCGACTTCGGCGCCACGGCGAGAGCCCTGACGACGATGGACGCGTCCAACTACCGCCGGGTGCCGGCGGGCGTGGTCGCGCCCCGGGACGCCGACGACGTGGCGGCGGCGCTGGCCGTCTGCCGTACGCACGGGGTGCCGGTCGTCGCGCGGGGCGGCGGGACGTCGATCGCCGGGCAGGCGACGGGTACGGGGGTGGTGCTCGACTTCACCCGCCATATGCGCGCGGTCGTGTCCGTGGACCACGAGGCCCGGACGGCGGTCGTCCAGCCGGGGGTGGTCCTGGACCGGTTGCGCGACGCGGTTCGCCCGTACGGGCTGACCTTCGGCCCCGATCCGTCCACGCACAGCCGCTGCACGCTCGGCGGGATGATCGGCAACAACGCGTGCGGCGCGCACTCGGTGGCCTGGGGCACGACGGCGGACAACGTGCTGGGCCTGGATGTCCGTACGTACGGAGGGGATGCGCTGGCCCCCGGCAGGGACTGGCGGGGGGCTCCGGCGGGGCTGCGGGAGCTGGTGGACGCGCGGCTCGCCCTGTTGCGGACGGGCTACCCGGAGGGGCTGCCGCGCCGGATCTCGGGGTACGCGCTCGACGCGCTGCTGCCGGAGCGGGGCGGGGACGTGGCCCGGCTGCTGTGCGGGAGCGAGGGGACGCTGGGGGTGGTGACGGAGGCGACGGTACGGCTGGTCCCGCTGCCGGCGGAGCCGGTCCTGGTGGTCCTCGGCTACCCGGACGAGAGCGCGGCGGCGGACGCGGCGGCGGGACTCCTGCCATGGGGGTCCCCCCGCTCGAGCGAAGCCGAGAGTGGGGGACGGCCGCTGACGGTGGAGGGCATGGCGGCGGACCTGGTGCGGGGGGCTTCGGGGCTGCCGCGTGGGGGTGCGTGGCTGTTCGTGGAGGTGGACGGGGAGGGTCCGGCGAGGGAGCTGGCGGGCGGGGCGGACGCGCTGGACGCCTTGGTGGTGGTCGATGGCGCGGATCAACGGGCGCTGTGGCGGATCAGGGAGGACGCGGCGGGGACGGCGACGCGGATGCCGGACGGGGTCACCGAGGCGTGGCCGGGGTGGGAGGACTGCGCGGTGCCGCCGGCGAGGCTGGGGGAGTACCTGCGCGCCTTCCGTTCCCTGCTGACGGAGTACGGCCTCCGGGGAACCCCGTACGGGCACTTCGGGGACGGCTGCATCCACGTCCGTATCGACTTCGATCTGTACTCAGAGGCGGGGGTGGGCCGGTTCCGGGAGTTCTCGGAGGCGGTGGCGGACCTGGTGGTGGCGCACGGGGGCTCGTTGTCGGGGGAGCACGGGGACGGGCAGGCGCGGGCGGAGCTGCTGCCGCGGATGTACGGCTCCGAGCTGGTCGGGCTCTTCGGCCAGGTGAAGGACGTGTGGGACCCGGAGGGGGGCCTGAATCCGGGGACGCTGGTGCGGCCGAGGCGGCTGGACGAGGGCTTGCGCTTCAAGGGCCTGCCGGTGGAGGCGCGGGAGGTGGCCCGTTGCGTGGGGGTGGCGAAGTGCCGGGTGGAGGGCCCGACGTCCGGTCCGGAGGTGATGTGTCCTTCGTACCGGGCGACGGGGGAGGAGCGGCATTCGACGCGGGGGCGGGCGCGGCTGCTGCACGAGATGGCGCTCGGTGAGGTGATCACGGACGGCTGGCGGTCGGAGGAGGTGCGGGAGGCGCTGGATCTGTGCCTGTCGTGCAAGGGGTGCCGGAGCGACTGTCCGGTGGGCGTGGACATGGCCTCGTACAAGGCGCAGTTCCTGGACCGGCACTACGCGGGGCACCGGCGGCCGTGGTCGCACGTGACGATGGGGCGGCTGCCGGAGTGGCTGCGGATGTTCGGCCCGGCGCTGAACCTGGCGAGGATCCTCCCTTCGAGGCTGGCGGGTGTGACGCGTGAGCGGGCCTTGCCGAGGGTGGCGTCACGGACCTTCGTCTCCTGGTTCGGGACGCGGCTCGAGACGGCGTCGGACGTGTGGCTGTGGCCGGACACGTTCACGAATCACCTGGCGCCGCAGGTGGGCCGGTCGGCGGTACGGGTCCTGGAGGCGGCGGGGGTACGGGTGGGGCTGCCGCCGGGCCGGGTGTGCTGCGGGCTGACGTACGTGTCGACGGGGCAGCTGGACCGGGCGCGGAAGGTGATGCGGGGGACGCTGGACGTGCTGGCGGCGGCGCCGGAGCATCCGGTGGTGGTCCTGGAACCGTCGTGCGCGGCGACGCTGCGGACGGACCTGCCGGAGCTGCTGCCGGACGACCCCAGGGCCGCCCGCCTGGCGGCCTCGGTCCGTACGTTCGCGGAGGCCCTGGAGGAGTTCGCGCCGGACTGGGACCCGCCGCGCCTGGACCACCCGGTGGCCGGCCAGACCCACTGCCACCAGCACGCGGTCCTGGGCGACGGCGCCGACCGCCGCCTGCGCGAACGCGCGGGCCTGACGGGCGAGTTGAGCGGCGGCTGCTGCGGCCTGGCGGGCAACTTCGGCTTCGAACCGGGCCACTACGAGGTCTCGGTCGCCTGCGCGGAGGACCAACTCCTCCCGGCGGTGAGCTCGGCGCCCGAGAACGCGGTCCTCCTGGCCGACGGCTTCTCCTGCCGCACCCAACTCGACCACCTGGCGGGCCGCCACGCCCGTCACATGGCGGAGGTGCTGGCGGAGGCGCTGGCGACCGGCGGAGGCGCTTCGACCAGGGGGACGACCGACTGAACGCGCGGCGGTAGGTCCGGGGCGGTACCCCTCGGCGACGGACGAACTGTTCGCGCAGGACGGCCGCGCTGCCGTAGCCGACGAGCCGGGCGATCTCCTCGACGGGGAGCTCGGTCGTCTCCAGGAGCTCCTCCGCCCGGCCGAGCCGCAGGCCGAGGACCCAGGCGTGCGGAGTGGTCCCGGTCGCGGCGGCGAAGCGGCGGGCGAAGGAGCGCCGGCTCATCAGGGCGCGGCGGGCCAATTCGGCGCCGCTGTAACGGCCCCCGGCGCCCGTGGCTGCGGGACGAACGGGCCGCGCCCGCTCACGCCTCCGGCGTGAACAGTTCCTCGACGTGCGTGGCGGTGATCGCGCGGTCCAGCCAGCGGTCGAGCGTGTCGGTGTCGGTGCATTCGAGGACGCGCTGGGCGGTGGGTTCGGGGACGTCGATGCCGCGCGCGGTCAGCACGCGCAGGACGGACTCGGCTTTGCCCTCGGCTTTGCCCTTGGCTTCGCCTTTCGCCTCGCCCTTGGCCTCGCCTTCGAGGAACGTCTTCTCGATCAGGGTGCCTCGGCCCGGGAAGTAGGTGCCTACCGCCATCAGATTCCTCCAGATGTCCCCGGCCGGGGACTGTCCCAAGCCGATTTCCAGCAGTTCCGAGTAGTACGAGAGTGATTCCGGGTCGGCCGTGCCCAGGGCCTGGGCGAGTGCCTCCAGTATGGCCGGGGCTTCCGGGTGCTTGCCATGGGTCATCGCGGAGAAGGCCGCCATGGCCAGGTTCTGTTTGGCTGCGGCGGGGTCGGTGATGACGGGGACGTTGCTGGGGCCGAGGACCAGGGGGTGAATGCACATGGCAGTCCAGTGGGAGTAACCGCTGGTGAAGGGGCCTGCCGCCCATGTCGCGGTGGACCGGTCCTGGCAGACCACCAGGAGGAGGGCGGGGAGACCGTACTTCGCCTGGAGATAGCCGAGGTAGTACGTCCAGCTCGACGCCTTGTCCGGGTCGCGGCGGCCCTGCGCCTCGATGGCGAGGAGGAAGCCGTCGTCGTCGGGGGGTTCGACGCGGAGGACGCTGTCCACCCGTCGCTCCAGAGGACGGATCTCGGTGGTGTCGGGGGTGAGGACCTCGACGGAAATTTTGGGCGGCAGTTGCACGCCCAGGACCTCGAAGACCGGGGCCAGTAATTCCGGGCGGTCCTGGAAGATCCGGTGCGAGGTCTCGTGGGTTGAAGTGACCATGTGACGGAACGTAGGGCTCGCCGTGCCTCACGCATGTGCTTTAGGCATATTCATCACCCGTGTGGGTGACCACCTCATTCGCCCTGCGCCGCGATCTCCCTCGCCAGCGCCACCAGCAGCTCCGTCGCCGGGTGCGGGGAGGTATCGCGCCAGGCCAGGAGGACCGGGATGTGCGGGGCGTCCGGGAGGGGGAGGTAGGCGACGCCCGGGTGGGGGTGCATCGCCGCCGTCGAGGCCGAGGAGACGCCGACGCCCCGGCCCGCCGCGATCGCCGTGAGCCAGTCGTCGGTGTTGCCGACCGTCAGGGTCGCCGCCGGGCGGTCGGACGGCGGCCAGAGGGACGGGGTCGTCGTGCCCGAGACCGTGTTGAGGACGACCGTCTCGCTCGCGAGGTCCGCCAGCGTCAGGGACGCGCGGGACGCGAGTTCGCTGTCCGCCGCCACCGCCGCGACCCGGTGTTCCGTCGCCAGTTCCTCCGTCGCCAGGCCCGGCGCGTCCACCGGGCCCCGGAGCAGCGCCGCGTCCACCTCGCCGCGGACCAGGCCGGCCGTGCGGTCGTCGATGCGGAGGAGTTCGAGCGGGGTCTCCGGGTGCTCGCGCTGCCAGCGCCGTAGCAGCGGGGTGGTGAACGGGCCGAACGCCGACCACGCGTGCCCGAGCCGCAGCGGCCGGTGCCGCAGGCGCGCCGGGTCGAGGGCCGCGTCGAAGGCGGCGACGGCCGCCACCGCGCGGTCGTGGAAGGCGCGGCCCTCGGCCGTCAGCGCGAGGTGGTGCGTCGAGCGGTCCACCAGGCGGACCCCTAGGTGTTTCTCCAGGGCGGCGAGTGTCCGCGAGACCGCCGGCTGGGTGAGGTGGAGCCGGGCCGCCGCCCGCGTCACGTTGCCCTCGTCGGCGATGGCGAGGAAGCAGCGGAGGTGGCGCAGTTCGATGCCCGACCGGCTCGGAGGACTCATGCGTCCGGAGCATAACCCCAGCCCAATCGGCATTTCACGCGCCGCGCGGAGCCGCCTAACGTGAGGATCGGAGGCCCCTTGACGGGTCCACTATCCTGGACTCGTAAGTCCAATGTGATGAACCATTCGAGGGAGTCAGTTTCGGTGGACAGTCCGGTCAAGGACAGTGCCCACGTCGGCGCACCGGCCGCCGCGGGTGCCCCTACGGGCGCCTCCGCACGTACCCCTGCGGGTGCCTCTACGGGTGCGCGACCCGCCCCCCGGTTCGGGCCCGTCGCGCTCGTCCTCGCCGCCGGGCTCTCCGTGCAGTTCGGGTCCGCCATCGCCGTCCTGCTCATGCCCCGCGCCGGCGCCCTCGGTGTCGTCACGCTCCGGCTCGTTCTCGCCGCCGCCGTCCTGCTGATCGTCTGCCGCCCCAAGGTCCGCGGCTACAGCCGCGCCGACTGGGGCACCGTCGTCGCCTTCGGCACCGCCATGGCGGGCATGAACATCTTCATCTACCAGGCCGTGGACCGGATCCCGCTCGGCGCCGCCGTGACCCTGGAGGTCCTCGGCCCGCTGCTCCTCTCCGTCATCGCCTCCCGCCGCCTCATGAACCTCCTCTGGGCCGGGCTCGCCCTCGGCGGTGTCCTGCTGCTCAGCGGCCTGCTCAGCGGCGGCGGCGTCGACCGGCTCGACCCGGTGGGCGTCGGTTTCGCCCTCGCGGCGGGCGCGATGTGGGCGACGTACATCGTCTTCAGCGCCCGGACCGGCCGGCGCTTCCCGCAGGCCGACGGGCTCGCGCTGGCGATGGCCTTCGGTGCCGTACTGAGCCTGCCGTTCGGCCTCGTCGAGGCGGGCGGCAAGCTCCTCGTCCCCTCCACGATCGCCCTCGGCCTCGCCGTCGCGCTGATGTCCTCCGTCCTGCCCTACACCCTCGAACTCCTCGCCCTGCGCCGCCTCCCCGCCCCCACCTTCGCCATCCTGATGAGCCTCGAACCGGCCATCGCGGCGACCGCCGGCTTCCTCGTCCTGAGCCAGGGCCTCTCCCTCGTCGACGCGCTCGCGATCGCCCTGGTCATCGCCGCGAGCATGGGCGCGGTACGTACGCAGACCAGCCGCACCCGCCGCGAACACCTGGACCACTAGGGACCACTAGGGGCCGTTGGGGTCGCCTGCCCCCGACCGCCCCCGACCGCCCCCGGACCCCGCCCCCGGCCACCGTGGAGAGAATTCCGGTCGGCACAAGCAAGCACGCTTGATTGTTTCTTCCCCCGCTGCCATGCTCCTCGGCACACGCCCGTGGTTCGCCCGTGTCCCGAGGGGAGCGCACCGTGTCCGACCCCGCCGTCGTCCTCGATGATCTGCGTGAGGAGAGCGAGGAAGTCGACCGGCTCGTACGCGAGTTGAGCGACGAGAGATGGGCCATGCCCACCCCCGCGCCCGGCTGGACCATCGCCCACCAGGTCGCCCACCTCGCCTGGACCGACCGTGCCGCGCTGCTCGCCGTCACCGATGCCGAAGGGTTCGGTGCCGAAGCCGAGAAGGCCCTCGCCGCGCCCGGGTCGTTCGTCGACGACGGTGCCGCCGAGGGCGTCACGCTGTCGCCCGCCGAGCTGCTCGGCCGGTGGCGCGTCGGCCGCGAGCGGCTGTGGACGGCCCTGAGCGCCGCCCCGCCCGGCGCCCGTTTCCCCTGGTACGGGCCGCCCATGAGCGCCGCCTCCATGGCCACCGCCCGCCTGATGGAGACCTGGGCGCACGGGCAGGACATCGCCGACGCCCTCCGGGCCGTCCGCGCGCCCACCGCCCGGCTGCGGCACGTCGCCTGGATCGGCGTCCGCGCCCGCGACTACGCCTATCTCGTACGGGGGATGACCCCTCCCGCCGTGCCTTTCCGTATCGAACTGGCCGGGCCCGACGGCGACATGTGGACGTACGGGCCCGAGAGCGCCGCCCAGCGGATCACCGGGCCCGCCCTCGACTTCTGCCTCCTCGTCACCCAGCGCGTCCACCGCGACGACACCGCCCTCACCGCCGACGGCGCCGACGCGGCGCACTGGCTCACCATCGCCCAGGCCTTCGCCGGGCCCCCGGGAGCGGGCCGCGCATCCGGGGAGCAGGCGTGATCCTCCGTATCGGCAACGCTTCCGGTTTCTACGGCGACCGCTTCGACGCCGTCCGCGAGATGCTCACCGGCGGCGACTCCGGCGCCCCCGACTCCGGCGCCCTCGACGTCCTCACCGGCGACTACCTCGCCGAACTCACCATGCTCATCCTCGGCCGGGACCTCCTGAAGGACCCGAGGTCCGGCTACGCCAAGACCTTCCTCCGCCAGATGGAAGAGGGCCTCGGCCTCGCCCACGAGCGCGGGGTGCGGATCGTCGCCAACGCCGGCGGCCTCAACCCCGCCGGGCTCGCCGAAGCCCTCCACGCCCTCGCCGGCCGGCTCGGCCTGCCCACCCGTATCGGGTACGTCGAGGGCGATCGGCTGCCCGCCCGCGACGGAGTCCTCACCGCCAACGCCTACCTCGGCGGCGCCGGCATCGCCGGCTGCCTCACGGCCGGCGCCGACGTCGTCGTCACCGGACGCGTCACGGACGCCGCCCTCGTCACAGGCCCGGCGCAGTGGCGGTTCGGGTGGGGGCCGGAGGAGTACGACCGGCTCGCGGGCGCGGTCGTCGCCGGGCACGTCCTGGAGTGCGGCACGCAGGCCACCGGCGGCAACTACGCCTTCTTCCGGGACCATGACCGGCAGACGATGCGCCGCCCCGGTTTCCCGATCGCCGAACTCCACGCCGACGGCACCGCCGTCATCACCAAACACCCCGGTACGGGTGGGGTCGTCGACGTCGGCACGGTCACCGCGCAGCTCCTCTACGAGACCGCCGGCGCCCGCTACGCCGGCCCCGACGTGACCGCTCGCCTCGACACCGTACGGCTCACCCAGGAGGGCCCCGACAGGGTACGGATCGACGGCGTACGGGGCGAGGCGCCGCCGCCCACGCTCAAGGCGGGGCTCACCCGGATCGGCGGCCACCGCAACGAGGTCGTGTTCGTCCTCACCGGCCTCGAAATCGAGGCCAAGGCGGAGCTCGTGCAGGAGCAGATCGAGGACGTCTTCGAACGTTCCAAGTCCCGCCCCGCCGACGTCCGTTGGGAGCTGGCCCGGACGGACCGGGCCGACGCCGACACCGAGGAGACCGCGAGCGCGCTGCTCCGCCTCGTCGTCCGCGACCCCGCCCCCGAACCCGTCGGCCGCGCCCTCAGCGGCGCCGCGATCGAGCTCGCCCTCGCGAGCTACCCCGGCTTCCACGTCACCGCCCCACCCGGCAAGGGCGCCCCCTACGGGGTCTTCGAGGCGGTGTACGTCCCCGCCGCCGACGTCCCCCACACGGCCGTCCTCCCGGACGGGAACCGCGTCACCCTCCCCGTACCAGCCGACACCCGGGAGCTGGAGCCGGTCGCCGAACCCCCGCTGCCCGAGCCGCTCCCGGAAGGACCGACCCGCCGCGCACACCTCGGGCTCGTCGCCGGGGCGCGCAGTGGCGACAAGGGGGGCGACGCGAACATCGGCGTATGGGTCCGTACGGACGAGGCGTGGCGGTGGCTCGTCCACACCCTCACCGCCCAAAGGCTGAAGCAACTCCTCCCGGAGACCGCAGACTTGGGCGTCGTGCGGCACGTCCTGCCCAACCTGCGCGCCGTGAACTTCGTCGTCACCGGGATCCTCGGCGAAGGCGTCGCCTCCCAGGCCCGCTTCGATCCCCAGGCCAAGGCCCTCGGCGAGTGGCTCCGCGCCCGCGAACTCGACGTACCGGAGGAACTCCTGTGACCGTCCCGGAGGAACTGCTGTGACCGTCCTCGCCTCCGCCCTCGACACCGGCGGACCTGATTACAACGCCCACCGTGCCGCCATGCTCGACAAGCTCACCGCCCTCGACACCGAGCACGCCAAGGCGCTCGCGGGCGGCGGCGAGAAGTACGTCCAACGGCACAGGAAGCGCGGCAAGTTGCTCGCGCGGGAGCGGATCGAGCTGCTCGTCGACCCCGATACCCCCTTCCTGGAACTCTCCCCGCTCGCCGCCTGGGGCAGCGACTACCCGGTCGGCGCGTCGATCGTCACCGGCATCGGGGTGGTCGAGGGCGTCGAGTGCCTGATCACCGCCAACGACCCGACCGTGCGCGGCGGCGCCTCCAACCCGTGGACGCTGAAGAAGGCCCTGCGGGCCAACGAGATCGCGTACGCCAACCGGCTGCCGGTCATCTCGCTGGTCGAATCCGGTGGCGCCGATCTGCCGTCCCAGAAGGAGATATTCATCCCCGGCGGGGCGCTGTTCCGCGACCTGACCCGGCTGTCCGCCGCCGGCATCCCCACCATCGCCGTCGTCTTCGGCAACTCGACCGCCGGTGGCGCGTACGTCCCCGGCATGTCCGACCACACCGTGATGATCAAGGAGCGGTCGAAGGTCTTCCTCGGCGGTCCGCCGCTGGTCAAGATGGCCACGGGGGAGGAGAGCGACGACGAGTCGCTCGGCGGCGCCGAGATGCACGCCCGTACGTCGGGTCTCGCCGACCACTACGCCGTGGACGAGGCCGACGCCCTGCGCCAGGCCCGGCGGATCGTCGCCCGCCTCAACCACCGTAAGGCACACGCCGATCCGGGCCCGGTGGCAGGACCGAAGTACGCCGAGGACGAGCTGCTCGGGATCGTGCCGGGGGATCTGAAGACCCCGTTCGATCCGCGCGAGGTCATCGCGCGGATCGTGGACGGCTCGGACTTCGACGAGTTCAAGCCGCTGTACGGGCCCAGCCTGGTGACGGGGTGGGCGTCCCTGCACGGCTATCCGGTGGGGATCCTCGCGAACGCGCAAGGTGTGCTGTTCAGCGCGGAGTCCCAGAAGGCGGCGCAGTTCATCCAGCTCGCCGATCAGCGCGACATCCCGCTGGTCTTCCTGCACAACACCACCGGCTACATGGTCGGCAAGGAGTACGAGCAGGGCGGCATCATCAAGCACGGCGCGATGATGATCAACGCGGTGTCCAACAGCCGGGTCCCGCACCTGTCCGTGCTGATGGGGGCGTCGTACGGCGCCGGGCACTACGGCATGTGCGGCCGGGCCTACGACCCGCGCTTCCTCTTCGCCTGGCCGAGCGCCAAGTCCGCCGTCATGGGCCCGCAGCAGCTCGCGGGCGTGCTGTCGATCGTCGCGCGGGCGTCGGCCGCGGCGAAGGGGCAGCCGTACGACGACGAGGCGGACGCGGGGCTGCGCGCGATGGTCGAGGCGCAGATCGAGTCGGAGTCGCTGCCGATGTTCCTGTCCGGGCGGCTGTACGACGACGGCGTCATCGACCCCCGCGACACCCGCACGGTCCTCGGGCTGTGCCTGTCCGCGATCCACACGGCACCGGTCGAGGGCGCGCGCGGCGGCTTCGGCGTCTTCAGGATGTGAGGGGCCCCATGATCGGAACTCTGCTCGTCGCCAATCGGGGCGAGATCGCCTGCCGGGTGTTCCGTACCTGCCGGGAACTGGGCATCGCGACGGTCGCCGTGTACTCGGACGCGGACGCCGGCGCCCTGCACGTACGGGAGGCGGACGCGGCGGTACGGCTGCCGGGGGCGGCGCCCTCGGAGACGTACCTGCGCGGGGACGCGGTGGTGCGCGCGGCGCTCGCGGCGGGCGCGGACGCGGTGCACCCGGGGTACGGCTTCCTGTCGGAGAACGCGGACTTCGCTCGGGCGGTGGAGGCGGCGGGACTGGTGTGGATCGGGCCTCCGCCGGCCGCGATCGAGGCGATGGCCTCGAAGACCCGGGCGAAGGAACTCCTCGGGATCGCCCCGCTGGCGCCCGCCGATGTCACCGAGGCGGACCTGCCGGTCCTGGTGAAGGCGGCGGCGGGCGGGGGCGGGCGCGGCATGCGGGTCGTCCGCGAGCTGGCCTTGCTGGAGGGGGAGCTGAAGGCCGCGTCGGCGGAGGCGGCGAGCGCGTTCGGGGACGGCGAGGTGTTCGTCGAGCCGTACGTGGAGAACGGGCGCCATGTCGAGGTCCAGATCCTGGCGGACGGGCAGGGGACGGTGTGGGCGCTCGGTACGCGCGACTGCTCGCTCCAGCGGCGTCACCAGAAGGTCATCGAGGAGTGCCCGGCGCCGGGGCTTGAGCCTGGGCTCGTCGACTCGCTGTACGCGACGTCGGTCGCGGCGGCGAAGGCGGTCGGGTATGTGGGGGCGGGGACGGTGGAGTTCCTGATCGCGGATGGCCGCGCTCTGTTCCTGGAGATGAACACGCGGCTTCAGGTGGAGCATCCGGTTACGGAGGAGGTGTTCGGGGTGGACCTCGTGGGCCTCCAGATTGCCGTCGCCGAGGGCCGGGCCCTCCCCTCGGAGCCTCCTGCCGCGTACGGGCACGCGATCGAGGCCCGGCTCTACGCGGAGGATCCGGCCTCGGGGTGGACGCCTCAGGCGGGCGTGCTGCACGCCCTGGAGTTCCCGGGGGCGGTCGGGGTGGGCACAACGGGGCGAGTGGATGCCGGCTATGCCTCCGGTGACTCCATCGGCGTCCATTACGACGCCATGCTCGCCAAAGTCATCGTCCACGCACCCACCCGCCCCGAAGCCCTTCGCAAGCTCGCGCACACCCTCGACACTGCTCGGGTTCACGGGCCCGTCACCAACCGCAGCCTGCTCGTTCGCTCCCTCCGGCATCCCGGCTTTCACGATCCCGCCCTGCTCGACACCGGCTTCTACGAGCGGAATCTCGACGCGCTCACCAAGGCCCCGGCGGCCCCCGGGGAGGCCTACGCAGCCGTCGCCGCCGCGCTCGCGGATGCCGCCGGCAGGCGGGGGCGCTTCGGCGGCTGGCGGAACCTCGCCTCGCAGGACCAGGTCAAGACGTACGGCGATCACGAGGCCCGGTACCGGCCCACCCGGGACGGTGGGTACACCGTCACCGCCCCCGTCGGCGTCACCGTCGTCTCCGTCGCCCCCGACCGCGTCCGGCTCGAAGTCGACGGTGTCGTACGGGACTTCCCCGTCGACCGGTACGGCGACGGCGGCATCGTCCACGTCGGACCCCACCGGCTCACCGCACAGCCCCGCTTCCCCGACCCGGCCGAGCAGCGTGCACCCGGGTCCCTGCTCGCGCCCATGCCCGGCACCGTCGTCCGGGTCGCGGACGGGCTCGCCGTCGGCGACCCGGTCGCCGCCGGGCAGCCGCTCCTCTGGCTGGAGGCCATGAAGATGGAGCACCGGGTCGTCGCTCCCGCCTCCGGCACGCTCACCGCGCTCCACGCCGCCCCCGGCCGCCAGGTCGAGGTCGGTGCCCTGCTCGCCGTCGTACAGACCGATGCACAGGAGGACCAATGACCAGCACCGTCGTCGAATCCGCCGAGCGCCTCGCCCTCCGCGCCGCCGTCTCCGCCCTGGGGCAACGCCACGGCGGCACCTCGCCCGAGGCGCACGACGCCCTCTGGGCCGAGGCCGGCAAGCTCGGCTACCTGGGCGTGAACCTCCCCGAGAGCTACGGCGGCGGAGGTGGCGGAATGGCCGAACTCTCCATCGTGCTCGAAGAGTTGGGGGCTGCCGGGGCGCCGCTGCTCATGATGGTCGTCTCGCCCGCCATCTGCGGCACCGTCATCGCCCGCTTCGGCACCGACGCGCAGAAGCAGGCCTGGCTTCCCGGGCTCGCCGACGGCTCCCGCACCATGGCCTTCGGCATCACCGAGCCCGACGCCGGTTCCAACTCCCACCGGATCACGACCACGGCCACGAGGACCGAGGACGGCTGGGTCCTCAACGGGCGCAAGGTCTTCGTCTCCGGTGTCGACATCGCCGACGCGACCCTCATCGTCGGCCGCACCTCCGACGCCCGTACCGGCAACCTGAAGCCCTGCCTCTTCGTCGTCCCCCGTGACGCCCCCGGCTTCGGGCGCCGCAAGATCGACATGGAACTCGACGCGTACGAGAAGCAGTTCGAGCTGACCCTCGACGACGTCCAGCTCCCCGCCGACGCCCTCGTCGGCGACGAGGACGCCGGGCTGCTCCAGCTCTTCGCCGGGCTCAACCCCGAACGGATCATGACCGCCGCCTTCGCGATCGGCATGGGCCGGTACGCGCTCGCCAAGGCCGTCGCGTACGCCAAGGAGCGCCAGGTCTGGAAGTCCCCGATCGGCGCCCACCAGGCCATCGCCCACCCCCTCGCCCAGGCCCACATCGAGCTGGAGCTGGCCCGGCTGATGATGCAGAAGGCCGCCCACCTCTACGACGCCGGTGACGACGTCGGCGCGGGCGAGGCCGCGAACATGGCCAAGTACGCGGCCGGCGAGGCCTGCGTCAAGGCCGTCGACCAGTCCGTGCACACCCTCGGCGGCAACGGCCTCACCCGCGAGTTCGGCCTCGCCCGCCTCATCACCGCCTCCCGCGTGGCCCGTATCGCGCCCGTCAGCCGGGAGATGATCCTCAACTACGTGTCCCACCAGTCCCTGGGTCTCCCCAAGTCGTACTGACCCGGTCCATCCTGTCGCCACTGGTCACGTCGGCACCCGTCAACAGAGGGGCATTCCCGACATCTGGGATAGGCGGAGCAGCTCAGGGTTGCTCCGCCGATGCAGAGATGCCAGCACGCGAAAGACCTCCCGCGCCATCGGGTGAATCCGAGCCATCTGAGGAGCGACGTCCCACGCCTCCGAGAGGTTACGGAGAGCCGCCTCGCGGTTCCCAGGTCGAGATGAGCGCGGGCAAGGTTCAACTTGGACGGAGCGACTCGCGTCGCCGGTAGTCCGACGAGAGCGGCATCGAGCGTCTCCGCCACCCCAAGAGCCTCGCGTGGCCGGCCGAGGTCGAGCCTCGTCGCAAGGACGTGCGTCGCTGTGTTCTGGGGCCCGAAGATCATCGAGTGCCGGTTCGCGTCTCCGCCGCTGAACCACTCGTCGCCAGCCCGCTGCGCGGAGTCGATGTGTCGCTCGGCCTCGCGCGCACCCTCCTCCCTTGTCCTCCAGTCGGCCTGCGAGGGTCATCCCCCGGAGGTTCAGCACCCCTACGGCGAACGCGCGATCCTGCCCGGAGAGCGCCGTCTCGGCCCGCGCGATGGCCCGGTCGACGATCAGGAGCCCGCCCTCGGCGTCGCCTCCGTTCAGGTAGGCGCCGGCCCGGTCCCGTGCGGCGATTGCCTCCCCGAGGGGGTTGGACTGCTGCTCGACGGCCCGCCTCTGGCGGGTCACGGCCAGCTCTGCCATGTCCATCCACCTGTGCCGGGCGGCGAGCCAGTACACGGAGCTGTATACCTCGGACAGGGTCATCCAGGAATCGGCCGCTTTCGAGGCATGGGCCTGGGCTGTGGCGTCCCGCAGCAGCCCAGGCAGCTGGGAGAGCACCTGTTGCACTCGGGCGGCGTCACGGTGCTTGCGGACAACTTCCACAGCGGCCGGCACACGCAGGCCGATCACGAACTGCTCCAGCCACCCACCCACTCCGCATTCTGGCACGACGAACCGCCCCTCCCGCGCCCAACGTGGGCCGGGAGGGGGGAGCGTTCCCGACGCGCCGTACCCCTTCCCGAGAATCATGCAGGCATGCTTGATTGTTTCTTCCGGTACTGACAGGGTCTCCCCAACTCGCATCGACCCACGCGATCCTGGCGTCCACCTTCCACCTCTCCAGGGGGCACGCATGGTGTTTCACAGCGAGTACGAGGATGTTCCGGCCGTCTCCCTCCCCATCCACGACGCCGTCCTCGGCCGGGCCGCCGAGTTCGGCGACACCCCTGCACTGATCGACGGGACGGGCGCCGGGCCGACCCTCACGTACGCCCAGCTCGACGCCTTCCACCGGCGCGTCGCCGCCGGGCTCGCCGAGGCGGGCGTCCGCAAGGGCGACGTCCTCGCCCTGCACAGCCCCAACACCGTCCTGTACCCGGTCGCCTTCTACGCGGCCACCCGCGCCGGCGCGTCCGTCACCACCGTCCATCCGCTGTCCACCCCGGAGGAGTTCGCCAAGCAGCTCCAGGACTCCTCCGCGCGCTGGATCGTCACCGTCTCCCCGCTCCTCGCCGCCGCCCGCCGGGCCGCCGAACTCGCGGGCGGGATCGAGGAGATATTCGTCTGCGACAGCGCCGACGGCCACCGCTCCCTCCAGTCGATGCCCGCCACCACCGCCCCCGAGCCCGACGTCGCCATCGACCCCGACAACGACATCGCCGCCCTCCCGTACTCCTCCGGCACCACCGGAGTCCCCAAGGGCGTGATGCTCACCCACACGTCCATCGCGACCAACCTGGCCCAGCTGTACCCGCTGATGCCGATGAGCGCGGGTGACCGAATCCTCGCCGTACTCCCGTTCTTCCACATCTACGGGCTCACGGCACTCATGAACGCCCCGCTCCGCCACGGCGCCACCGTCGTCGTCCTGCCCCGCTTCGACCTCGACCAGTTCCTCGCCGCCATCCAGAACCACCGCATCAACGGCCTGTACGTCGCTCCGCCCATCGTCCTGGCGCTCGCCAAACACCCGGCGGTCGCCGCGTACGACCTGTCCTCGCTGGAGTACATCGTCAGCGCCGCCGCCCCGCTCGACGCCTCCCTCGCCGAGGCCTGCTCGGCGCGGCTCAAGCTGCCGCCGGTCCGGCAGGCGTACGGGATGACGGAGCTGTCCCCGGGCACCCACGTCGTCCCGCTCGCCGCCCAGAACCCCCCGCCCGGCGCCGTCGGGCAGCTGCTGCCCTCCACCGAGATGCGGATCCTGTCCCTGGACGACCCCTCGAAGGACGCCGGGCCGGGCGCGGAGGGCGAGGTCGCCATCCGGGGGCCGCAGGTCATGAAGGGGTACCTCGGCCGCCCCGACGCCACCGCCGCGATGATCGACGCCGACGGCTGGGTGCACACCGGCGACATAGGGCGGGTGGACGAGGACGGCTGGCTGTTCGTCGTCGACCGGGTCAAGGAACTCATCAAGTACAAAGGCTTCCAGGTCGCCCCGGCCGAGCTCGAAGCGCTGCTGCTCACCCACGAGTCCATCGCCGACGCGGCCGTCATCGGAGTGACGGACGAGGACGGTACCGAGATCCCCAAGGCGTACGTCGTCCGCCAGCCGGATGCGGCCGACCTGACCGCGGAGGACGTGATGGCGTACGTGGCGGGGAAGGTCTCCCCGTACAAGAAGGTCAGGCGCGTGGAGTTCATCGACGGGGTGCCGCGCGCCGCGTCGGGGAAGATCCTCCGACGCGAACTGAGGGAACGGGATCGCGAATGAAGGTGGACCATTGAAGCTCGACCGTGGCATCGCCACGCTGACGCTCGACTCCCCGGAGACGCGCAACGCCCTCTCGGCGGCCCTGGTCGCCGAGCTGGCGGCGGCGCTCGCCGAGTGCGGGCAGGATCCGGCGGTACGGGCGGTGGTGCTCACCCACACCGGCTCGACGTTCAGCGCGGGCGCGGACCTGAAGGCGCCGCCGAGCCCGTACGCCTTCGTGGACCTGCTGCGGCAGATCGTGGAGCTTCCGAAGCCGGTGGTGGGCGTCGTGGACGGGCACGTACGGGCGGGTGGCCTCGGGCTGCTCGGCGCCTGCGACATCGTGGTGGCCTCCGAGGGCTCCGACTTCGCGCTGACGGAGGCGCGGATCGGGGTCGCGCCCGCCGTCGTCTCGCTGACGCTGCTGCCGAAGCTGGCGCCGAGGGCGGCGGCGCGGTACTACGTGACGGGGGAGCGCTTCGGTACGGCGGAGGCGCTCGCGATGGGCCTCGTGACCGCCCCGGCGGAGGCCCTCGACTCGATCCTGGACGGGCTGCGCCGGGGGTCCCCGCAGGGGCTGGCGGAGTCGAAGCGGCTGGTCACGGCTAGAGTCCTGGAGACCTTCGAGCGCGACGCGGAGGACCTGGTACAGAGGTCGGCCTCACTCTTCGCCTCGGCCGAGGCGCGCGAAGGGATGACGGCCTTCCTCGAACGACGGGACCCCGAATGGCGGTTGTGACCGGCCCCCAGCAGGGCGGCCCCAAGCAGGACAGGAGCCGCGCCACCCGGCAGCGGCTCCTGGAGGCGGCGGTGGCCTGCCTGGCCGAACACGGCTGGGCCGGCTCCACCGTCTCCGTCGTCGCCGAGCGCGCCGGGGTCTCCAGGGGCGCGGCGCAGCACCACTTCCCGACCCGGGAGGACCTCTTCACCGCGGCCGTCGAGTACGTCGCCGAGGAACGCTCCCGGGCCCTGCGCGGTCTCCCGGCCCGCGACCGCCGCGAGGCCGTCGCCGCGCTCGTGGACCTCTTCACCGGGCCGCTCTTCCGCGCCGCCCTCCACCTGTGGGTGGCGGCCGCCCACGAGCCCCAGCTGCACGCGCGCGTGACGGAGTTGGAGGCCCGCGTCGGCCGCGAGTCCCACCGTACGGCGGTGACCCTGCTGGCGGCCGACGAGTCCGTCCCCGGGGTACGGGAGACGGTCCAGGGCCTCCTGGACATGGCCCGCGGCCTGGGCCTGGCGACCCTCCTCACGGACGACGCGGGCCGCCGCGAGCGGGTGGTGGCCCAGTGGTCGCTCCTCCTGGACCGGGCGCTGGGCGCTCACACCCCGGGTATGGACAGCGCCGCGAGGTAGCCGGTGAGCGCCGCCGCCGTGCCGGCGAGCGGGAAGCGGGCACCGAGCTGCCCGTCGGGTCGTACGAGGAACCCGGTCGGGCCGTCGGGCCGGTAGAGCCGGGCGAACTCCCCGGCGGCGTCGAGGTATTCGGGCAGGTCTCCTGGTACGCCTCCGGCTGCCTCGCGCGCGAGCACGGCGACGGTCGCGACGCCGTCGGCGCCGACGGCGGCGCACACCACCGCGCCCGCCTCGGCGGCTCGGGTGAGTTCGTCGATGTGGTCCGCGTACAGCAGCAGGACGTGCCCGGTGCGGTCGCGCAGGACGTCGAGGAGCCGCAGCGGGTAGGCGGCGAGCGGGACGGTCAGGCCGGCGCAGTCCGGGGCCCGGTCGCCGGGCTGGGGCGCGTCGTCCGGCCCGTACGGGTGGCCCGCGAGCGGCCCGTCCCGGTAGGTGACCAGGAGTTGGGCCTCGCGGAACATCAGGGTCCGGGGGTCGTCGGGGTCGGCCTCCAGGCCCTGGGTCGCGTGCCGGACTGTCCGGCCCACGACCTCCTCGCCGACCGGGCGGCGCTCGGCGTCGTAACTGCCGAGCAGGGCGGGCCCGGCCTCCCCGCGTACGACGAGCGCGAGCTTCCAGGCCAGGTTGCAGGCGTCCTGGATGCCGGTGTTCATGCCCTGGGCGCCGGTGGGCGGATGGATGTGGGCGGCGTCGCCCGCGACGAAGACGCGGCCCTGGCCGTAGCGGTCGACGATCCGGTGGCTGATGCGGAAGACGGACGACCAGCGCAGCCGCGACAGCCGCGTGGCCGTCGGTGAGAGCCGGTCGACGACGGCTTGGAGTTGGGACAGCTCCGGAGCCCGGCCGCCCTCAAGGCCGTGCGCCACACCGTCCCCCGGCGTGGTCGCACCCTCCTCCGACAGCTCCGGTGGCACCGACATCGACAGGCGGTAGCGGTTCGGGGCGCCGGGGAGGGGGATGGCGACCAGGACCTCGTCGGGTGCGCCGTCCTCGCCGGGGTGCGTGGACCGCAGGCCGTACCCGTACGGCAGGCCCCAATCGGCCTCGACGTCACCGAGCATGTACTCCGACGGGAACGCCCCGCCCTCGTAGCTGAGCCCGAGCCCCTTGCGGACGGTGCTGTGCGCGCCGTCGCAGCCGATCAGATACCGGGTCCGCAGCTCCTCCTCCGCCTCCGCGCCCGACGCGGTCCGCAGCCGGGCGGTCACCCCGTCCTCGTCCTGCGTGAACGACAGCAGCTCGGTGCCGCGCTCGATCGTCGTGCCGAGCCCCGCGACGTACTCCTCCAGGAGCCGTTCCGTCTCGTACTGCGGCAGCGCGGCGAAGCCGTACGGCACCTCCGGGGGCAGGGCCGGCTCGATCCGCCCGCGTTCCCGCCCGTCGACGTAGATCAGCTGGCCGCGCAGCGGCACGGCCGCCTCCAGGACGGCGCGGGCCAGGCCCATCCGGTCCCAGAGCTCCAGGGTGCGTGGCTGGATCCCGACGGCCTTCGCATACGGCAGCCGGGCCTGCAGCCGGTCGACGAGCCGGCAGCGCACCCCGTGCCGGCGGAGTTCGGCGGCGGCGCTCAGCCCCACGGGCCCGGCGCCCACGACGATGACGTCCAGCACGTCGCTCGTACGGGTTTCTGCCACGTCCTCCATGGTCACCCGGTGACGTGACCCGCGCCACATACGTCCCGCGCGCCCCGCAGTACGCTGGTCGCATGCTTCCGCTCGTACGCCGCCGCCACGTGGACTTCGTCCGCGTCACGAGCATGGGCTGTCGGCGCTCCGCCTGACCTCGAAGCCCCCTCACCTCTCAGGCACCCGCGCCCCCCGCCCCACCCCTGGCGGCACGCACGGGCCCGTACACCCCGCGGACGCACACCATGACGCAGACCTCGTACCCCTCGTCCATCCAGCCGTACAGCTCGCAGCTCCCGATCGTCGACCTCTCCGCCGCCGACCGCGGCCCGCAGGCCCGGCGCCTCCTCCACGCCCAGCTGCACTCCGCCGCCCACGACGTCGGCTTCTTCCAGCTCGTCGGGCACGGCGTGACCGAGGCCGAGACGACGGCCCTCACCTCGGCCATGAAGGCCTTCTTCGCGCTCCCCGAGGCCGACCGGCTCGCGATCGACACCACGAACTCGCCGCACTTCCGCGGCTACACCCGCATCGGTGACGAACGGACCGGCGGCTCCCGCGACTGGCGCGACCAGCTCGACATCGGCGCCGAGCGCCCCGCGCACGTCCCCGGCCCCGGCGAGGCCCCGTACTGGTGGCTCCAGGGCCCCAACCAGTGGCCCACCGCCCTCCCCGAGCTCCGTCTCGCCGCGCTGAACTGGGTCGAGCGGCTCAGCGGCGTCGCCGAGCGGCTGCTGCACGAGCTGCTCGCCTCGATCGGCGCGCCCGCCGGCTTCTACGACGACATCTTCGGGGCCCAGGCCCACCCGCACCTCAAGCTGGTCCGCTACCCGGGCAGCGCGGGCGACGGCGCCGACCAGGGCGTCGGCGCGCACAAGGACTACGGATTCCTGACCCTGCTGCTCCAGGACCACGTCGGCGGGCTCCAGGTGGAGCGGGAGGACGGGGTCTTCCACGACGTACCGCCGCTGCCGGGCGCGTTCGTCGTCAACCTCGGCGAGCTGCTCGAAGTGGCCACGAACGGCTATCTGCTCGCCACCAACCACCGGGTGGTCTCCCCGCCCGCCGCGACGGAACGGTTCTCCGTCCCGTTCTTCTACAACCCGCGGCTCGACGCCCGGATCGCCCCGCTGACCTTCCCGTACGCCTCGAACGCGCCCGGCGTCACGACCGACCCGGCGAACCCGCTGTTCGCCGAGTACGGCCGCAACGAACTGAAGGGCAAGCTGCGCGCCCACCCGCTGGCCGCGGCCCGCCACCACGCGGACCTGCTGCTCGCGGAGGCGCGCCCGCTCACGGCGGCGTGAGGGCAGGCCTCAGGCCGCTCACGGCTGCCTGAGGGCTGTCAGCCCGCGTACGCCGCCAGGTCCGCGTAGCCCGCGATCTCGCGCGGGTTGCGCTGGCCCGGGCCCGTGTAGCGGGCGCTCGGCCGGACCAGGCGGCCCGTGCGCTTCTGCTCCAGAATGTGCGCCGACCAGCCCGCCGTACGGGCGCAGCTGAACATGGACGTGAACATGTGCGCCGGGACCTCGGCGAAGTCCAGCACGATCGCCGCCCAGAACTCGACGTTCGTCGCGAGGATCCGGTCCGGACGGCGGTTGTGCAGCTCCTCCAGGGCCGCCTTCTCCAGCGCCTCTGCGACCTCGAAGCGGGGCGCGGCGAGCTCGCGGGCCGTACGGCGGAGCACGCGGGCGCGCGGGTCCTCGGCGCGGTAGACGCGGTGGCCGAAGCCCATCAGCCGCTCGCCCTTGTCCAGGGCCTGCTTCACGTACGCGGTGGCGTCGCCGGTCCGCTCGATCTCCTCGATCATGCCGAGGACGCGGGACGGGGCGCCGCCGTGCAGCGGGCCGGACATGGCGCCGACGGCGCCGGACAGCGCGGCGGCCACGTCGGCACCGGTGGAGGCGATGACGCGGGCGGTGAACGTGGAGGCGTTCATGCCGTGCTCGGCGGCCGAGGTCCAGTACGCGTCGACGGCCTGGACGTGCTTCGGGTCGGGCTCGCCGCGCCAGCGGATCATGAACCGCTCGACGACCGACTGCGCCTTGTCGATCTCGCTCTGCGGCACCATCGGCAGACCCTGGCCGCGCGCCGACTGGGCGACGTACGAGAGGGCCATGACGGCGGCCCGGGCGAGGTCCTCGCGGGCCTGCTCGGCGTCGATGTCGAGGAGCGGTTTGAGGCCCCAGACCGGGGCGAGCATGGCGAGCGCGGACTGTACGTCGACGCGGATGTCACCCGAGTGCACCGGGATCGGGAAGGGCTCGGCCGGCGGCAGGCCGGGGTCGAACGCGCCGTCGACCAGGAGACCCCAGACGTTGCCGAACGAGACGTGACCGACCAGGTCCTCGATGTCGACGCCGCGGTACCGGAGGGCGCCGCCCTCCTTGTCCGGTTCGGCGATCTCCGTTTCGAACGCGACGACTCCCTCGAGCCCGGGTACGAAGTCGGACATCAGGCGGCTCCTCTATCGATGATCAATCATCCAGTGGTTGGCGGGACCTGTCGGTCGGACGGACCTGTTGGTCGGGAAGTAGCAGCTATCCAGAAGTAACAGCTATCCAGCGGACGAGTCTGTACGGTTCCGATGATGCGGGGAAGCGTGACATCCGGCACACTGCGCCGATCCGGCGAGGAAGGGTTAGCGGCACGCGATGCCGGGCAGACTGCGCCTCCGCGGCATGCGATGCCGGGCGGAGTGCGCCTCTGCGGCAGGATGACCCTGTGACCGACGCCCGCGATCCCGCTGCCGATGCCGCCCGCGATCCCGCCCGCGATCCCGCTGCCGATGCCGCCCGCGATCCCGCCCGCGATCCTGCTCTCGATCCCGATCTTGACCACGCTCTCGATCCTGCTCTCGATCCCGCCGACATGCGCGAGCAGTACCGCACCACGGAGCTGACTGTGGCCGACCTCGCCCCCGAGCCGATCGAACAGTTCACGCGCTGGTTCAAGATCGCCGCCACCAGCCCGGCGATCCACGAGCCGAACGCGATGGTCGTCTCGACCGCGACGCCCGACGGCCGCCCGTCCGCCCGGACGGTGCTGCTGAAGCACTACGACGAGGCCGGCTTCGTCTTCTACACGAACTACGGCTCCCGCAAGGGCGGCGAGCTGGCGGCCAATCCGTACATCGCGCTGCTCTTCCCCTGGCATCCGCTGGCCCGGCAGGTCATCGTCACGGGCCGGGCGGTCCGCACCGGCCGGGACGAGACGGTCGCGTACTTCCGGACCCGCCCGCACGGCTCCCAGCTGGGCGCCTGGGCGAGCCACCAGTCCTCGGTGATCGAGTCACGGGAGGAGCTGCTCGCCCGGTACGAGGAGCTGGCGGCGCGCTACCCGGCGGAGGAGCAGGTGCCGGTGCCGCCGGAGTGGGGCGGCTTCCGGGTCGTACCGGAGACGGTGGAGTTCTGGCAGGGCCACGAGAACCGGCTGCACGACCGGCTGCGGTACGTACGGGTGGCCGACGGGGACGGCGACGGCGACGAGTGGCGGGTGGAGCGCCTCTCACCCTGACAGTCGGACCTACAGCTTCGTCGCCTCCGCCAGCGCCGTCTCGACCGCGTGCGGGATGTCCGTGACGGGGAACTGGGCGTACCGGACGGTGCGTTCCCGGTCCAGGACCAGGACCGCGCGCTTGAGCCGGAGCGCCTGCCCGGCGCGGAAGGTCGGCAGCCGTAGCGCCGCCGCGAGCCGGGCGTCCATGTCGGAGAGCAGCGGGAAGGGGATGTCCTCGGCGGCGGCGAAGGCCCGCTGCTCGTCGGGGCGCTGCGTCGAGACGCCGTGGACGGCGATCCCGGCGGCCGTGAACTCCCCGTACGCGTCCCTGAACAGCCGGTTCTCCAGCGTGCAGCCGACCGTGCCGGGGATGGCGTCCCACCCCTCGGGCAGCGGGCTCGGCCGCCCGGTCGCGGGGTAGCAGAAGAGCACGGTGGCGGCGGCGTCCGGGTCCACCGGGTCCCGCTCGGCGCCGGTGTGCGCGGGCAGGGTCAGGCGCGGCAGCCGGGTGCCGGGCAGCTCGTGGACGCGGAGGGCCTCGGCGCTGTGCTCGTCGGCGGAGGCGGTGAGGGTGCCGTCGCCGAGCAGCCAGCGGTCGGACCAGTCCTGCATGGCGACGAGGACGGGGAGCAGGGCGCGCCCGGCGGGGCTGAGCCGGTACTCGTACCGCACCGGCCCCTCCTGATACGGCACGCGGTCGAGCACGCCGCTGTCGACGAGGTGGCCGAGGCGCTCGGTGAGGACCTTGCGGGAGATGGCCAGCTCGGCCTGGAGATCGTCGAAGCGGTGCCGGCCGCGCGCGGTCTCGCGGACGAGCAGCAGGCTCCACCAGTCGCCGACGACGGCGGCGGCCTGGGCGATCGCGCAGGCGGCGTCGCGCTCGGGCACGGCTCGGACCATGGCGCTCCTCCTCTATCGGGCAACGATCCATCTTGCGTCATCGAGTGAGTTCCCGATAGGAACTCACTCTAACGTTCTAAGTTCCGAAAAGAGACTCACTCGGAACCCGCTCATGACTCGCAGGGGAGGGGATCACCCGCATGCCCATAGCCTGGGCGACCGCCTGGCGCACCTGGCAGATGACCCGCCGCGCCTACCCATGGACCTACGCCGTCGGCACGGTCCTGCCCGCCGCGCTCGCCATCTCGCTGGCGTACCTCGGCTACCACGCCATCGGCGGCGGAGCCGTCGCCGACGACTTCACCGAGGGCAGCGGAACCACCGCCTACCTCGCCTACATCGTCGTCGGCGCGACCGCCTTCCAGTTCGCCGTCCGCCTCATCCTCTGGTCCGCGAAGGCGCTGATCACCGAGCAGCGGCAGGGCACCCTCGGCGCCCTCCTCATCGCCCCGGCGAGCCGCTTCCCGTACCTTGCCGGATTCACCGCCTTCGCCGTCCTCAGCAGCCTGGTCGAGTTCCTCGCCCTCGGCGTCGTCGTCGCCCTGCTCGGCATCTCCGTCCCCGTGTCCTCCGCGGCCGGCCTGCTCCTCGGCGCCCTCGCGCTCGCCGGCGCCGTCTTCGCGCTCTCGGTCGGCCTCGGCGGACTGATGATCGCCGCCGGCGAGGCGCACATCTCGCAGAACACCGTCTTCATCGTCCTCGGCCTGGTCGGCGGCTTCACCTTCCCGCGCGCCTACCTGCCCGAGCCCGTCCAGTGGTTCGCCGAGCTGCTGCCGACGACCGCGGCGACGGACGTCCTGCACGCGGCGACCACCGGCGGCTCATCGCTCCCCGACCTCCTGCCGAGGCTGGCGGTGTGCGCGGCGGTCAGCTGCGTCTACCTCGTCCTCGGCCTGCTGTACCTGCCGCGGGCCGAGGCCCGCGCCGTCGAAAGGACGTACTGACATGTCGGGCATCCAGGTGCGGGCCCTGCGCAAGGACTTCCCCGTACGCGACAAGGGGGTCTTCGGCCCGCGCTCGCTCAAGCGGGCGGTCGACGGCCTCGACCTCGACATCCCGCCCGGCCGGATCACCGGCCTCCTCGGCCTCAACGGCGCGGGCAAGACCACCACCATCAAGATCCTTGCCACGCTCCTGCGCCCGACCTCCGGCACGGTCACGGTCGACGGCCTCGACACGGTCGCCGACGCCCGCGCCGTACGCCGCCGCATCAACCTCATCGCGGGCGGCGAGCGCATGGTCTACACCCGCATGACCGGCCGGGAGAACCTCTGGTACTTCGGCCAGCTCTACGACGTCCCGAAGCGCGAACTGCGCACCCGTATCGACGAGTTGCTCGCGCTGGTGGGCCTGACGGACGCGGCGGACACCATGGTCGAGCGGTACTCGCGCGGCATGACGCAGCGCCTCGCCATCGCCCGCGGGCTCGTCAACACCCCGGACTACCTGCTGCTCGACGAGCCGACCCTCGGCCTCGACGCCCCGATCGCCCGCGACCTGCGCCGCGTCGTGGCCCGCCTCGCCGAGGAGGGCACGGGCGTCCTCCTCACCTCCCACTACCTCGCCGAGGTCGAGGAGCTCTGCGGCCATGTGTACGTGATCTCCGCCGGCCGCCACCTCGCGGAGGGCAGTCCGGCGGAGCTGAAGGCGGCCACCGGCAGCCACCGCACGATCCGCCTGACGGTCACCAACCCGGGGGAGGGCACGGCGGCGGTGGCGGAGCGCTTCGGCGCGAGCGCCGAACTCCTCTCCTCCGGAGCCGAGTTGCTCACCCTCCGCCACCCGGACGACATGGCGGGTCCGCTGGCGGCCGCGATCGTCGGCGCCGGCGGCTCGATCGGCGGCCTGGAGATCGCGGAGGCGAGCCTGGAGGACGCGATCCTGGCGCTCGCGGAGACGGGCGAGGAGGCCCTCGTATGAGCCACGCCCTCCGAGTATTCGCGGCGGAGACGTTGAAACAGCACCGCCGCCTCTTCGGCCAACCCCTGGTGGTCTTCTCGATGCTGGTGTGGCCGGTGCTCCAACTGGCCACGACCTACTACACGTTGCGCCCGGTGGCGACGGCCTCCCCGGCGGCCGCGAACTGGCCGCCGGCCGCCGACCCGGACCGCCTCCTCGCGTTCCTGGCGACCGGGACGCTCGCGTACGCCTTCTTCTTCTCGCTCGTCCAGAGCGCCTGGCACCTCTCCTTCGAGCGCGCCACCGGCACGCTGGAACTCCTCTTCCTCTCCCCGGCCGGCCGCCTCACCCTCATGATCGCCAACGGCACGGGCGCCCTCCTCCAGAACGCCTGGCTGCTCACCTGCTTCACCGTCGCCGCCCTCACCGGCTTCGGCACGCTGTCGGTGTCGGCCTGGTGGATGTACGGGATCGTCTTCCTGGCCCTGCTGATCCCGGCGGTGGCGTGGGGCGCGTTCCTCAACAGCCTGCTGGTCTTCTCGCGCGACTCGGCGTTCCTGTACACGATCCTCGACGAGCCGCTCTGGTTCGTCTCGGCGGTCCGCCTCCCGCACTTCGCCCTGCCGACGGCGATCCAGCTGGTCGGCGCGGTCTTCCCGCTCACGGGCAGCCTGATCGCGGTCCGCGGCGCGCTCCTGGAGCACCGCACCCTGACGGAGCTGGCCCCGGCGCTGCTTGGCCTGGGCGGGCTGAGCGCGCTGCTGCTGGGGGCGGCGGCGGTGGTCCTGAGGGTGGGGGAGGCAAGGTCGCAGCGCACAGGCAAACTGTCGCTGGCGTAGCGCCTGTTGGGCGGCTTCCCAAAGCCCTGGCCAGAGGCGCGCCCAAGATCGTAAGTTAAGGATCATGAACGAGGAAAGATCCACCACAGGCGAGTCTGCCGAGCCGCCCTTCCGGCCGGTGCTGACGCGCCGCGCCGACGCCGAGACCTGCGCCGACCCCAGCAGTGTGATGACGCTGCTGGCGGACTCGGACAGCACCGCCGACGGCTTCACCACCTACCGCTCGACGTTCGCCAAGGGCGCCGTGGGGGCACCCGCGCACTTCCACACCAAGGCGACGGAGCTGTTCTTCGTGATCAGCGGATCCCTCCAGGTGCTGGTCGGCGAGGAGGTGACCGTCCTGGAGGCGGGCGACTTCCTGGCGGTGCCGCCGCACACCCCGCACGCCTTCGCGGCGGCGCCGGGCTGCGAGGCGGACGTCCTGTTCGTGTTCACGCCGGGCATGGGACGGTTCGACTATCTGCGGCTGCTCGGCCGCGTGATGCGCGGCGAGGCCGACCCGAAGGAGATCGCGGCGTCGGCGGAGCAGTACGACAACCACTACGTCGACAGCCCCGCCTGGCGCGCCGCCCTGAAGGCGGCCTCGGAGTGATCGATCCGGCCGCCCATGTCCGGGTGGCCCGCCCCTCCCGGGACCTCGCCGCGGCCGAACGCTTCTACGTGGCCGGCCTCGGCCTGAGCGTGCTGTGGCGGACGACCGAGCGGGTGCCGGGGGAGCACGACCTGCTGATGGTCGGCCCGAACGGCGGCGCCTGGCACTTCGAGCTGACGCACGACCCGGAACAGCCGCTGGAGCCGACTCCGACGGTGGACGACCTGTTCGTGCTGTACCTGGGGGAGCCGGCGGACGAGCCCCTGATCGCCGCCCTGCTGGCGGCCGGCGGCACCCGCGTCCCGGCACACAACCCGTACTGGGACGAGCACGGAGTGACGATCGCGGACCCGGACGGCTACCGCCTGGTGCTGTGCGCCCGCACGTGGGGCTGAGGGCTAAGGCCTGACCTGAGAACGCAGACGACCCGTGGGCCTTGGTCCCGTCCGCTCGAGTTCGGACGGGAGCCGGCCGGACTTACCGGCGGCCCACGGGTCGGGTGACTGCTTGGGTATCGGCAGCTGGCCTGCCGAGGTGCACAGAGTGCGACGGCAGGCCGTTAGCCCGCAGTCACCTCACGAGTCCGAAAAGAAACCATGTTTTCGGATCACCTCCTTTCAGCGTGTACCCCCACACTAGGAAGCCCGCCGAAGAGACTCAAGCGATTTATCGAAGGCCGGGCGTTCGTTTCCGGTCGGTATCGAATTCATTGAACCGGGTGTGTTCTGCGTCACGTTCGAGTTGAATGATCGGAGGCGTGCGGATGCACGCGCGTACACCGTCCTGCAGGGGGTGCCGGGATGAGTGCTGCCAGGGGTGGGACCACGTCTGTGCCGGGGGATGATCTGCTCGCCGCGCTCCTCGACGGGATGGACGCGGCGCTCTGTGCCTTCGATGCCGACGGGACCGTCACGCACTGGAACAAGGAGGCCGAGCGGATACTCGGCTGGTCGGCCGTGGAGGCCGTCGGGCGGCGTGGGTTCGAGGGGTGGGCGGCGCGGCCCGCCGACGCGGCGGAGGCGCTCGCTCGGGTGATGGCCGCGATGGAGGCGCCGGGGCGGCTGGTGCACGAGTTCGCGTTGGTACGGAAGGACGGCGGGCGCGTTCTCGTACGGACGCAGTCCGCCGGCGTGCGGGGCGCGGACGGCAGGCCCGCCGGGGTGTACTGCGCGTTCAGCGAGGTGCACGCGCAGATCGACCTGGAGCGCTCGATCGCCCTGAGCGAGGCCCTCTTCGAGGACGCGTCCTGGGGCGTCGTCCTCGTGGACGTGGACCTGCGGCCGGCCGTCGTCAACGGGTACGCGGCGCGGGCGATGGGCGCCGGGCGGACGACGCTGCTCGGGCGGCCGCTCGGGGAGCTGGTCACGCAGGGCCTGGAGGAGCTGGAGTGCGCCCTTGAGCACGTGCTCGCGGAGGGCGCGCCGAAGGCCCCGGCCGAGGTGTGGGTGACGCTGAAGTCGGCGGACGGCGAGCGGCGGCGGTGCTGGCGCAGCGGGTTCGTGCGCCTTGCGTCGCCGCTGGCGGAGGAACCGGTGCCGCTGGGCGTGGGGTGGCTGTTCCAGGACGTCACGGAGGAGCGCCTCGCCGAGCAGGAGGCGGACCGGCTGCGCTTCCGGTACAGCCAACTGCACCGCGCGGGCGCGGTCGCGGCCGAATGCGAGGACCCGAGGGAGGCGGCGACGGTCCTGCTCGACTTCGCGCTCGCCGGCTTCGCCGACCACGCGCTGATCGACGTGGCGGCGGGGGAGCGGCGGCTCGTACGGCTGGCGACGACCCCGGCGGGCGAGCCGGGCCCCGTCGTGCCGGTCGCGGGCGGCGGCATCCCGCTCCGCTACCCCTCGGCCCACCCGGTCCTCCAGGCCCTGGCCCGTACGGGCCCGGTACGGGCATCGGCGCCCGGCGCGGCGAGAGCCGAGGACTGGGCGACGGAACGCTTCTGGCCGCGCGACGCGGTCCACGCCCTGTGCCTCCCCCTCCGCAGCCGGGGCCGCACCCTCGGCGCCGTGACCTTCCTCCGCGCCGCCTCCCGCACCCCCTTCGAACGCCCGGACGCGATCTTCGCGGAGGCGGTGGCGGTACGGATCGCGTCCTCACTGGACCTGGCGGGCGTGTGCGCGGGGGGCGAGACGGTACGCGGCTGAGGCGGGGCGACCCGGGCGACCGGCGGGGGCGAGACGGTACGGGGGCGGGGCGCGCTCGGCCGCCCCGCCCCTCGTCCCCCACACCGCCCGGAACAGCCTCTACGCCTCCTACGCCTGGAGGGCCAGCGTCGGGGACAGCCGGGACGCCCGTACCGCCGGGTACAGGCCCGCCACCGTGCCGATCACCAGCGTCGCGCCGAAGCCACCGGCCACCGCCCACGGCGGGACCACCCAGGGCAGGTCGCCCGCGGACGCGTACACGCCCGTCGCCGCGCCGCCGAGGGCCAGGCCAGCCAGGCCGCCCAGGCCCGACAGCATCAGGGACTCCGTCACGAACTGGATCCTGATCTGGCCCCTCGTCGCGCCCAGCGACCGCCGCAGGCCGATCTCGTGGCGGCGTTCGAGCACCGAGATGATCATGGTGTTGGCGACGCCGACACCGCCCACCAGCAGCGCGATCCCGCCCAGGCCGAGCAGCAGCGTGGAGAAGGCCCCCTCCGTCGCCGCCTTCGCCTGGAGCGCCGCCGACGGGTCGCCGACCGACACGTTCTGCGGGTTCTCCGGGTCGATCGTCGGCGCGAGCAGCCGCTGGACGGTCCGTACGGACGCGTCCGTGGACCGCTCGTACACCGCCGTCGGATGAGCGTCGAAGCCGAGCAGCCGCTGCGCGCCCTCCCAGCCGACCAGCGCCGAACGTTCGACCTCGGGCGCGAGCGGCAACGGTTCGAGGATGCCGACGACGGTGAAGTACCGGTCGTCGATCCAGACCTGCCGGCCCGGCTCCGTGATGCCGAGCCGCTCGGCCGCGACATGACCCAACACAACGGACGGGTAACGTCCGTTGGCCGCGTTCAGCCACGTACCGGACGCCATTCCGCCGCGCAGGACCGCCAGCAGCCGTTCCGTCGCCGCCTTGACCGCGATGCCGCCCGTCTCGCCCTCCGGGATCTTCTCCGAGCGCCGGACGGTACGGTCCAGGTCGCCGGTCGCGCCTACCTCCTCGACGCCGTCGATCCGGCCGACCATCCCCACCGCGTCCTTGGGGAGTTCGACCTCCTCCCCGCTGAACATCCCCTCGCCGGGCTTGGCCACCAGCATGTTCGTACCGAGCGCGTCGAGCTGCCGCATCAACTGGGCCTGGCTGGACGCCGATATGCCCACCACCGCGATCATCGTCGCGATCCCGATGGCGATCCCGAGCGCCGACAGCACCACCCGTACGGGTCGGCTCCGCAGCCCGGCCGAGCCGACGTGCAGGACGTCCCGCGGCCCGAGCCGCGCGGCCTTCAACGCCCGCCGCGAGCCCCGCGCCGCCCTCACGCCGCGACCTTTCCGTACGCCGTGTCCGCCACGACCCGGCCGTCGCGGATCCGGACCTGGCGCGGCAGCCGGGCCGCGATCTCGGTGTCGTGGGTGATGACCGCGATCGTCGCGCCCTGCTCGTTCAGCGCGTGCAACAGGTCCATCACCGCCTCGCCGGACGCCGAGTCCAGCGCGCCCGTCGGCTCGTCGGCGAGCAGCAGGTCCGGTTCGCCGACCACCGCGCGGGCGATGGCGACCCGCTGCTTCTGCCCGCCGGACAGCTCGTGCGGGCGGTGCTTCATCCGGTCCGCGAGCCCGACCCGCGCGAGCGCCTCCGCCGCCAGCGCCCGCCGCCGCGCGCGGGGGAGCCCGGAGTACAGCAGCCCCTCGGCGACGTTCTCCAGCGCGCCGACCCCGGGCACCAGGTGGAAGGCCTGGAACACGAAGCCGATGTGGCGCGAGCGCAGCGCGGAGAGCCGGCGGTCGGTCAGCGTGGCCACGTCGTGGCCGGCGATCTCCACCGTTCCGGCGCTCGGCCGGTCCAGGGTGCCGACGATGTGCAGCAGCGTGGACTTGCCGGACCCGGACGGGCCGACGATGCCGAGGAGTTCCCCGGCGCCGACGGTGAGGTCGACGCCGTCGAGGGCCGTGACCCCGCCCGCGTACTCCTTGGTGACGCCGGAGAGCCGGACGACCGTACTGGTACTCGTACTGGTACTCGTGCCGGTGCCGGTGCCCGTATCCGTACTCGTACTCCTCATACCGACGGCACCCCGACCTTCATGCCCTCGCGCAGCCCCGCGCCGCTGATCTCCACCCGGCCCTGCCCGAACATCCCCAGCTCGACCTCGACGTCCCGCGCCCGGCCGTTCTCGACGACCTGGACGCCGAAGCCGCCCTCCGGCAGGGCGAGGAGCGCGTTGACGGGTACGGACAGGACGTTCTTCCGCGTCTCGCCGGTGAGGTCGACGGTGACCGGGGACTGGTCCACGCCCGTGACCTTGCCGGGCGCGTCGAAGGAGACCGTGATGTCGATCTTCGGGGTCCGGTCCTGCGGATCGTCGCCCGACGACGCCGTCCTGCCCACCGACGACACCTTCCCCGCCGCCGTCGTCCCGTCCGGCAGCTGTACGGAGACCCGGGTGCCGGTCTTCGCCGAACCGGCTTCCGAGACAGGCAACTTGAACCGTACGACCCGCTCCGAGCCCGTCACCGTGAGGACCGGCCGCCCCGGCCCCACCTGGTCGCCCGTCGCGGCGCCCGCCTCCTTGACCCGTACCGCGCTCCCGGCGAACGCGATCGTGTCGGGGCCGACCGTCCCCGTCCGCTTCAGGTCGTGGGACTTCTGCCAGCGCTTCACGGCCTCGGCGGTCTTCTTCGTGTACTCCTCGTCCACCGTGAAGCCCACGTACCCGAGCGCGGCGAGGTTCTCCTCCCACTGCCGGACGTCCTTGCCCTTGTCGCCGGTCTTCAGCGTCCGGTACATCGGCTCGGCGCCGTACATCAGGCGCACGGGCCTGCCGTCGACCTCGTACAGCCGCTCGTCGCGCTCGACGACGGAGCCGCTCGGGGCGATCCGGGTGAGGATCCCGGACGGGCCCGCGTTGATCTTCCGCTCGCCGAGGTAGCCGAGCGTGCCGTCCTGCTGGGCGCTGTCGCTCAGGTCGCCGCGCGTGATCGGGGTCGTGGCGGGCGGCTGGTCCGAATCCGCGGCGGACCGGCGTTCCTCGGGCGCGGCCAGCGCGGTCACCGCCACACCCGCGCCCGCGACGACGACGATCGCCGCCAGAGCGGCCACGAGCCTGCGCCGGCTCATCGCGTCACGCTCTCGCACGCCTTGTTGGCCTTCTCGAACTTCTTGGCCTGTTCCCCCTGGGGTATCGGCCGCGCCGCCGTCATCCCGCCGCCGCCGAAGGTCGGGTCGGGCATGTCGAAGCCGTTCTTCCGCATGCACTGGGCGTACTTGATCATCTTGTCCTTCTCGGCCTGCGTCGGCTCCTTCCCCAGGCCGGCCCCGCCCTTGCCCTGACAGGCCTTGAACGCCTTCTCCATCTTCTCCTTGGACATGCCGTCGCCGCCGATGGTCAGGCCGACGCCCTCCTCGCCCGGCTTCGGCTCGGGCACGTCGAGGCCCTGCTCGCGCAGGCACTTACGGTGCTCCAGGGCCTGATCGGCCTTCTTGCCCTCGTCGCTCACGCTCTCGCTCGCGCCGTCCGCCTTGCCGTTGTCCGCGGTGCACGCGGTGGTCAGGAGGCAGAGCGCGGCGATCGAGGCCGCGGCGGCCAGCTGAAACGTCTCTCGGGTACGTCGGGTACGTCGGGTGCTCGTCGTCATGCCCGCAGCGTGCGCGGGGGAGGGGTTTCGTTTCTCTCAGCGGATCGGTTTACGGAGACGAAAGCCCCGGTCGGATAGACAGGGGCCATGCGCGTACTGGTGGTGGAGGACGAGGCGTTTCTCGCCGAGATGATCGCCGAGGGGCTGCGCCGCGACGCGCTCGCCGTGGACGTCGCGGCCGACGGCCTGGAGGCCCTGCGGAAGCTCCAGTTCGGGGAGTACGACGTCATGGTCCTCGACCGCGACCTGCCAGGCGTCCACGGCGACGACGTCTGCCGCCGGGTGGTCGAGCAGCGGCTGATGACCCGGGTCCTGATGCTGACGGCGGCCGGCACGGTACGGGACCGGGTCGAGGGCCTCGGGCTCGGCGCCGACGACTACCTGGCCAAGCCCTTCGCGTACGACGAGCTGCTCGCCCGCGTCCTCGCCCTGGGCCGCCGCGCCCGGCCCGCGCTGCCGCCCGTCCTCGAACGCGCCGGGATCGTCCTGGACACCGCCCGCCGTCAGGCGAGCCGCGACGGACGGCACCTGCACCTGTCGCGGAAGGAGTTCGCGGTCCTGGAGGCGCTGCTGCGGGCCGAGGGGGCCGTCGTCAGCGGCGAGGACCTGATCGAGCAGGTGTGGGAGGAGCACACCAGCTACCGCACGAACGCCGTACGCGTCACCCTGAGCAAGCTCCGCGCCAAGCTCGGCGAGCCGCCGGTGGTGGAGACGGTGCCGGGCGCGGGCTACCGGATCGCGTGATGAGGGTGGACATGAAGACGGCCACGCGGACGGACATGCGGACGGACATGCGGACGGACACGCGGACGGACATGCGGACGGCTGTACGGAACGTCATGGGCGGCGAACGCGCCCGCCTGACCGCCCTCTACGGCGGACTCCTCCTCCTCGCGGGCGTACTGCTCACCGGAGTCGTCTACGTCCTGGTCAAGGACGGCCTGTACTCGTCGATCAGCGTGGCGATGACGACGGCCGTGCCCGCGCAGCGGCTTCAGGACCTGCCCGCCGCCACTCCCAGCCCCCAGTGGACGCCGGCCATCCGCACGAGCCCGGCGCCGATGCCGCCCGGCGTCACCCCGGGCCTGGCGATCACCCGGACGCTGAGCGACGCGGCCGAGAGCGCCGCCCTTGAGCGCCTCCTCACGGTCTCCCTGCTCGTCCTCGCCGCGTACGCCGTCCTCTCCGTCGTGCTCGCCTGGTGGATGGCGGGCCGGGTGCTTCGCCCGGTCGCCGTGATCACGGAAACGGCCCGTCGGCTCTCCGGGGAGAACCTGCTGGGGGTCCCCCCTGGACGAAGTCCTTGGGGGAGGATCGCCCTGGACGGGCCGCCGGGGGAGTTGAAGCGTCTCGCGGACACCTTCGACGGGATGCTGGGGCGGATGGAACGGCTGGTTTCGGCCCAGCAGCGGTTCGCCGCGAACGCGGCGCACGAGCTGCGTACCCCGGTCGCCGTGCAGCGGGCGGCCGCCGAGATCGGCCTCGCGGGGGAGCCGGGACCGGAGCGGGTGGCCCGGATCCGCGAGAAGCTGATCGAGGTCGCCGACGCCAGTGAACGGACCATCGACGGGCTGCTGTTGCTCGCCTCATGCGAGCAGGGGCTGCGCGAGCGGCGCCCGGTGGCGGTCCACGAGGTCGCCGCGCGGGCGGTGGAGGCGCTGGCGGCCGAGGCGGCCGAGCGCGGGATCACCGTCTCGCTGGACGCCCGGCCGCTGACGGTGGGCGGCGACGCGGTCCTGCTGGACCGGCTGGCGTACAACCTGGTCGCGAACGCCGTCCGGCACAACGTCCCGGACGGCCGCGTCGGGGTCCGTACCGGACCGGACGGCATCGAGGTCACGAACACCGGTCCCGTCGTCCCGGCGGACACCGTGCCCCTGCTCTTCGAACCCTTCCGCCGCCTGGCCGCCCGTACCCAGGCGCCCGGCGAGGGCGTGGGCCTCGGCCTCTCGATCGTCGAGTCCATCGCCCGCGCCCACGACGCGAGGGTGACGGCGACGGCGAACGCGGCGGGTGGCGGCCTGACGGTCCGGGTCCGCTTCGCGGCCTGAGTCGGCTCAGTGCCGGAAGAAGATCCGGTCGCGGTACTCGTTCATCACACGGCCGTTCCACTCGTGCCCGCCGTCGACGTTCCCCGAGCGCAGCAGCGGCGGTTCGATGCCGAGCCGGACCATCTCCTCGGCCGCGGCGGCCATCGTGGCCTGCATCAGGGCGCTGGTGACGACCGTCGAGGCGGGGGCGAACGGCGCCTCGATGCCCTCGTGGGTCAGCTCGGCGTCGCCGATCGCGATGCGCGAGTCGAGGACGATGTCGCAGTGGTCCTTCAGGTACGTCCCCGAGACGTGCCGGGACTTCGTCTCCGTCGCGTACGCCACCGAGGTGACGCCGATCACCGTCAGGCCGAGGGCGCGGGCGTTCATCGCCATCTCGACGGGGAGGGCGTTGCGGCCGGAGAGGGAGACGATGATCAGTACGTCGCCGGCCTTGGCGGGCGAGGAGTCGAGTACGGCGCCGGCCAGGCCGTCCACGCGCTCCAGGGCGGAGCCGAGTGTCGCGGGCATGACGTCGACGCCGACGACGCCGGGGACGGCGAGCAGGTTCATCAGGGCGAGGCCGCCGGCCCGGTAGACGACGTCCTGGGCGGCCAGGGAGGAGTGGCCGGCGCCGAAGGCGAAGAGTCTGCCGCCGGCGGCGACGGTCTCGGCGATCGCGGTTCCGGCGGCGGCGATCTCCCCGGCGTCCTGGTCGCGGACCTGCTGCAGCAGGCCGATCGCGGCATCGAAGAACTGCCCTGCCAGCTTGGACTCGCGCGCGCTGTCGCCCATTCCCGAAGCTCCTTGTCGTCGTGTCGCGGATCACCGTGCGGTCTGGACCATTGCTCTGTCAATACCGTCTTTGCCCCTCGTTTCCCCCGCGCGGCACGGTTGTCGGTGTGATGCGTCAGAATTGGTGCAGGGCCAGCGCACGACTCATCGAGGGGCACGTATGTCCGGACTGATCGACACCACGGAGATGTATCTCCGCACCATCCTCGAACTGGAAGAGGAAGGTGTGGTCCCCATGCGCGCCCGGATCGCGGAGCGGCTCGATCAGAGCGGCCCCACGGTCAGCCAGACGGTGGCCCGTATGGAGCGGGACGGTCTGGTGGCGGTCGCCAGTGACCGGCACCTGGAGCTGACGGACGAGGGCCGCCGCCTCGCGACGCGCGTGATGCGCAAGCACCGCCTCGCGGAGTGCCTGCTCGTGGACGTGATCGGCCTGGAGTGGGAGCAGGTCCACGCGGAGGCCTGTCGCTGGGAGCACGTGATGAGCGAGGCGGTGGAGCGCCGCGTCCTGGAGCTGCTGCGGCACCCGACCGAGTCGCCGTACGGGAACCCGATCCCGGGCCTTGAGGAGCTGGGCGAGAAGGCCGAGGCGGAGGCCTTCCTGGACGACTCCATGGTGTCCCTCGCCGACCTGGACCCGGGTTCGGACGGCAAGACGGTGATCGTCCGCCGCATCGGCGAGCCGATCCAGACGGACGCCCAGCTGATGTACACCCTCCGCCGCGCGGGCGTCCAGCCCGGCTCGGTGGTGAGCGTGACGGAGTCGGCCGGCGGCATCCTGGTAGGCAGCAGCGGCGAGGCCGCCGAACTGGACGCCGAGGTAGCAGCCCACGTCTTCGTGGCGAAGCGCTAACGGACCGAGCGCCCGAACCTGGGGAGGGCCGGCCCCGGGGCCACTGGGCGGCCTGGGCCGGGGCGCCACAGTGCCGGCCTGGGCCGCCGGGCCGTAGGCGGGCCTGACCTCGGGCCGGCGTGCCCGCCCCGGGGCTGACGGCACGCACTCGGCCGAACCGGTCCCGCCCGCGCGCTGACCGGCCCGCACGCAGGCGACCCGCTCCGGGCAGCCCGGCACCCGGCCACCCCCACCGCCCACCCCCACCACCCCCGGCCCGTTTTACGGCGCCAGAAGGCTCACGACCCACGGACCGACGTGCGGGGGTCCTCCCCCGCGCCATCGGGAATTCAGGTGGCCTGGCGAACAGCTGTCACCAGCTGTGTGCCGGCGGTGCGAGGCCCGTCGGTGGTGGCGGACAGGACGTCGACATCGATGTCCGTGAATCCGGCTTCGTCCAGGAGTTTGGTCCACACGTGCTCTTGGAGCACCCAGCGGCGCATCGTGGTCGTCTCCCCGGTCGGTGTTTTCGCGGGGATGTCGGCGTGCACGACGTCTGGCTGGGCGGGTGCGCCGCTGAGGTAGTGGGCGAGAGTGGAGAACACCAGCCGTCCGCCGGGCCGCAGCGCGGCGGCAGCGGCCGGCAGCAACTCGCGCGGCTCGGTGAAATCGATCGCGCCGAAGACGCTGTACAGCACGTCGTAGGTGCCGGGCATGGAGCGCAGGTGGTCGACCACATCGGAGGGCACAATGCGCAGGCGCGGTGCGAGGTGGCCGAAGAGGTCGGTGGCCATCGTGTTCTGTGCGGGGGAGGCGTCGACCGCGTCGACCCGGGCCGGCTGGTGGCGGGTCGCCAGGTGGGCGGCGTGCCGGGCCGCGCCGGCGCCAAGGTCGCCCACGCACAGCCCGGTCAGGTCGCCGAGGACGTCCGGTCCGGGCCCGCTGGCCTGGCTCCACGCCCAGTAGAAGGCGGCCGGGACGGTGCGGTCGATGGTGGCGCGGGTGCGGCCGAAGTGGTGCCAGAGGTCTGTGGTGGTGGTGGTCGTCACCCGCTTCATCCTGGCGGGAGCGGCCACGTTGCGGGCGGGTTCGGCGGGAACTCACCCGGACGTGCCTCGGGGCCCGGCCGAGAGGCCGAGCCCCGAGTTACCCGAGCGCGGGGGCGGTCAGTGCGAGTCGTTCCCCTGGTGGCACGGGCCGCAGGTGGAGGCGTCGGCCCACAGCGGCAGGTCGACCTCCCATCCGTCGGCGGCGACGCGGTGGGCCGTCTTCATCACCGATCCGTCGTTCTTGAAGTCGACATCGGGCACGTGGTGCAGGAAGCGCCCGTCGTTGTGCTCGTCGCACAGCTCGGCGTAGGTCACGGTGTCGAGGATGATCGTGTGGACGCCGATGTCGACGAGCGAGCTGGGCGCGAGCCCCAGGCCCTCGCCCCGGTGCCCCATCGCGGTCAGCAGGTACGCGTAGCCCTGGCCGAGGACGCGGGTGGCCATGACCGAGTCGTACGGGTAGTCGCGCATGAGGAGCGCGACCTGCTTGTCCCACAGGTCGGCCGGCACGACCTCACGCACGGAGCGAACGGGACCGGTCGTCGGGTCGGTGGCCAGGGAGGAAGAGACGGCGGTGGTCATGGGTGCCTCCGGTGGACGGGTGCCCCGCAGGTCGGGGCGGTACATCCAGAACATCGCCCCGACCGGCTGAAGAGCCATCAACTGTCCTGCTGTGCAAGGCATTTGCATGCTCTGCAAAGCGTCTCGACAGTGCCGGCCGGCGCCCGTACCGTGGAAGCCTCGGTCGTGCGGCGTGGGAGGGGCCAGTGCCCGTTGACCCGCTCTGGAACAGCACGGGAGCACGCGAGATGGTCGCACAGCGGCGCCCGGGAGCCCTGATCCGGCTCGGCCGGGAGCACCGCGCCTGGACCCTGGCTGTCCTCGGTGACCGGCTCGGCTGCTCGCCGGCCACGGTCTCCCGGCTGGAGCGCCGCACACGGGTCATCGACCTCGCTCTAGTGCACCGTGCGGCGCTCGAAGTCGGCGTCCCCCCACACATCCTGGTGACTTCGCTGGCGCCACTCCCTGCCACAGCAGCGACGGCCACTAGAGTGACGGCCAGTCCGCGTGACGCCGAGGAGGACCCCATGCGCCGCCGCACGCTGCTCACCGCCACGGTGGCGGCCGGACCGGCCGCCCTGCTGATGGGCCTGGACGAGGCCCTGGCCGATGCTCCCCCGCCCCCGGGGGCCGGGCCGCTGAACGCCCGTTTGGCCACCGCCCGCACGCTCTACGACAAGGGCGAGCACCAACAGCTGCTCGCCGTGCTTCCAGGCCTATTCGCCGACGCGCACGCAGCCGTTGCCTCCCGCCACGAGCTCGACCAAGCCCGGCTCTCCTCCCTCTACAGCCTCGCCTCCGCCGTCCTCATCAAGTTCGGCTCGTACGACCGCGCGCGCCTCACCGCGGACCGCGCCCGCACCTGGGCCCAGGTCTCAGGCTCCCCGCTCGCAGCCGCAGCAGCAGCCCGCGAGCTGGCGATCGTGCTCCGGCACCAGGACCAGAACACCGCCGCCCAGCGCCTGATGGTCTCGGCGGCGGCCGACGTGGAAGCAACCGGACTGCGCACAGGCGCCTCCGCCGCCGCGTATGCACAGATGCTGTGCACGCTGGCGTACACAGCCGCCCGGGGCGGGCAGCGCGCAGCTGCCCTGTCGATGATCGAGGAGGCCCGTCGCGCCTCCCGCTCGCTGCCTCCCACCGCGCCGGCGGGGCGGCTCTTCCCGATCAGCCCGGCATCCGTCGACCTGTACGCCGTCGGCGTCCATTGGGCACTCGGGGACGCGGGCGCCGCGTTGGAAGCCGGCAAGAACCTGCGCCCCGCGCAGTTCCCAACGGCCGAGCGCAGGGCCCGCATGGGCACCGACATGGCGCGAGCCTGGTGGGCATGGCGGCGGCCCGAGCAGACCGCCCGCGCCCTGCTGGACGCCTACCGGGCGAGTCCCGGTGAGGTCCGGGACCGACCCGCGATCCGCAGCATCGTCCACGAGCTGGCCGAGCGGCACCCCCGCACCAGCGGCGTACGCGAACTGCACACCGCTGTGGTCCGGGCCAACTGAGTTCTCGTCGCCCCCTTCCCACCTCGCGGCCATGTGGACGCGGGAGTTCAGAAACAGGCACCAAGCTTGTCGTTTAACGTCGGACGGCCAGGACGGCAGCCTGAGAAGGTTTTTGAACCCCCGCCGGACACGCACGGGGGTGAGTTTGTTCGGTTCTGCTGGCAGCTGCCAAGGCGGTCGGAGGTCGGCGACGAGCGGCCGCGCGAGGCGGAGCTGCGTGTGGCCGCGAACACCAGCCATGCCCACCGGTCGGCCGCTGCCGAGTGCACGTGCCGTCCCGGAGAGGGAACGCCTGCGCGCTCCCTCTCCGGGACGCCGACTCGCCGTCGCCCTCAGTCGCTGCCCGCATGCGCGGCGGCCGACGCGGACGCCGGGACCTGGTCGGTCCGCACCACGTCATGGGGCACACACGGCGATTCCATCCGAGACACGAGGTCCGTCAAGGAGGCGATCGCGCGCAGGAAGTTCCCATGCAGATAGCCTTCGCCGTCCGCGGCGACGGTCGCCCCTGTCTCCTGGAGGTGCTGGGCGATCTCCTCGATCGTGGCGGAGAGCGGTGAGCCGGGCGGTACGTCCACGACCTTCCCGCCGATGACGATCAGCCCACCGCCAACGCCTTCCGCCCCGAAGAGCCGCGTCTCGGGTCCGGCCATGAACCGGAGATCCGGCCGCTGCGTCACACTGAGCCGCGCCGTCCGCGCGGCGGCGTCCATGTCCAGCACCTTGACTCGGACCAGAGGACTCGCTCCCGTCGGATCGTTGGGGTCCCCGCGGACGAACTCGTCGCCCTCCCGAAGGTCCTGCCTGCCGCCGCTCTCGGTCGCGGTGAGGAGATACGACCTGTTGTAGGTGAGCTCGTGCACCAACACGCAAGGCTCCGGAATCGCCGCGTCCCAGCGTTCCTTGACACGGAACTCGAAGAAGTACGGGCCGACGCGCGCGCAGAGGTGGCCGGGGAGGTCATGCCGGTGGAGCGGTCGCAGGTCGACGAGCGCGTCGGTCTCCGTGCCTCCCGCCTGCCAGACGCGCGTCATGTCGAGCCATCCCTTGCCCCACATGGCGGCGGCGTTCAGACCGGGGCCGATCCGCCAGATCGGCCGGCCTGCGCTGTCCAGCTCCGTATAGACCGGATGCGGCGCCATATAGGGGGTGCGGTTGCTCATGACGTCCCAGTGGTCCCCGTACTCGTACCCTCCACCCCAAGAGTGGTCGAGACCGTGGACATGCCCCATCTCGTGTCCGACAAGGCTCGGGGACAGCGACGTCATCCCTGCCGAATCCCTGCCGTCGCCGGAAACGGCGCCCTCCGGTATGCCGAAGAGGTCCGTGGGGGGATGGGTGACGACGAAGATCCGGTTCGCATAGGGCGACAGGCTGTCGCCCGCGTTGAGCGTGGCCTGGCGCGCCCAGGTGATCAGGTCCCTGCGGCCCTGCGGGTTGCCTCCCGACCCGACGTAGTCGGATACCTTCTGGGAAAGCCGGTGCCAGCCGAACACGCGTGAGGTGCTGAGGTCGAGATTCCCGTGGGACATCTCCCGGTAGAAATCGACCAGGTTGAACTGCCCCGCGCCCGCGGTCGTGAACATCTCTTCGAAGCGCTGGCGAGTGAAGGGAGGCGGAGTCGTGGCGTCACTGAACTGGACCAGCAGGAAGGCCCACGGGTAGGACGGCTTGCCCGGTGGACGCAGGAAGGCGATCTCCTGCCAGTCTGTGGCGAAGGCGCCTTCAGGGATGACGGTGACGTCCTTGAGGACGTTGTTGGTGTCGATGGTGCCGATGA
>NZ_JAUPWM010000573.1:0-262 GCF_032436795.1 Streptomyces sp. P9(2023)
CGTAACCCTGCGCCTCGTCCTCGGGGATGACCCGGAACCGGGCCTTCATCGTTTCCTCCCGGTGGCCAGTGGCGCCGGGAACCAGCACCGGCACGGTCTGGATGAATCTGGGGTTTTCGCAAATCGTGAACATGAGAGGCCTTTCGGATCAGGTGAGGGTCAGGGTCCACTGGTCGTTGCCAGTGGCAGGAAGCGGGGCCATCCGGAGCGGCCATTCCTTGATGTTCTGGGCGTTTTCGAGGCCCTGCGGGCGCTGAAGCTG
>NZ_JAUPWM010000574.1:0-262 GCF_032436795.1 Streptomyces sp. P9(2023)
TGCCCGAGGACGTGCGCTCCGCCGTCCGTGCCTCGCTCGAGGATCTGGCGACACGCGTCGGGGCCGCCGTCGAGAACGCGGCGGAGACGGGCTTCAGGCCTTCACCGTAGGAGGCTGCGGAGGAGACCTCCCGCGGCGCACGGGGTGCGCCCGCGCCGGCCCTACCAGTCGTCGCACCGGGCCTGCAGCGCCATGTAGGAGGCCTGCGTGTCGATGGCGGCGTTGCGGGCGGTGATCTCCTCGATGATCGACCGCCGGACGC
>NZ_JAUPWM010000575.1:0-262 GCF_032436795.1 Streptomyces sp. P9(2023)
GCCAACAACTCCGAAACCGGGAGGCCATGCACGGTTTTTAACCTCGATTCTTTTGTCGTGCATTCTCCAAACAGGCACTAAGTTTCCGTCATCTTGTGGAGTATATAGAGCAATATTCCATAGAACACCACTTTTAAATTCAAAGAGTTTTTCACGTAATACTACTAATGGCCAAATTAAACTGTGAACCATTTTGTCAATGTCATCTTCGCTAAGCTCTTCGCCAGCGCTTTCTAAATTTCTCACCCGGCCAACAGCAAAG
>NZ_JAUPWM010000576.1:0-262 GCF_032436795.1 Streptomyces sp. P9(2023)
TTTACCTGAGCCGCCACCCGCAGGCATAGTTGCTGTTCGGCCTGGCGTTCACTGCGGCTGCCGCCTGACGGTAAAACAATCGCCAAGGTCCAGACCGCTGCTGCCAACAGCACCAGGATTTCGGTTCTCATTTTCTTCTGTCCTCGTTCTTTTTCAGGGTTTCGATAGTCGCGCCGACCTCGCGGCGTCGGTAAATTGGTCTTGTTCTCGCGACGGCATAGAGGGGAACATGACCCGCAAGCCGAAGCTGACGGGCAACGAA
>NZ_JAUPWM010000577.1:0-262 GCF_032436795.1 Streptomyces sp. P9(2023)
CGGGCGGTGAGGTAGCGGGCAATCCGCATCTCGCGGCCCGGATCAACCGCCAGGTGCAGCGGGAGGATGAGTTCCTGTGCCGCCGCGTACAGCAGGGGCTGGCCTCCAGCAGCTACGAGCCGGGACCGCTGTCGACCCTGGAAAGCTGCATGTTGGAATTTCACGACCTGTTACGCGCGAAAATCCCGGAGCTCAGGCTTCCTCAGGCGCCGGAACGGTTCGCCTGACGCAGGTTGGGCAACAAGGCACGGATGCCGCTGCG
>NZ_JAUPWM010000578.1:0-262 GCF_032436795.1 Streptomyces sp. P9(2023)
AGGAAATGGAACCAAATGAAGATAACAGCAGATGAATTTGATAGGTTCATTGCAATTGCAAATCGCTCAGATTTGTCAGAGCAAGAGTATCAAGAAGCTAAGGCGTTCTTTTTAAAATGCCAAACAGTTTTCACTCCACCTCATGCTTACATTCCAAGGGTTAGTGCAGCTTTACAAGCGTTAGAACATCATCAACCAAAAACTTTACAATGGTATCAAAAGCCTTTGGGTCTAGTTCTGATTGCAGTATCAGGAGGTGTTT
>NZ_JAUPWM010000579.1:0-262 GCF_032436795.1 Streptomyces sp. P9(2023)
TACCAAATGGGTGGGCTAGGAATTTTTAGATATACAGCAAGTATCTCTCCAGAAGGTAACATGACATTTGCTATCTACAATATTATTTTAGATATCTGTGCACTTGTTGCAGGTTTTGGCTTAGCTTGGATTCTAGGATTTAAAGACGATGAATCAACCGTTCAACTATCAAAAGAAGAAGCAAAACTAGCAGCCACTGGTCAAACAAAGAAACTGGCAAAAGATGATGTTTTTTCACCAATAGAAGGGAAAGTCCTCCCTT
>NZ_JAUPWM010000580.1:0-262 GCF_032436795.1 Streptomyces sp. P9(2023)
CATTGGGGCTATTTTGAAACGCCTCACGCCATCGTCGAAGCGTTTCATGATCAATAGTGACCAGATATGATGCCACATCATCAGGTTTTACTTGGTTGACTGCAAAGTTTTGATTCATTATGTCAAAGTCGTATAGTCTTTTACAAGTATTATAAGAGTCAATAATTTCTCTTGGACTCTTATTACAATTCCATATACCAGTGATCTTGCGTTGAGAATATGAACAAGATACCAGCATTTCAAATGGCAAATCAGTCCCAGT
>NZ_JAUPWM010000581.1:0-262 GCF_032436795.1 Streptomyces sp. P9(2023)
TTAAATTAATTGAAAAAAATATAACAAAAGCGCAAAATCCGATTAATTATTATCAACTTTTTTAGGTTTATCATATGAAAAAAATCGTTATTGTCGGCGGCGGTGCTGGCGGCTTGGAACTAGCCACTTTTTTAGGCAACAAATTAGGACGCAAACGTAAAGCCAGCGTTACCTTAATCGACCGCAATCAAACCCATTTATGGAAACCCTTGTTGCACGAAGTGGCAACCGGCTCCCTTGATGACGGGGTTGATGCTCTGAG
>NZ_JAUPWM010000582.1:0-262 GCF_032436795.1 Streptomyces sp. P9(2023)
GACACACAAAAAAGCCCCTACTCAAATTGAGTAAGGGGTATTATTTTTAGGCATAAACAAGTTGAGATTCCATATTATCAGAAAAACTTTTTTTCATTGTGCTATTCCTAAAATTAGCAAATTTAGCCATAAAAGATAATTTTTCTTTTTTATCAGAAACTAATATTCCCTTTACGAAACCAAAATGGACAATTTCTACTAGAATAATTAATCCCATATTATATCCAAAAATTATATCAATCAAAACTTTTTTTCTTGTTTT
>NZ_JAUPWM010000583.1:0-262 GCF_032436795.1 Streptomyces sp. P9(2023)
TGCGGTGGTCGAGCTGTTCACCTCGCAGGCATGGTCAGCGACGGCCCGATGGCACGGGCGCGGCGCGCGGGGGCCGGGACGCTGGCGGGGGGCGGGGCGGTGGCGGGGTTAGAACGGCTTTGCGGGTCCACAGCGCCCGAAACGCCATCAGTGGCGGCGCTTTCGGTGAACCCCATCGGGGCAAGCGCCCCTCCGGTCATGTCCTGGCCATCGGCGGGGGCATAGCCCCCTGAGTTCGGCACCGGATCAGGCGCCGGCCCCC
>NZ_JAUPWM010000584.1:0-261 GCF_032436795.1 Streptomyces sp. P9(2023)
ACCATCGGCGCTGAAAGGCTTAGCTTCCGGGTTCGGAATGTAACCGGGCGTTTCCCTAACGCTATGACCACCGAAACCCAATCGGGTTCTAGCGAACAAGCACACTTTTCAATTAAGTAAGTGGAACTGGTTCAACCGGTGCGACTGTTCGCAACCCGGGAACCACACAGTGGACGCGAGCAAATGAGGACAAGCCCTCGGCCTATTAGTACCGGTCAGCTCCACCCATTACTGGGCTTCCACATCCGGCCTATCAACCCA
>NZ_JAUPWM010000585.1:0-261 GCF_032436795.1 Streptomyces sp. P9(2023)
CTTAGGGCGCATCCCAATGTAATGCAACGCAATGTAGAGGGTAATGCAATGAATGTGACTACTAACAATGCACCGAGGGACATCATCCACGGCTATGAGCTGACCGCACAGGAACGCTCCGAGTTTGATTACCTTGAGGGTGATGACCTCGATATGGCCACCTTCTTTCGCTACAAGGGCCACGTTTATCACCTGGGCGATGCAATGCGAGTCGAGGAGGGTAATTCCCTTTGCAAGGGCTGGCATGGGTACTACGGGGAG
>NZ_JAUPWM010000586.1:0-261 GCF_032436795.1 Streptomyces sp. P9(2023)
CTTTGCAACGCCAGTCAAACAGGCTTACTTAGGTATGGCAGGTGAAAGTGGTTTAGAGGGGCGTTCGACCGCATGTGCGCGGGGTAATGGCATGCTGGAGATGCGCAATAGTCCTTACCGTATCACCCAGCCGTTAAAGCGAGTGGGCAAACGTGGTGAAGGCAGATGGGAGCCGATTAGCTACGAGCAGTTGATTGATGAGGTGGTTAACGGTGGCAACCTGTTTGGTGAAGGGCAGGTTGAGGGCTTAAAACAGATCCG
>NZ_JAUPWM010000132.1:0-535 GCF_032436795.1 Streptomyces sp. P9(2023)
TAGTAGGTCGCTCACGATTCGTCACCCGCCTCGATCCGCTTGGCGCGGTCGCGGAGCCACGCCACGGCGTGCTCGGCCTGCTGACGCTTGGTGGCGAGGTCGCCACGGGCCTGCGGCTCGTAGACCATACCGCCCAACTGGTAGGCGGTCGCGGCTTCCATCAGCGCCTCGGCCTTGATCTGGTCAATCACGGCGGCGAGGGTGACGGTGACAGCCCCGTCCACATAAACGTTGTCCCGTATGAAGGTGCTACCTCTCTCAGCGCAGCCCTCGGCTACGAGCGCGGCAACACCGGCTTCTACCCACTCGGGTCGGGGGTCATCAGTCATTTTGTTCTCCTTGGTTCAGCAGTTGGTCATTGCGTCGGCCCTCGTCGGTGCGGTACGGGTTGCCGTTGCGGCACGTAGTGCAGGTGACGCCATCCCCATCCGGGTCGATGGCGTGCCCGCCGTAGACGTGCTCCCACTCCCTCTCCGAATCGGCGTACCCCTCGTCCCACGCCGTGGCCTTCGCCTCGCGGATCGACTCGGCCTCC
>NZ_JAUPWM010000587.1:0-261 GCF_032436795.1 Streptomyces sp. P9(2023)
CCTCGAAAATGGCGACCGTCAGATCCTGGAAGTTTTTCTGCCCGGCGACATCATCGGTCTGCGGGAGTTTGCTTTTTCCCAGCGCCTTGAAAACGTCCGCATGATCAGTGACGGCGTGATCTGTCACTTTCCCCACAAGCGTATGCTGGAGGTCTTTCGCGAGTCACTGTCGCTCACGTCGGTGATGTTTGCCATTGCCAGCCGACAGCAAGCGCTGCTGACCGAACGGCTGGTCAACCTGGCACGGCGCAGCGCGCGCAA
>NZ_JAUPWM010000588.1:0-261 GCF_032436795.1 Streptomyces sp. P9(2023)
GCACTTTTTGGGTATAAGCTGTAGTGGCGCGGGCAAGCTCCTGCTTGGTCAGATTGCCATTGTTTTTAAGCTCGTGATAGGCGGCATTAAGGCGTTGCAGCTCGTTGCGGGACTGCCCGTCCACATGCAGCCCAAGCGTCATTTTTGCATCGGCTTGGCGCTTTAATTTTTGAGCTTCGGCAGTTAACTGGCCGATTTCGCTTTTTACTCGCTGGCTCTCCGAGGCCAGTTTGCGCTCCTCGGCGGCAAGATTGCGGGTTG
>NZ_JAUPWM010000589.1:0-261 GCF_032436795.1 Streptomyces sp. P9(2023)
GCGCACGGGGATTAATTGCGTGCGCTTCAAATCTGGCGGCAAACTTAAGTTCGAGTCAGTTACGATAGAGAACAGCAGATCGCTTGTTGAATTGTGCCACTCGAATGAGCGAGCAAGATTGATCGCCATATTGAAATATGTGACCTTGCCGGTCGCGATTGTAAATACAGATTTTGTATTAATTGCACTCATTAAGTTGTCACTATTGAGCATTTAAGGGGTCCACGGGAAATCTCATTACGCCAATTCCCCACTCCTGCT
>NZ_JAUPWM010000033.1:0-76081 GCF_032436795.1 Streptomyces sp. P9(2023)
CTCAGAGCCTCAAACCTCTTGCTACTATTGAGCCCGGGCTCCAGCGCCGCGCCGGGCCCCCGTGGGGGGGGCCCCCGGCGAAGGCGGGTGAGGACCCGGCGACGGCAAGGGCCGTGAGTCCGCCGCCGGGCGTCTTTCGTGGAGGTCCGAGGGGACTTCAGGGCTTCAGGGCGTCAGCAGGCCCCGAGGTCCTTCCAGACACCCCATTCGCCGGTCGTGCCCGGCTCCTCGTTCTGGGTCCACCACTGGGCCTTCCACTTGTGGCCCTTGTGGGAGACCTCGTTGCCCGAGTTGTAGACCGTGCCGGCCACGTACGCCGGGGCGGTGCAGGTGCCACCGGTCGGCGTCGGCGTCGGGGTCGGACCCGTCGGGGTCGGGGTCGGCCCGGTCGGAGTCGGGGTGGGCGTCGGGGTCGGGGTCGAGCCGCCCGGCTCCACCACCGTCGTACCGCGCGCCAGGTCACCGGCGAGCGCGTACGTCGTGCCGCTGATGTTCACCGTCCAGTTCGACGGCGTGGACACCGGCAGGTAGTAGTTGAACGCCAGGTCCACCGACGCGCCGGGGGCCAGCGTCTGCCAGGCCGGGAGCTTCAGCGAGACCCGGTGGAAGTCGCCCTTCAGACCGCCCACGTTGTTGCCCGTATGGTCGCTGCTGATCACCTTCGTGCCGAAACCGGACTGGTCGGAGGCGTTGGCCGGAGCCGCGGTCGCGTAGTCGAACTGGAACTCCGTGCCGCCCGGCAGCGTGGTGGCGGTGTTGTTGGTGATCTTCAGCTTGGGCGTGATCGGGTAGTTGGAGTCGCCCAGCTTGAACTCGGTGAACTCCGTCCTGATGTCGACCGCCTGCGCCGGCAGCGTGGCGTTGGACTTCTTCGACCCGTACGGGGTCGCCGACTTGAACTTGTCGTACATCAGCGAGGTGAGCGTGTCACCCATCTCGTACTGGCCCTTGGTGGCGTTGTAGTCGTAGTCGCCGGCCATCTCCCAGACCATCGTGCCGCCGATGCCCTTGCTGATCACGTAGTCGGCCTTGGCGGCCACCGACTGCTCGTCCTCGGTGGAGAGGAAGACCTTCTTCTGCGCGTTCCACAGCCACGGCGCGACCAGGGTCGAGTCGTACTTGCGGGCGTAGGTGCCGGTCAGCGTGGTGTTCGCCGGGAAGCCGTACTGGGTGACGTAGTCGCCGACCACGCCCTTCTCCAGGTTCTTGGCGTGCCACATCGGGTTGGACCCGGCGGGCGACTCGGCGCCGTTGGCGTCCTTGTCGTGCCACAGGTTGTCGATGCCGACGGCGCCGTCACCGCACTTGGTCAGACCCGCGCCGGCCGGGCAGGTGGTCGCGGCGGCCTTGCCCCACAGGCCGTCGGTGCCGCCCTGCACGTTCTTGTGGCCGCGGGTGTAGTACGGCAGGCCGATGTTGATCCGGCCGGCCGGCATCGAGCCGCGGAAGTAGTGGTACGCCCAGTCGGTGTTGAGGTAGCCGACACCGCCGTACTGGGAGGAGCCGTAGACGCCCGCGGCGGCCAGCTCGCCGTCCTTGCCGTCGTCGAAGAGCGAGGCGTTGGGGCCGACGTACTCGTTCCAGGCGCCGTGCAGGTCGTAGGACATGATGTTGACGTAGTCCAGATACTTCTGCATCTGGAAGGTCTCCATGCCGCGCAGCAGGTAGCCGGAGGAGGGCGCGGCGACGGTCAGCAGGTAGTGCTTGCCGTCGGCGGCGCCGGCCCGGTCCAGCTTCTCGCGCAGCGACTTCATCAGGGCGTCGTAGCCCTTGACCAGGCCCGCGCGGCGGGCGTTGGCGAGCTGCCAGTCGAGCGGGTTGCCCGCGTCCTTCATCGTCGTCGGGTACTCGTAGTCGATGTCGACGCCGTTGAAGCCGTACTTCTTGATGAAGGCGACGGCCGAGTCCGCGAACGTGTCGATCCCGGCCTGGTTGACCGAACCGTCGGCGTTGGTGGCCATCGAGTAGAAGCCGCCCGAGTTCACCCGGGTGCCGTTGTCGTCGAAGTAGCCGCCGGTCTCCGCCCAGCCGCCGACCGAGATCAGCGTCTTGACCTCCGGGTTCTGCTTCTTGAACTTGTTCAGCAGGTTGAAGTGACCCTTGTAGGGATACGCCGGGTCCATCTCGGCGCCCGCGACACCGGGCCAGGTCATCCCGGTGGCCGCGTTGTTCGGCCCGTCCGCTCCGACCGACAGCTTGTTGTCGGAACCGACTTGTCCGAAGGCGTAGTTGATGTGGGTGATCTTGTCCCACGGGATGTTGTTGGCGAGGTAGGCGGGCTCGCCGTTCTTGCCGGTGCGCCAGCCGGTGAAGTAGCCGATGACGCGGCGCTGGTGGTCCGCGCCCATCTTCTCGCGGCCCTCGGTGTCGTAGACCGAGCAGTACGGGACGTCGACGCCGGGGGTCTTGTACAGCCCGTCCGGCCGACAGCTCTCGTTGTCGGCGGCGTACGAGACTCCGCCCGCGAGAGAGCTGATCAGCAGACCGGCGACGGCCGCGCCGGACGCGAGCAGCGAGACCCTCGTCTTCGTGGGGGACAACACGATCGGTTCCTCCAGGGGAGGTCGAAAAAACACAACGAACAAACGGGTGGGTCGTGTTGGGCCCGTGGAGTGCGCACACCGGCGGGCCGTACCTCGGAGGTGACACGGAGATTAAGAGGACTAGACCAGTGCGTCAATAGGTCTGGACCAAAGTCGCGGGTGGTGAGGTGCTGTGAGCCAGGCCACAGGGCCTCACTCGCATGGCCCCCGACCGGCCGTGGCACACTGGCCCTGTATCAGCAGCAGCGCACTCCGGGGTCGGTGTAATTCCGAACCGGCGGTATAGTCCGCGACCCGTCCGCAGCCAGCGGCCGGTTGACCAGGTGAAACTCCTGGACCGACGGTGAAAGTCCGGATGGGAGGCAGTGCGCGGCGGGCGACCCTGACCAGGGGCGCTGTCGGCCGTATCGCCGCTGGTCGCCCTCGTCGGCGACCGGTGTGTTCCGGCCTCGGCACCCCTGTGCGAAGTGTCGTACCCGCTCTCTGTCGTCATCGACAGGCCCCGGAGTCCGTGCCCGAAGAGGCAGGAGGACCCGGTGGCAGACCAGGCCGACATCACCGCCATGCGAAGCGCCATCGCGCTCGCGGCCCGCGGCCTCGGCTCCACGAGCCCCAACCCGGTCGTCGGCTGCGTCCTTCTCGACGCCTCCGGGCAGACCGTGGGCGCCGGCCACCACCAGCGCGCCGGCGGGCCGCACGCCGAGATCCACGCCCTGCGCGCGGCCGGCGACCTCGCCCGCGGCGCCACCGCCTACGTCACCCTCGAACCCTGCAACCACACCGGCCGCACCGGCCCCTGCGCCCAGGCGCTGATCGAGGCCGGTGTCCGCCGCGTCGTGTACGCGGTCGGCGACCCGAACCCGCAGGCCACGGGTGGCGCGGACACCCTGCGCGCCGCCGGGGTCGAAATCCGGAGCGGGGTCCTCGCGGACGAGGCCGAGGCCGGCAACATCGCCTGGCTCACCTCCGTACGCCTGGGCCGCCCCTTCGTCCGGTGGAAGTACGCCGCCACCCTCGACGGCCGGATCGCCGCCGCCGACGGCACCTCCCGCTGGATCACCTCCGCCGAGTCACGCGCCGACGTCCACCGGCTGCGCGCCGAGTCCGACGCCGTCGTGGTCGGCTCAGGCACCGCCCGCACCGACGACCCCCACTTGGCCGTACGCGGCGTCGAAGGCGCCGTCCAGCCGCTCCGGGTCGTCGTCGACACCGAGGCGAGCGCGGTGAAGCCGGGCGCCCGGGTCCTGGACGACGCGGCGCGCACCGTGATCGCCGTGGCCGAAGACCTGCTCCCGGAGGAGACCGTCCACCTCCCCGAGACCTGGCGGCTCTCCCGCGCACCCGGCGGCGGCCTCGACATCCCCGAACTCCTCGCGGCGCTCCACCAGCAGGGCGTCCGCTCCGTCCTCCTCGAAGGCGGGCCGACGCTGGCCGGCGCCTTCGTCCGCGCGGGCGCCGTCGACCAGGTCGTCGGCTACCTCGCCCCGGTCCTTCTGGGCGCGGGCCCGAACGCCCTCGCCGACGCCGGAATCACCACCATCACCGAAGCGTTGCGGCTCGACGTCACCGAGACCGTGCGCATCGGATCCGATATCCGCATCACCGCGACCCTCAAGGGAGCCTGACCGTGTTCACCGGAATCGTCGAAGAACTGGGCGAGGTCACCGCCGTCGAGAAGCTGGCCGACGCCTCCCGCTTCCGCCTGCGCGGCCCCCTGGTCACGGCAGGCGCCAAGCACGGCGACTCCATCGCCGTCAACGGTGTCTGTCTCACGGTCGTGGAGCACGGCGACGGCGAGTTCACCGCCGACGTGATGGCCGAGACCCTCAACCGGTCCTCCCTCGGCGCGCTGGACGTCGGTTCCCGGGTCAACCTGGAGCGGCCCATGGCGGTCGGCGAACGCCTCGGCGGCCACATCGTCCAGGGCCACGTCGACGGCACGGGCACGATCCTCGACCGGACCCCGTCCGAGAACTGGGAGATCGTCAAGGTCGCCCTGCCCGCGCAGCTCTCGCGTTACGTCGTGGAGAAGGGCTCGATCACGGTCGACGGCGTCAGCCTCACCGTCGTCGAAGCCGCGGAGGACTGGTTCACCATCAGCCTCATCCCCACCACGCTCGCCCTGACCACCCTCGGCATCAAGAAGAGCGGCGACCCGGTCAACCTCGAAGTGGACGTCATCGCCAAGTACGTCGAGCGGCTGCTCGGCCCTACGCCGAAGGAGAACGTCAAGTGAACTGGCTCAACTCCGAGGCGTTCACCGTCCTCGACCAGCACATCCTGTGGTCCGACATGATCGGCAACACGATCGGTCTGATCGCCCTCGCGCTCGGCTGGCGCCGCTCCATACTCACCTGGCCCGCGCAGCTGCTCTCCGGCGTCATCCTCGTCGGCGCCTACGCCTCCGCCCACCTCAGCGGCGGCGTCGGCAAGCAGCTCCTCGTCATCGGCGTCGCCGCCTGGGGCTGGTGGCAGTGGAACCGAGGCAGGCAGCAGGCCCAGGACGGCTCCATCGCCGTCCGCTTCGCCAGCTGGAAGGAGCGCTGCTACCTCCTGGCCGGCGCCGTCCTCGGCACCCTCGCGGTCGGCGGCCTGTTCACGCTCTACCCGTCGCTCTCCTGGAGCCCCTGGGCCGACGCGTACATCTTCGTCGGCACGCTCGTCGCGATGATCGCCCAGGCGCGCGGCCTGGTCGAGTTCTGGTTCGCCTGGCTCCTCGTCGACCTCGTCGGCGTCCCCCTCGCCTTCAACAGCGGCCTCGCCTTCTCCGGCCTGGTCTACGTCATCTACTTCGCCCTCGTCGTCTGGGGCCTGCGCGACTGGTGGCTCCGGACGCGCACCGCTCCCGCCGCTCTGGAAGGAGCACACGCATGAGCCACCCCATCAGCGCCCTTCCGCCCTGGGACGCCACCGACCTCTCCCTCGACCCCGTCGAGCAGGCCATCCGGGACATCGCCGCAGGCCGCCCCGTCGTCGTCGTGGACGACGAGGACCGTGAGAACGAGGGCGACCTCGTCGTCGCCGCCGAGAAGGCCACCCCCGAGATCGTCGCCTTCATGATGAGCGAGTGCCGCGGCCTGATCTGCGCACCCATGGAGGACGACGAACTGGAGCGCCTCCAGCTCCCGCAGATGGTCGAGCACAACACCGAGTCGATGCGCACGGCCTTCACCGTCTCCGTCGACGCGGCGCCCGCCCACGGCGTCACCACCGGCATCTCCGCCGCCGACCGCGCCACCACCCTGCGGATGCTGGCGAGCGGCGCGCACGAGCCCTCGGACTTCGTCCGCCCGGGCCACATCTTCCCGCTCCGCGCCAAGCCCGGCGGCGTCCTGGTCCGCAACGGCCACACCGAGGCCGCCGTCGACCTCGCCCGCCTCGCGGGCCTGCGCCCGGCCGGCGCGATCGTGGAGATCGCCGGCGAGGACGGCGTCATGCTGCGGCTGCCCGAGCTCGTCCCGTTTGCCCGCAAGCACGGCCTCACGATCATCTCGATCGAGGACCTCATCGCGTACCGCCGCTCCTCCGAGCCGACCGTCCGCCGCGAGGCCGAGGTCCAGCTCCCGACGGCCCACGGCGACTTCACCGCGTACGGCTACCGCTCCACGGTCGATGGCGTCGAGCACGTCGCCCTCGTCCACGGCCGGATCGGCGACGGCGAGGACGTCCTGGTCCGGGTCCACTCGGAGTGCCTGACCGGCGACATCTTCCACTCGCTGCGCTGCGACTGCGGCCCGCAGCTCCAGGCCTCCATGGACCGGATCACCGAGGCCGGCCGCGGTGTCGTGGTCTACCTGCGCGGCCACGAGGGCCGCGGCATCGGCCTGCTGTCCAAGCTGCGCGCGTACGAGCTCCAGGAGCGCGGCCGCGACACCCTCGACGCCAACCTGGAGCTGGGCCTCCCCGCCGACGCCCGCGACTACGCGGCCGGCGCCCAGATCCTCGGCGACCTCGGCGTCCGCAGCCTCCGGCTGATGACCAACAACCCCGACAAGATCGACGCCCTCACCCGGCACGGCCTCACAGTCGAGGGCCGCGAACCCATGCCGGTCCAGGCGGGCGAGCACAACCTCCGCTACCTGCGCACCAAGCGGGACCGGATGGGACACGACCTGCCCTGGCTGGACGCGAGCACCGCGTCCACCTGCGCAAACCAGTAACCCCAGCACGTCACCAGTACCCAGCAAGGAGAGACATGAGCGGCAAGGGCGCACCCGTCCTCAGCGTGAAGAACTGCGGCGACCTGCGGGTGGCCGTCATCGCGGCCCAGTGGCACGAGAAGATCATGGACGGCCTCGTCGACGGCGCACTCCGCGCCCTGCACGAGCTCGGCATCGACGAGCCGACCCTGCTCCGCGTCCCCGGCAGCTTCGAGCTCCCGGTCGTGGCGAAGGTCCTCGCCGGGCGCGGCTACGATGCCATCGTGGCGCTCGGCGTCGTCATCCGCGGCGGAACGCCGCACTTCGAGTACGTGTGCCAGGGCGTCACCCACGGCCTCACCCAGGTCTCGATCGACACCGGCGTACCCGTCGGATTCGGCGTCCTGACCGTGGACGACGAGGAGCAGGCCCTGGACCGGGCCGGCCTCGAAGGGTCCAGCGAGGACAAGGGCCACGAGGCCGTCACCGCCGCCGTCGCCACCGCGACGACGCTGCGCACGGTCAGCGAACCCTGGCGCTAAGTACGTGACCCTTACCCCGTACTCTTAGGACCATCATGGCGAACAAAACCTTCGAAGAGCTCTTCGCCGAGCTCAAGCTCAAGGCCGAGAACGGCGACCCTGCCACCTCCCGCACCGCGGAACTGGTGGAGAAGGGCGTCCATGCCATCGGCAAGAAGGTCGTCGAGGAGGCCGCCGAGGTCTGGATGGCCGCCGAGTACGAGGGCAAGGAAGCCGCCGCCGAGGAAATCTCGCAGCTGCTGTACCACGTCCAGGTGATGATGGTCGCCCGCGGGATTTCGCTCGACGACGTCTACGCCCACCTCTGACGTACCCGTTTCCGAGCAGACGAAGAAACACTCCCTCCCCGAAGACTCCCAGGCAAAGGAAGCTCATCCCATGCTGCGCATCGCCGTCCCCAACAAGGGTTCACTGTCCGGACCTGCGTCGGCGATGCTCCATGAGGCCGGCTACCGGCAGCGCAAGGAGTCCAAGGAGCTCGTGGTCATCGACCCCGAGAACGAGGTGGAGTTCTTCTACCTGCGCCCGAAGGACATCGCGATCTACGTGGCCTCCGGCAAGCTGGACATCGGCATCACCGGCCGTGACCTGCTGCTCGACTCCGGCGCCAACGCCGAGGAGATCCTCCCGCTGAACTTCGGCCGGTCGACCTTCCGCTACGCCACCCGGCCGGGCACCGCGAAGGGTCCCGAGGACTTCCAGGGCATGACGATCGCCACCTCCTACGAGGGCATCGTCGCCAAGCACCTCGCCGACCAGGGGATCGACGCCTCCGTCGTCCACCTCGACGGCGCGGTCGAGACCGCCGTCAAGCTCGGCGTCGCCCAGATCATCGCGGACGTCGTCGAGACCGGCACCAGCCTGCGCAACGCCGGACTCGAGGTCATCGGCGACCCGATCCTCACCTCCGAGGCCGTGGTGATCCGGCGGGCCGGCGCCGACACCGAGGACGCGCGCGTGCAGACGTTCCTGCGCCGTCTCCAGGGCGTCCTGGTGGCCCGCAGCTACGTGATGATGGACTACGACTGCCGCGCCGAGCACCTGGAGGCGGCGGTCGCGCTGACCCCGGGCCTGGAGTCGCCGACGATCTCGCCGCTGCACAACGAGGGCTGGGTCGCCGTCCGCTCGATGGTCCCCGCCAAGGACTCCCAGCGGATCATGGACGACCTGTACGAGCTGGGTGCCCGCGCCATCCTGACGACGGCCATCCACGCCTGCCGTCTCTGACCACTCGGCAGCGACCGCCCGGCAGCTCCTGACGTACGAGGAATCCGATGTCCGACGCCCCGACACCCGCCCTCCCGGTCACCTTCCGGCCGGGCCGCACCCGCGCGGTCCTGCTGACGATCGGGATGGTCATGTTCACCGTCATCACCGCCGTCACGCTGATGCTGGAGCGGCTCAGCCCGGGGGAGCGGGTCAGCTTCATCTTCACCGCGGCGCTCTTCCTCGGCGTCCTGGTGATGCTGAGCCGCCCCAAGGTCGTCGCCGACGACGCCGGGGTCACGGTCGTCAACATCACCCGGACCCGCCGGCTGGCCTGGGCGGAGATCCTCAAGGTCAACCTCCGGCCGGGCGACCCCTGGGTCTTCCTGGACCTGAGCGACGGCACCAGCATGCCCGTGCTCGGCATCCAGCCCGGCATCGCCAAGGAGCAGGCCATCCGTGACGCCCGCGCCCTGCGCGCCCTCGCCGACAGCCGCGGCACCGGTCCTGACGCGGGCTGACCCCGACGGATCCCCCATACGGGGCCGACCCCCTGCCCCGCGCGGGGTCCGCGTGGCTACTCTGGATGCGGTGGTGCCGAGCGGCACCACCGCCTCGCATGTGCACGGCCGCCGTCGCGGCCCGCGGGGCCACCCTGCGACCCGAGGAGTGACTCCCTCCGGCAATGGACGGATCGTCCGGTAGTACCTGCGCCGCCCCCTCCCGGGAGGCGGCGGCATGATCATCCCCCTTCTGCTGCTCGCCGCAGCCTTCCTCCTGATCCTCGCCAACGGCTTCTTCGTGGCGGCCGAGTTCGGCCTCGTCACCGTGGACCGCCCCGAGGCCGAGCGGGCCGCGGCCGCCGGTGACCGGCGCGCCCGCACCGTCGTCAGGTCGCTCGGCGAGCTGTCCTTCCAGCTCTCCGGCACCCAGCTCGGCATCACGATCACCTCCCTCGTCGTCGGCATGCTCGCCGAGCCGGCGCTCGCCCAGCTCCTCGACGGACCCCTCACCGCGACCGGTCTCCCCGACGGCGCCGTCTCCGGGATCGCCGTCGCGATCGGGATGCTCCTCGCCTCCGCCGTGCAGATGGTGGTCGGCGAGCTCGTCCCGAAGAACTGGGCGGTCTCCCGGCCGCTCCAGGTGGCACGGTTCGTGGCCGGGCCGCAGCACCTCTTCGCCTCCCTCTTCCGTCCGGTCATCGCCCTGCTCAACCGGGTCGCCAACCGGCTGGTCCGGCTGCTCGGGGTCGAGCCCACCGAGGAACTCGACTCCGTCCGCACCCCCGGCGAGCTGGTCGCCCTCGCCCGCCACTCGGCCCGGGCCGGCACGCTGGAGCAGGACACCGCCGACCTCTTCGTACGGACCCTCACCCTCGGTGGACTCACCGCGCAGCAGGCCATGACGCCACGGGTGAAGATGAGCGCCCTCCAGTCGGACGCCACCGCGGCCGACGTCCTCAACCTCACCCGGGCGACGGGTCTGTCGCGGTTCCCCGTCTACCGCGAGCGGATCGACGAGATCGTCGGCATGGTCCACCTCAAGGACGCCCTCGCCGTGCGGCCGGAGGAGCGGCAGCGCACCACCGTCGGCCGGATCGCCGTACCGCCGCTGCTCGTTCCCGAGACGCTGCCGGCCCAGGCGCTGCTGGAGCGGCTGCGGCGCGAGCAGCCGATCGCCGTGGTCGTCGACGAGTACGGCGGCACCGCCGGGGTCGTCACCCTGGAGGACATCGTGGAGGAGCTCGTCGGCGAGGTCCGCGACGAGCACGACACCGCCGCCGACGCGCGGCCCGAGCTGGCCGCCGTGGCCGCCGAGGACGGGAACCCCGCCTGGGAGGCCGACGGCTCCTGCCGGGTGCACACCCTGCACCGGATAGGGCTCGATGTGCCCGACGGGCCGTACGAGACGGTCGCCGGACTCGTCGCCGATCTCCTGGGCCGCATCCCCGCCCCCGGCGACCGGGCCGAACTCCCCGGGTGGGGGCTCCTGGTGCGCCAGGTCGACCGCTACCGCGCCGAGCGGGTGCGGATCGTCCGTACGGCCGAGGTGCCCGCGGTACGGGAGGCGGTCCGATGAGCCTGCTCCAACTGCTGTTCGCCCTCCTCCTGGTGGTGGCCAACGGCTTCTTCGTCGGCGCCGAGTTCGCGCTCGTCTCCGTACGCCGCAGCCAGATCGAGCCGCTCGGCGGCAAGCGGGCCCGCCAGGTCCTGTACGGCCTGGAGAACCTGCCGCAGATGATGGCGGCCGCCCAGTTCGGCATCACCATCTGCTCCCTGACCCTGGGCGCGGTCGCCGAGCCGACCGTGGCGCACCTCCTCGAACCGGTCTTCCACGCCATCGGCGTGCCGGCCGGGCTCATCCATCCGCTGGGGTACGCGGTGGCGCTGACCGCCGTCGTCTTCCTCCATCTCGTGATCGGCGAGATGGTCCCGAAGAACCTCGCGATGGCCGCGCCGGAACGGACCGCGCTCTGGCTCGGCCCGACCCTGGTCGGCTTCGCCCGGCTGTGCCGGCCGGTCACCCGGGCGCTCGGCGCGTGCGCCCGCCTCGTCCTGCGGGCTTTCGACGTCGAGCCGAAGGACGAGGTGGAGGCGGTCTTCACCAGCACCCAGCTCGGCCGGCTCGTGGAGGACGCGGGCCAGGCGGGACTGCTCGACCCGGTCGAGCAGGAGCGCCTGGGGGACGCCCTGGAGCTGGGCAGCCGCACGGTCACGGACGTCGTCATGGCCCCTTCGGCGCTGGTGACGGTCACGCCGTCGGTGACGCCCCGGGAGATCGAGGAGCTCACGGTCCGCACGGGCTACTCGCGCTTCCCGGTGTGCGCCGAGGGGCACGGCACGTACATGGGGTTCGTGCACGTCAAGGACGTCCTGGACCTGGAGGAGCGGGAGCGGGCGGTGCCGCAGCACGTGTGGCGGCCCATGGCGACGGTCCGGTCCGAGCTGCCGCTCGACGACGCGCTCACCGTGATGCGCCGCGCGGCGACGCACCTCGCCCAGGTGGCGGACGGCTCGGGCCGGATCCTCGGCCTGGTCGCGCTGGAGGACGTCCTGGAGATGCTGGTGGGCGAGGTCAGGGACCCGTCCCACCGAGTACCCGAGCAGGTGCTGACGGCGTGACCCCGAGGGGTGGTGGTGACCACGAACGTGTGGTCACCACCGCCCAGCGGCTCAGAGCCCTCCAGGTTCCTGCGGCCCCCGGCGCCCCGAGAGGACCTCCCCGTACGCCTGCATCAGGTCCGCGAGCCGCAGCGTGGCGAGGTCGTCCCGGGTCGGTGTCCCCGGATACCCCGCGAGCCGGAGGTCGCGGTACGCGCAGGACTTCTCGTACAGCGTGCGCAGAAAGCGTCCGTTGCCCAGCTCGTCGATCCAGCCCTGGTCCACCACGTGCCCGCTGATCGAGCGCAGCTCGTCCAGCGCCTCCTCGTCCCAGCAGTCCCCGTTCGCCGCCGCGAGCACCTCGCCGATGGCGGTGAGTTCGAGCGGGCGGTACGAGGGGAAGTCGACCCGGGTCGTGAAGCGGGAGGAGAGCCCGGGGTTGGTGGCGAGCAGCCGGTCCATGCCCTCCGGGTAGCCCGCCAGGATCACCACCAGGTGGTCCCGGTTGTCCTCGGCGCGCTTGAGGAGGACCTGGAGCGCCTCGTCGCCGTACGCGTCGCCCTTGCTGTAGCCGGTGTTGGAGAGCGAGTACGCCTCGTCCACGAAGAGGACCCCGCCGATCGCCGAGTCGATCAGCTCGTTCGCCTTGACGGCGGTCTGGCCCAGGAACTCGCCCACGAGGTCCGCGCGCTGGGCCTCGACCAGATGGTCGCCGCCGAGCAGCCCGAGGGCGTAGAAGACCCGGCCGAGGATGCGGGCCACGGTCGTCTTCCCGGTGCCCGAGGGACCGGAGAAGACAAAGTGACGTTTCGGCGGCTGGACGGGCAGCCCCTGCCCGGCCCGCAGCCGGGCCATCTCCAGCTGCGCCGACAACGCCTTGACCTGCCGCTTCACCGGCTCCATCCCCACCATGCGCTCCAGTTCGGCGAGCGCCTCGGCGAGCAGGGCGGGGTCGGTGGGGCTGGCGGGGAAGCGCGGGGGCGCGGGCTGCGCGGGGACCGTCGCCTTCTGCCGTACGACGTCGGGGGGCTCGGGCGGCCCGGCGGGGGCGGTCGGCGCCGCCGGGGCCGGGGGCTCCGTGCCGAGCCGCAGCCCGTCGGGCCCCGGGCCGTCGAGGTCGGACTGCGTCGCGTCCCCGGCGGTGGTGTCCTGGCCGACCCCGCTCAGGGCGACCGTCGCGAGCCCGGCCGCGTCGTCCGGCCCCTCGAACCCGTCGTACTCGGTGATCGCCGCCAGCCGGGCGGCCGTGTCCATGAAAGCGGGGTCGATCCGGTGCACCGCCCGGTAGAGGGGGAGGGCGGCGGCGCTGCGTCCGGTGCCCTCGTGGGCCCTGGCGAGCCAGTAGCGCAGCTCCTTGCGCTGCGGCTGTTCGCTGCGGCAGCGCATCAGGGCCGCCGAGAGCAGCGGCTCGGCCTGGCCGTACATCTCCAGCCGGACCCGGGCCATCCCGCCGAAGAGTCCGGCCTCGATCCCGAGCAGGGGATCGTCCACCAGGGTCTCGGTGTGCCGGACCAACTGGTCCCAGTCCTTGACGAGATAGGACCGGCAGGCGTGCAGGAAGCGGACCTGCGGGTCGGTGTCGACCGGTGGAAGCCCGGCCAGCGCCCGGTCCAGCTCGGGCACATGGCGGCCGTCGAGCCAGTGCGAGGCGTGGGCGAGGAGCAGATCGCGCGGGTTCTCCAGGACGGGCTGGACCCACCAGCCCAGCCAGTACCAGGAGTTCAGGGTCCGGCGGTGGCGTGCGCGCTGTTCGCCGAACCGGTCGCGGTTGCGGTACATCCGCAGCAGCGCGGTGGTGGTGTCCACCCGCAGCGCGTGCAGCCCGAGCCAGGCGTCCGCCATGCCGGGATCGATCCGTACCGCCGTACGGAACTCTTCCTCCGCCTGCGGATAGGCGCCCATCGTGTAGGCGTCGACTCCCCGCAGCCAGGCGAGCTCGGCCGGGGCCGGTCCGCCCTGCGTGCCGATGTCCATCGGGTCCCCCACAAAACGTGCCCCCGTTGCTGTCCCGGCGGGCGGGCGCCCGCCGGAAGCCGTACAGAACCGCCTTCTCGTGGACGGGAATTGACCCCACCGAAGGGCATCGTACCTGCGCAGAGGGGGCGCTACTAAGAAGAAGGGCATGATCCGGTGGCCGTAACCCTGGGTAAGCATCAAGGTCGTCGACGGCTCGGAGAAAGGGATGATCAGGGCAGAACGAAGCCCCCGATCACGGGGGAACAACCGGGGGCTTCGTGTCCGCGGCGGCTTCGGAAAGCCGCACATTAAGAACGTAAGACCTGTACGCCCCCTGGGTCAAGCCGAGTTGAGGCACTTGCGGAAGGCGACTTTCGGCTACTCAGTTCCCTGTTCGGGCGTCGTCACGTTCCGTGATGATCTGGTTCGGGCCCGCTGTCACTGAGGGCCCAGAAAGCCACTCGTACCCTTCTGGACTCTCCCGTACCAGGGTGCCGGCGAAGGGCCGGGAAGGGTCGTCGGCGAAATGGCGAGTCTCCGCCACCGTCCACTCGTCCCAGAACTCCGACTGCGCAGGTCCGTCCCGGTGCCGGCCGCGTACCCACGACTCCTCCGGGCCCCGCTCCATCCAGAGCAGCGCCGCGAGGAAGGGGCGCAGCGCCCGCCGTCCCGCGCCGACCCCCTCGATCAGGACGACCGGAGCGGGCGGCAGCTCCCGGGGCGCGCCGAAGGTCCGCAGATTCCAGTCGTACGGGTGATAGCGCGCGACCTCGTCCCGGGAGAGCGGCCCGATCACCTCGCCGAGCATCCGCTCCGTCCAGGCGAAGAGCTCCTCGTGGCTGGCGAGGTCGTCGAGGTGGAGGACGGGCGCGTCGAGGCGGCCGGCGAGGCGCGCGGCGAAGGTCGACTTGCCCGAGCCCGCGTGACCGTCGACGGCGATCAGCCGGACCGGCCCGCAGGAGGGCGGCAGGGCGCGCAGCGCGGCGGCGGCGCGGTCGAGGTCGGTCCCGTCGGTCATGGGGCAAGCGTAACGATTCCGCGCGGAGGTGCCGCAGGTCAGGGGCGTGGCGATGCCAGTGGTGGAGACCAATATTGGTCCGGCGGCGCGTGCCGAATCGCTGGCCGAGGCGCTCCGGGAGCCGGGATAGTGGTCCACGCGCTCGCGTCCGCCGGCGTCGTCCGCCGCCGTGGTCCGTCGCCGTCGTTCGCTGCTCTGGATTCGCCGCACTCCGATTCGCCGCTCTCGATTCGTCGCTCCCGACTGGAGGTCGTCACCGCTCATGACCGACTCCGCTCCGCGCAGAACCGTCCTCGCCGCAGCCCTCGCCGCCGTCGCGGGCACGGCCGTGGCCTCCACCGCACCGGCCGCCGTCGCGGGCGACCGCGGCCACGCGCCCGCACCGGAACCCGCCTCCGTCGACAACCGCTTCTGGGCCTCCTTCACCGACTGGCGGTCCGGCGACCGCACCGGCACCCGGGCCGTCGCCGGACTCCGCCCCTGCCTGGCCATCGGCACAGCCGCCGGGATCACCGAGTACGCCGACCCGCACACCGGTACGACCTCCCGCTGGGAGTACGCGAGCTGGACCTCCCCGGTCCACACCTCCACCGTCCCCGCCACCGAGGTCATCGCCTCCTGGAACGCGGCGACCCCGGCCGGCACCTGGATCCAGATCGAGCTGCGCGGCACCTACAACGACGCCACCACCACCCCCTGGTACGTGATGGGCCGCTGGGCGGCCGGCGACAGCGACATCCGGCGCACCTCGGTCGACGACCAGAGCGACGGCCGCAGCTCGATCTGGACCGACACCTTCGCCGTGAACGACCCGGCGAGCGGCCTGCGGCTGACCGCGTACCAGCTGCGGCTGACCCTCCACCGCACCCCCGGCACCCGGCTCACCCCGATGGTGTGGCGGGTCGGCGCGATGGCCTCCGACGTCCCAGACCGCTTCACCGTGCCCGCCTCGACGCCCCGCCTCGCCCGCGAACTGGCCGTGCCGCGCTACTCGCAGAACACCCATGTCGGCCAGTACCCGGAGTACGACAACGGCGGCGAGGCCTGGTGCAGCCCGACCTCCTCGCAGATGATCGTCGAGTACTGGGGGCGCCGCCCGAGCGCCGAGGACCTCGGCTGGGTGAACCCGGAGTTCGCCGACCCCCAGGTCTGCCACGCGGCCCGTTTCACCTTCGATTACCAGTACGACGGCTGCGGCAACTGGCCCTTCAACGCCGCCTACGCCGCCACCTACCCCGCGATGAACGCGGTGGTGACCCGGCTGCGCTCGCTCACGGATCTGGAGATCCTCATCGCGGCGGGCATTCCGGCCATAACGTCACAGTCCTTCCGCAAGGAGGAGCTCACCGGCGCCGGCTACGGCACCTCCGGCCATCTGATGACCGTGATCGGCTTCACCGCCGACGGCGACGTGATCGCCAACGACCCCGCCTCACCCGACAACGAGGCCGTCCGCCGGGTCTACCGGCGGCGCGAGTGGGAGAACATCTGGCTCCGTACCAAGCGGTACAACGCGAGCGGCGCCGTGGTCTCCGGCACAGGAGGGGTCTGCTACCTCTACTTCCCCGACCGCCCGACACCCGCGCAGCGCAAGGCCCTGGCGGCCGTCGGCGTCCGCTGACGCGCCAGTCGTACGGCCCCGGGAGCGTGACCGGCGTCCTACCCCGGGGCCGTCCGCGGCTGGCACTGTGGGCGCCATGACCGCCACCACCCACTCCGCCGCCCGCTCCCGCGCCCGTACCGGCGGCCCCAAGGGCGACGGGCCCAAGATCCTCGAGCACGTCCTCGGCTGGACCCTCGTCGTCGTCCTCGCCATGTTCGTCACGCAGGCCGGCCTGATGTGACGACCGCGGCGCCGCCTCGGGTGACCGGGCGCCGCCGAACGGGCATACTCCCCGCGCCACGGGCGCCGGGCGCCCCCTCGCGCGAACCGCCGGGGCAGCATCGGCGCAGCAGTGACCACCGGCGGCGCCGCGTGACCCGCGCGCACCGCCGCAGCGCCCGTAGAGGGAGGAGTGCGCCGCCATGCCCGACCGCGCCCCGCAGGGAGTGGACCGCCGGCTGCCGACCGAGGAGGCCCGTGAGCTGCTCGCCCTGGTCCGTGAGATCGCCGGGCGGGAGATCGCGCCCCGCGCCGCCGAGGAGGAGGCCGAGGGCCGCTTCCCGCGCGAGCTGTTCGCGCTGCTCTCCGACTCCGGTCTGCTCGGACTCCCGTACGACTCCGATCACGGCGGCGGCGACCAGCCCTACGCCGTCTACCTCCAGGTCCTCGAAGAGCTCGCCGCGGCCCGGCTCACCGTCGGGCTCGGAGTGAGCGTCCACTCCCTCTCCTGCCACGCGCTCGCGAACTTCGGTACGGACGAGCAGCGGGCCGCCCACCTCCCGGCGATGCTCGGTGGCGGCCTCCTCGGCGCGTACTGCCTCTCCGAGCCGACTTCCGGATCCGACGCGGCCTCGCTGCGCACGAAGGCGGTCCGGGACGGCGACAGCTGGGTGCTCGACGGCACCAAGGCCTGGATCACCCACGGCGGGATCGCCGACTTCTACACGGTCATGGCCCGCACCGGCGGCGAGGGTCCGAAGGGGATCACCGCCTTCCTGGTCCCCGGGGGCGCGGAGGGGCTGTCCGCCGCCCCGCCCGAGCGGAAGATGGGGATGAAGGGCTCGCCCACCGCCCAGCTCCACCTCGACGGGGTGCGGATCCCCGACGCGCGCCGGATCGGCGCGGAGGGGCAGGGGTTCGCCATCGCGCTCTCCGCCCTGGACTCCGGGCGGCTCGGGATCGCGGCCTGCGCGGTGGGCGTCGCCCAGGCAGCGCTCGACGCCGCCGTGGCGTACGCCCGCGAGCGGCGGCAGTTCGGCCGGCCGATCGCCGACTTCCAGGGGCTCCGCTTCCTGCTCGCGGACATGGCCACCGGGATCGAGGCGGGCCGTGCGCTGTACCTGGAGGCGGCGCGCCTGCGCGACGAGGGCCGGCCCTTCGGGCGGCAGGCGGCGATGGCCAAGCTCTTCTGCTCGGACGCGGCCATGCGGATCACCACCGACGCAGTGCAGGTGCTCGGCGGCTACGGATACACGGCGGACTTCCCCGTCGAGCGGTACATGCGCGAGGCGAAGGTGCTGCAGATCGTCGAGGGTACGAATCAGATCCAGCGGATGGTCATCGCCCGCCACCTTGTCGGACCAGAGTCCCACTGACCAGCGTCCCGCTGACGCCGCTCACCCGCACGGTCCGGTCGGCCCAGACGGGGGCGGCGGTCAGCCGGTTCCACTCCTGGTCGACGCGGCCCGGCAGGGTCTTGCCGTGGCTGGCCCACTGGCTGATCAGCGCCTTGTAGATGGGCGGGTCGGCGACGTGCGGCGGCGGCTGCGGAACCGATTCTTCAAAGCGAGGCTCGGCGAGGCGCCGCCGTCCGCTGCCGATGGGGGCGGTGTACAGCGTGGTCATGCCTGTCCCAACGCCCCCGCCCGGCCGGGGTCACCGCCGGACGGATTCGAGGAGGCGTTCGAGAACTACCCGGCCGCCCCGGGCCTGCGCGGGGCTCGTGGCGTGCGTGCGAACGGGTACCGCACGACTCTGGCCCCCGACAGGCTTTCTGACTTACCGTCAGATCCCGCTGTCGACCAGGAGGTCACACGTGTCAGAGGACCGGCCCGTCCCGCTCGACGAGTACCCCGTGCACCAGGCGCCGCTCTCGATGAAGCACCACGTCAGCGGCGACCGCAACGTCTACGACCGGTGCATCTTCCACGTCTTCGACCATCAGGGCCGTGCCCTGCTCATCGCCGGACTCGGCGTCTACCCCAACACCGGGGTCGTGGACGCCTACGCGACCCTGCGCACCGGCGACCGGCTGCACGCCGTCCGGGCCTCCGACGCCCTCGGCGACGACCGGATGAACCTCGCCGTCGGCCCGCTCCGGATCACCGTGGACGAACCCCTCAAGACGCTCGGCCTGCACTGCGACCCCGACCCGGCCGACCCCGACGGGCTCTCCTTCGACCTCACCTGGACCGGGGACTTCGCTCCCGTCTGGGAGCCGCACCACACCCAGCGCCGCGGCGACCGGCTCACCCTGGAGGGCCGCCGCTTCGTCCAGGCCGGCCACTGCACCGGGACCGTCCGGGCGGGCGGCGAGGAGTTCGCCGTCACGGCGGGGGAATGGACCGGCACCCGCGACCGCAGCTGGGGCGTCCGGCCCATCCCCGGCGAGGAACCCGGCCGCGCCGACGAGTTCCGGCCCGAGGGCTTCCACTGGCTCTGGATCCCGATGCGCTTCGACGACCGCTTCCTCATGGTCATCGCGCAGGAGGACGCCGACGGCTACCGGACCCTCAACGAGGCCCTGCTCGTACGGAACGGGCAGCGCGACGCCCAACTCGGCCGGCCCCGCACCGACATCACGTACCGCCCGGGCACCCGCCACCCCGAACGGGCCGCCATCCACCTCACGGACCCGTCCGGCAAGCCGCTGGAGGTCGACGTCGAGATCCTCGCCTCCTCCCCGCTCGCCGTCGGCGCCGGCTACCCGCCCGCCGTCGACTGGCAGCACGGCACCTGGCAGGGTCGCGACTGGACCGACCGCAGGGTGTACGACCTCTCCGACCCGGCCGCCCATCCCATGGCCGCCTTCGGCGTCACCGACCACGCGGCCCGCTTCACCCTCGAAGGCCGCACCGGCTACGGGATCTTCGAGCACGGCTCCTTCGGCCGCCACGACCCGAGCGGCTTCGCCGACTACACGTCCACCGCCGACTGACCCTGCCCCGAAGGCGAACCGAGCCCCAAGAAGAGAGGAGTGCGTCCATGGCCACCGCGCCCCGCCCGCGCACCAGCACCCGCGACCCCGAGGAACTGGGCCGCCGGCTCACCGAGTGGCTCGACCTCCGGTTGCCCGGCGCCCGGGTCGGCGGGCTCGCCGTGCCCGGGTCCAACGGGATGTCCAGCGAGACCCTGCTCTTCGACATCGAGCACCCCGACGCCCCCGTGCGCGGCTGCGCGCTACGGCTGGCCGCCGACCCCGCCGCGTACACGATCTTCCCCGTCTACGACATGGAGCGGCAGCACCGGGTCATGCGGCTCGTCGGGGAGCACACCGACCTACCCGTCCCGCGCGTCCTGTGGCTGGAACGCGACCCGGGTCCGCTCGGCGCCCCGTTCTTCGTGATGGCCCGCGCCGAGGGCCGCGTGCCGCCGGACGTCATGCCCTATACGTACGAGGGGAACTGGCTGCACTCCGCGACCGACGCCGAACGCACCCACCTGGAGGCCGAATCCGTCTCCGTGCTCGCCCGGCTGCACGACCAGTTCCCCGCGAAGGAGGCGGAGTTCCTGCTGCCCGACGGGGCCGGCAGCCCGCTGCGGCGCCATGTCGACGCCCAACGCGCCTACTACGCCTGGGTCGTGAAGGACCTCGCCCGCTCCCCGCTGATCGAGTCGGCCTTCGCCTGGCTGGAGGCGCACTGGCCGGCCGACGAGGGGCCCGCCGTCCTCAACTGGGGCGACGCGCGGATCGGGAACATCGTCTACGACGGATTCCGGCCCGCGGCCGTCCTCGACTGGGAGATGGCCGGTTTCGCGCCGCGCGAGGTCGACCTCGGCTGGACCGTCTACCTCCACCGCTTCTTCCAGGACCTGACCGTCAGTTTCGGCCAGCCCGGACTGCCCGGATTCCTGCGCCGCGACGCCGTCGAGCGACGGTACGCGGCCCTCACCGGGCACACGCCGCGCGAGATGGAGTTCCACACGCTCTACGCGGCGCTGCGGCACGCGATCGTGATGCTCAGAGTCGCGTACCGCCAGGCGCACTTCGGAGAGGTGGAGGTACCGGAGAATCCGGACAGCCTCATCCTGCACCACGCCACGCTCGCGGCGATGGTGCGAGGGGACTACTGGTAGGCGTCGTTACGCGGCGCGCCGCATCTGCGGCACCTTGATCGGACGCGAGCCCGGACCGCCGACGTGCGAGAAGGGCTGCGTCCGCCAGTCGAGCCCCTGGGGGAGCGTCAGCAGAAGCGCGGTGTCCTGCTCCTGGACCTCGAGCGTCTCGTCGGCGGGGCTCGCGTCGGACGCGGCGCGGCCGGTGCCCGGGCAGACCGTCAGCACGAACGGGTTCCAGGGCGTCGGGCACAGCGCGTGCTCCGGCAGCCTGTCCTCGTCCGCGAGCAGCGCGATCGGCTGGACGCAGTCCGGGCAGATGACCCGGTACATCTCGAATGTGTCGTACGCGTCCAGCTCGTCGGTCGTCTCGACCGAATCAACAGGATCCTGCATGGAGAATCTCCCCCTCGGGTGGGTCGACCGAAGTACGTATGGCCTCGACCACAGCAAGCAATTCCCATACGGCCCCCCGCATAACCGTGAGGTCTCGATCGAGCCGCCCACAAACCTGTGGTGTTCGTCACATGCCCCTCGCAGGTGCCCCGAGGATGCCCATAGAGGTCTATAGCGACGGGGTGGTGACGAGACGGCGACGTACCCCCGCTGTGCCGGAGGCCCCTTGGGGCAATAGGTTGACCGCATGGAGGAGCTGGATCGTCAGATCGTCGAATTGCTCGTCAGGGACGGGCGCATGAGCTACACCGACCTGGGCAAGGCCACCGGCCTGTCCACCTCGGCCGTACATCAGCGCGTCCGCCGACTGGAGCAGCGTGGGGTCATCCGCGGCTACGCGGCCGTCGTCGACCCGGAGGCCGTCGGTCTGCCGCTGACCGCCTTCATCTCGGTCAAACCCTTCGACCCCAGCTCTCCGGACGACACCCCGGACCGGCTCGCGGACCTCCCGGAGATCGAGGCCTGCCACAGCGTCGCGGGCGACGAGAACTACATCCTCAAGGTGCGCGTCGCGACCCCGCTGGAGCTCGAACACCTGCTCAGCCGCATCCGCTCCCAGGCGGGCGTCTCCAGCCGTACGACGGTCGTCCTGTCGACCCCGTACGAAGCCAGGCCGCCGCGCGTCTAGCACCCAGGACCGATCCGGCCGCGCCGGGCCCGGCGTACGGCCGGGCCCCGCCGCGCATCTAGCCTGGTCACCATGAGCGAGACCCTCTCAGACAGCGAGCACCGCACCATCCTGCTGCGCGGTGGAGAAGTCCACAGCCCCGCCGACCCCTTCGCCACCGCCATGGTGGTGGAGCGCGGACACGTCGCCTGGGTGGGCTCGGAGGGGGCGGCCGACGCCTTCGCCTCCGGCGTGGACGAGGTGATCGACCTCGAAGGCGCGCTCGTCACCCCCGCGTTCGTCGACGCCCATGTGCACACCACGGCCACCGGACTCGCCCTGACCGGCCTCGACCTCTCCGCCGCGCGCTCGCTCGCCGAGGCGGCGGAGCTGATCAGCTCGTACGCGGCCGCCCGCCCCGCCGACCGGATCCTCATCGGACACGGCTGGGACGCGGCCCGCTGGCCCGAGCGCCGGGCCCCGCGCCGCGACGAGCTGGACGAGCTCACCGGCGGCCGGCCGCTCTACCTCACCCGGATCGACGTCCACTCGGCCGTCGTCACCACCGCCCTCCTTGACCTCGTCCCGGGCGTCCGTGACCGCACCGGCTTCCGCGACGGCGAGCCGCTGACCGGCGACGCGCACCACGCCGTCCGCGCCGCCGCCTACGCGGCCCTCTCGCCCGCGCAGCGCACCGAGGCCCAGCGTGCGGCCCGTGCGCACGCCGCCTCGCTCGGCATCGGCACCCTGCACGAGTGCGGCGGTCCGGAGATCTCCTCCGAGGACGACTTCACCGGGCTCCTCGACCTCGCCCGCACCGAGCCCGGCCCGCGCGTCGTCGGCTACTGGGCCGACCTCGACATCGAACGGGCCCGCGCGCTCGGCGCCGTCGGCGCGGCCGGCGACCTCTTCGCCGACGGCTCGCTCGGCTCCCACACCGCCTGTCTGCACGAGGCGTACGCCGACCACGCCGACGGCGCCCACAGGGGCGTCGCACACCTCGACGCGGCCACGGTCGCCGCCCATGTCGTCGCCGCCACCGAGGCGGGCCTCCAGGCCGGCTTCCACGCCATCGGCGACGCCGCCGTCACCTCCGTGGTCGACGGCGTCCGCGCCGCCGCCGAGAAGCTCGGCCTCGCCCGGATCCGCGCCGCCCGCCACCGCGTCGAGCACGCCGAGATGCTCACCCCCGAGACGATCGCCGCCTTCGCCGAACTCGGCCTGACCGCGTCCGTCCAGCCCGCCTTCGACGCGGCCTGGGGCGGCGAGGACGGCATGTACGCCGAGCGCCTCGGCGCCGAGCGCGCCCGCACCCTCAACCCGTACGCAGCCCTCCTCCGCGCCGGTGTGCCGCTGGCCTTCGGCTCCGACAGCCCGGTCACCCCGCTGGACCCCTGGGGCACGGTCCGCGCCGCCGCCTTCCACCGCACGCCGGAGCACCGGATCTCCGTCCGCGCCGCCTTCACCGCCCACACCCGGGGCGGCTGGCGGGCCGTCGGACGCGACGACGCCGGCACGCTCGTCCCCGGCGCCCCCGCCGACTACGCGATCTGGCGCGCCGACGAGCTCGTGGTCCAGGCGCCGGACGACCGGGTGGCCCGCTGGTCGACCGATCCGCGCTCCGGAACGCCCGGTCTGCCCGATCTGACCCCCGGGCGTGAGCTGCCGGTCTGCCTGCGCACGGTGGTGTTCGGACAAACGGTTTTCGACCGGCCGAACGAGTGACGTCGGGACATTTCGTACCGCCGATCGATGATCAACCGGCTGGTCGGCGACCTGCGGATCTTCCCCACTGACCTGGCGGTATCGGTCATCTCCGCAGGTCAAGCGGGTGTTGACAGTGAGCCGCTGGGGGCGGGTAGGTTCTCCCGCGTCCACCACAGGACGTCCGACCGGTTTCAAACCTCAGGTTCTGCACCCGCGCCTCGGGGGCGAGGGAAGGTTTTTTCCGGCGGAGGGTGCGACCCGGTGGGGCCCGGACGTCCAGTAGACAACGGCCTTCGGTCGACCCGCAGCCAGCGGGTCCCAGGTCGGCCCGAAGGGCGCCGGGCCCCGATCCGCACACCCCGCGTGGCATGCCCCGCGCCGTCCCCGCGCCGCCCTCGGATGCGCAACCAGCCCCGCCGCGACAGAGCCGACAGACGGGCTCGCTATGGTGGGGGTTCGCGTATGTATCCGAAGGGGCAGCAGTGAACGACGGTGGCCAGAGGCGTTACGGCCCGCTCGGCAGAGCCTTGGTGATCATTCCGACCTACAACGAGGCGGAGAACATCAAGCCGATCGTCTCGCGCGTACGGGAGTCCGTACCGGAGGCGCACATCCTCGTCGCCGACGACAACAGCCCCGACGGCACGGGCAAGTTCGCCGACGAGATCGCCGCCGAGGACGACCACGTCCACGTGCTGCACCGCAAGGGCAAGGAGGGGCTGGGCGCCGCCTACCTCGCCGGCTTCCGCTGGGGCATCGAGCACGGCTACGGCGTCCTCGTCGAGATGGACGCCGACGGCTCGCACCAGCCCGAGGAGCTGCCCCGGCTGCTGACCGCCCTCAAGGGCGCCGACCTCGTGCTCGGCTCCCGCTGGGTCCCCGGCGGCCGCATCGTGAACTGGCCCAAGTCCCGCGAGTTCATCTCCCGCGGCGGCAGCCTCTACTCGCGCGTCATGCTCGACGTGCCGATCCGCGACGTCACCGGCGGCTACCGGGCCTTCCGCAAGGAGACCCTGGAGGGCCTGGGCCTGGAGGACGTGGCATCGGCCGGCTACTGCTTCCAGGTCGACCTGGCCCGGCGCGCCGTCGCCGCCGGCTTCCATGTCGTCGAGGTCCCCATCACCTTCGTGGAGCGGGAGATCGGCGACTCGAAGATGAGCCGCAACATCGTCGTCGAGGCCCTGTGGCGGGTCACCGGCTGGGGTCTGACGGCCCGTGCGAACAAGGTCGGCAAGCTGCTCGGCCGCAAGCCCACGAGCTGACGGCCGGTCCGGTTCGGCCGGTCGTTCCGGCTGATCCGCTCTTTACGACGTTCCGGCGGGGCGCCAGGCACACTGGGGGGCATGACGACCGGCGCACCGCCTCCCCTCGCCCCGAAGCGCTCCCGCGCGCGTACGTTCCTTCCGCTGGCCCTGGCCGCCTGGCTGGTCCTCGAAATCTGGCTGCTCATCGTGGTGGCGGGCGCGGCCGGCGGGCTGACCGTCTTCGGTCTGCTGGTCGGCGGCGCCGTCCTCGGCGCCGTGGTGATCAAGCGCGCCGGGCGGCGCGCCTTCCAGAACCTCACCGAGACCTTCCAGCAGGCGCAGGCGGCGGCGCAGACCGGTGTCCCGCCGACCGCCACCGAGCGGGCCGGGGCGGGCGACCGCAACGGCTTCCTGATGCTCGGCGGACTGCTCCTGATGATCCCCGGCCTGATCTCCGACGTGGCCGGTCTGCTGCTGCTCGTGCCGCCGGTCCGCTCGGTCCTCGGCCGGTACGCGGACAAGGTCGCCGAGCGCCGGATGGCGGCGGCACCTCCCGGCAGCCTCCAGGACGCCTTCCAGCAGGCCCGTATGCACCGCCCGGACGGCAAGGTCGTGCCGGGTGAGGTCATCCGCGACGACGCGCCTCAGGGCCCGCAGCGGCCCCAGGAGCCCCGCCCGCCGCTGACGCCGTAGGCATAGACCTCCGTACGGAGCACGGGGGTCGACGTACAGCCGACAACGCCGCGGGGCCCGGTACACACAAGGTGTACCGGGCCCCGCGGCGTTGTTCGGCCGCGCCGTCCGTCAGGCGGACTTGCGGCTGTCGCGCGGATGCACGGCGATGTTCATGGCGCCGGATCGAAGGACCGCCAGCCTCTCGGCCAGCACCTCTTCCAGCTCCTCGCGGGTGCGCCGCTCCATCAGCATGTCCCAGTGCGTACGCGCCGGCTTGCCCTTCTTCTCCTCGGGGCCGTCCCCGTCCACCAGGAGTGCCTGGCTGCCGCAGACCTTGCACTCCCACTCCGGCGGAATTTCCGCTTCCACCGAGAAGGGCATCTCAAAACGATGGCCCTTCTCGCATGCGTACTCCACGGCCTGGCGCGGGGCCAGATCGATGCCGCGGTCGGTCTCGTAGCTGGTCACCACGAGGCGCGTGCCGCGAAGAGCTCGCTCACTCATGAATCGTGCCTCCCGGGCTTGTCGCCCACAGGACAGGTGTCGCTGTCGTCGTCATCCGGTCAACGTCCGGTCGGCGGTAAAGATTCCCGTTCCGGGTCATGCGTCGCCCGTCGTGCCGCCCCTTGTTGTACCCACCAGTGACCGGTTTGTCACATCTGGCAGCAGATGTCACCCAGCGTCTTCACTAAAGCAGCACGCAGTAACGGTCCGCCTGGCAGGCCAAAGGCGTACACTACCGGCCTTTCACTTCCGCGTCTAAATCCGCTCCGGAACCGGGTTGCCCGCGGCGGCCACGGCACGCCGTACCGGTACCCGCGCGAGCAGCAGAAAACCGGCCGCGAAGAAGATCACCAGAGAGATGATGGCATCTCGGTAGCTGCCGGTCAGCTGATACGCGAGACCGAACACCAGCGGCCCCAGCCAGCTCAGGCCGCGGTCGCTCATCTCGTAGGCCGAGAAGTACTCGGCCTCCTTGCCGCGCGGCACCAGATGTGAGAACAGCGAGCGCGACAGCGCCTGGCTCCCGCCGAGCACCAGACCGATCGCCCCCGCCAGGACGAAGAACGCCACCGGCGCGCCGGCCGGCAGGAAGTACCCGGCCGCCAGGATCAGCGTCCAGATCGCCAGCGACCCCAGGATCGTGCGCTTGGCGCCGTACGAGCGGGCCAGGCGTCCCATGCCGAGCGCGCCCACCACCGCCAGCACCTGCACCAGCAGGACCGCGGTGATCAGCGTCGTCTGGTCGAGCCCCAGCTCCTTCGATCCGTAGATCGACGCCTGCGAGATCACCGTCTGCACCCCGTCGTTGTAGACGAGGTACGCCAGCAGGAACGACAGCGTCAGCGGGTGGCGGCGCATGTCCCGCAGCGTCGCCGTCAGCTGCCGCCAGCCACCGCCGACCGCGCCCTCGCCGCGCGGCTCGATGCGCCGGTCGCGCAGTCGCCGCAGCGGTATGAGGGTGAAGGCGCCCCACCAGAGACCGGCCGAGGCCAGACAGATCCGCACCGCGGCCCCCTGGGAGAGCCCGAACGACTCGTGCCCCGAGTACAGGATCAGGTTGAGGACGAGGACGATGGCGCCCGAGGTGTAGCCGAACGCCCAGCCGCGCGAGGAGACCGCGTCGCGCTCGTCCGGCTCGGCGATCTGCGGCAGGTACGCGTTGTAGAGCACCATCGAGACCGCCAGCGAGGCGTTCGCCACGATGAGCAGGAACGCGCCCAGCAGATACCGGTCGCCGCTCAGGAAGAACATGCCCCCGGTCGCCGCCGCGCCGATGTACGCGGAGACGGCGAGCAGCGGCTTCTTCCGGCCCGTACGGTCCGCCACCGCGCCCACCAGCGGCATCACGAGGACCGCCACGATGATCGAGGCCGAGACCGCGTACGCGAAGAGCGACCCGGCCCGGACCGGGATGCCCAGGGGGTGGACGAAGCCCTCCGCGTCCGCCGCCGCCTCGGCGACCGACGTCAGATAGGGGCCGAGGAACACCGTGATGACGCTCGTCGAGTAGACCGAGCAGGCGAAGTCGTAGAAGTACCAGCCGCGCTGCTCGCGCAGGCGCTCGGCCGGATCGGCGGCGGACCGCTCCTCCGGCTCGGTGGTGTCGGCAGTCAAGACCGCGGCCCCCTCGTTCGTCCCCGTGGCGGGACGCGCGCTCAGACCCACACGCCCCGGTCGGTCAGCACTGCGCGCAGCGTCTCCAGATGATCGGTCATGATGCCATCCACCCCGAGGTCGAGGAGAGTGTTCATCCGCTCGGGATCGTTGACCGTCCAGACGTGGACCTGGAGCCCTCGGGTATGCGCCTCGCGGACGAAACGGCGGTCCACCACCGGGATGCCGCTCTGGCTCTCCGGTACCTGCGCCGCGACCGCGCCCGCGCGGATCGCCGCCGGGATGCCGAGCGAGCGCAGCCGCAGCCCGAGGACGCCCTTGACGCCGTACGAGGTGGCCAGCCGCGGCCCCGCCAGGCGCTGCGCGCGGGCCACCCGGCTCTCGGTGAACGAGCCGACGCAGATCCGGTCCCACGCCCCGGTCCTGCGAATCAGGTCGACCAGCGGGGCGAGGGAGGACTCGGCCTTGAGGTCCACGTTCCAGCGGGCCTCGGGGAACTCCTCGAGGAGCTCCTCGAAGAGCGACAGCGGCTCCTTGCCGGCCACCCGCGCCTCGCGGACGGCGTCCCACGGGAGGTCGCGGATCCGGCCGGTCGCGTCCGTCACCCGGTCGAGCGTGGAGTCGTGGAAGGCGACCAGCGCGCCGTCCGCGGTGGTGTGCACATCGGTCTCGAAGTAGCGGTAACCGGCCTCCGCGGCCCGCCGGAAGGCGGCCGCGGTGTTCTCCAGGCCCTCCGCCGCGCCGCCGCGATGGGCGAACGGGATGGGGGACGGGTGGTCCAGATAAGGGTGGCGTACGCGAGTCACCGCCGCAGTATCGCCTGTTCCGGTGTCCCGGAGGCGACGACCGTGCTGCTCGCGTTCTGCTCGGGGATGGCGAACCGGCGCAGGAAGAACTGCGCGAGGGGGCCGATGGTCAGCGCGTACAGGACCGTACCGACGCCGACCGAGCCGCCGAGCAGGAAGCCGGTGGCGACGACCGCGACCTCGATCGCGGTCCGCACCAGCCGGATCGAGCGGCCGGTGCGCCGGTGCAGCCCGGTCATCAGGCCGTCACGCGGGCCGGGCCCGAAGCGGGCGGCGATGTAGAGCCCGGTCGCGGCCCCGTTGAGGACGATGCCGAGGACGAGGAGGAGGATCCGCACGGCGAGTCCGTCGCCGTCGGGGACGAGCGCGAGGGTGCCGTCCATGGCCACGCCGATGACGAAGACGTTCGAGACCGTGCCGAGGCCCGGCTTCTGCCGGATCGGGATCCAGAGCAGCAGGACGGCCGCGCCGACGAAGATCGAGACGACTCCGATGGTCAGGCCCGTCTTCTCGGCGAGACCCTGGTGGAGGACGCCCCAGGGTTCGAGGCCGAGCCCGCCGCGGACGAGGAGCGCCGAGCTGATCCCGTACAGCGCCAGTCCGATGTACAGCTGCGTCAGTCGGCGGGTCAGATGGCGGCCGGAGAGCCGGCCGCGGAGGCCGGAGGCGATGGACAAGGTGGTTCCCCCTGTGCGGTGGCGGATTCGTGGGTGGTGGTAGTGGACTGACTCATGACACTCTGTGGCGGGGGATCGGATGCCAACCATGGCCAATTCGAGGAAGGTGGACTGAATTCCATGGCTCAGTGGACCTCGGCCGTCGGGCCGGCACAGCTCGCCCGGCAGCTTCAGGCGCAGCAGCCCCGTCCGGCCGGACCGGGCGCGCGCAAGCCGCCCGCCTACCGCGCGCTGGCCGACGGGATCCGCCTCCTCGTCCTGGAGGGCCGGGTGCCGGTCGCGGCCCGGCTGCCCGCCGAGCGGGAGCTCGCGGTCGCGCTGACCGTGAGCCGGACGACGGTGGCGGCCGCGTACGAGGCGCTGCGCGCCGAAGGGTTCCTGGAGTCGCGGCGCGGGGCCGGCAGCTGGACCGCCGTACCGGCCGGGAACCCGTTGCCCGCGCGCGGCCTCGAACCGCTGCCGCCGGAGTCGCTCGGCTCGATGATCGACCTCGGCTGCGCGGCGCTGCCCGCGCCCGAGCCGTGGCTGACCCGGAGCGTGCAGGGCGCGCTGGAGGAGCTGGCGCCGTACGCCCACACGCACGGGGACTACCCGGCGGGGCTGCCGGCGCTGCGGCAGATGCTCGCCGACCGGTACACCGAGCGGGGCATCCCGACCATGCCCGAGCAGATCATGGTCACCACGGGCGCGATGGGCGCGATCGACGCCATCTGCCATCTCTTCGCGGGGCGCGGCGAGCGGGTCGCCGTCGAGTCGCCCTCGTACGCCAACATCCTCCAGCTCATGCGGGAGGCGGGCGCCCGGCTGGTGCCGGTCGCGATGGCCGAGGGGCTGGCGGGCTGGGACCTGAACCGCTGGCGGCAGGTCCTGCGGGACGCGGCTCCGCGGCTCGCGTACGTGGTCGCGGACTTCCACAACCCGACCGGCGCGCTGGCCGACGAGGACCAGCGGCGGCAGCTGGTGGACGCGGCGCGTTCGGCGGGCACGGTGCTGGTCGTCGACGAGACGATGAGCGAGCTGTACCTGGACGACGACGTGGTCATGCCCCGGCCGGTCTGCGCGTTCGACCCCTCGGGGGCGACGGTGCTGACGGTCGGCTCGGCGAGCAAGGCGTTCTGGGCGGGCATGCGGATCGGCTGGGTCCGGGCCGCGCCCGACGTGATCCGTTCGCTGGTCGCCGCCCGGGCCTACGCGGACCTCGGCACTCCGGTCCTGGAGCAGCTCGGCGTCAACTGGCTGATGCGGACGGGGGGCTGGGAGCAGGCGGTGACGATCCGCCGCACCCAGGCCCGCGAGAACCGCGACGCGCTGGTGGCGGCGGTGCGGGCGCAGCTGCCGGAGTGGGAGTTCGACGTGCCGGCCGGCGGGCTGACCCTCTGGGTCCGCACGGGCGGCCTCTCGGGCTCGCGCCTCGCGGAGGTGGGCGAACGGGTGGGCGTACGGGTCCCCTCGGGACCGCGCTTCGGCGTCGACGGCGCCTTCGAGGGCTACGTCCGGCTTCCGTTCACCGTCGGCGGCCCGGTCGCCGAGGAGGCGGCGTCCCGCCTGGCGGCGGCGGCCCGCCTGGTGGAATCCGGCGCGGGCACGGGCCACGACCAGCCGCGCGCGTTCGTGGCGTAGCCGGTCCGGCGCCCCCCGTCCCCCTATGGCGCGGCGGGACGGGGGGCGCCGCCGCGCTCCCGCTGGTTGCGGTCAGCCCTCCGCGGGGACCGGGGTGTGGCGGGGGGCCGGGCCGGCGTCCGGGGGTGGTGGTGGGGTCGGGCCCAGGTCCAGGGTCGGGGTCGGGTCCGGGGCCGAGCCGGGGGCCGGCGGCACCGCCGTCGCCGTCTCCGTCTGGCACTCCGGCAGCAGCGCCAGGACCGCCTGCCGGTCCGCCTCGCTCGTCGCGTCGTCGTACGGATCCGGCGTCGCCGGCACCTGGAGCCGTAGCACCGGACCCGTACCCAGCCGTGCGTAGCCACGCCCCGGCGGGACGACCGGCGTCGGCGTCGTGTGCGGCCCGACGCCGAGGACCCACTCGATCGAGGCAGGCGCCGCCGGGCCCAGCACGACCCGCGCCCGCGTGTGCGTCCGTACCGTCTCGCTCAGCCCGTCCACGCTGTCGAACTGCTCCGCCACCACCACCGTCACCTGCGCGGCCCGCCCGTGCCGCAGCGGCACCTGGAGGAGGTCCTGCGGGTCGGGACGCCCGTCGGCGGCGGCCAGGTGACCGAGGACGCTCGGCCGGTCGAGCAGGATCCACAGCGGGCGCCGCGTGTCGTCCGGCGCGGGCCGCCCCGCCTGCCGGGCCCGGTTCGCGGCGATCAGCCGCCGCTCCGTCTCGTGCGCCGCCCACTCAAGACTCGCCAGCGAGCCCGCGAGCCCGCACTCGACGGCCAGAACCCCCGCGCGCCCGGTCAGACACGCGTACTCACCCGTGCCGCTGCCCTCGATGATCAGCACGTCGCCGTGCGGCAGGGCCTGCAGGGCGATGGAGCGCAGCAGGGAGGTCGTCCCGCTGCCGGGCTGGCCGACGGCAAGCAGGTGCGGCTCGGTCGAGCGCGGGCCCGTCCGCCAGACCACCGGCGGCGCGTCCTCCTCGCCGTCGGCGGTGCGGACCGGCACCGTGCGCTGGACGGCGTCCGCGTCGGTGAAGCCGAGGACCGTCTCGCCCGGCACCGTGACGAAGCGCTGGGCGGCGATCGTGGTGGGCAGGGCGGGCAGCACGCTCATGACGAGCTGGTTGCCCTCCTCGTCCCAGTCGAAGAGGTACTCCCGGCCGCGCCCGGACTTGGCGTGCAGCAGCTGCTCGATCCGTGCCCGCGCGTCCGCCTCGCCGTCCGTGAAGTACGCGGGGTACCGGATCCGGAGCCGCGTGAGCCGCCCGCCGTCGTCGAAGGCGAAGTCCCCGAAGGCGCCGCTCCAGTCGCCGCCGTGGGCGAAGAGGGGAGCCGGGTCCTCGGGGACGGAGAAGTACGGCACCAACGCCTCGTAGAGGCCCTTGAGCCGCTCGACCTCGGCGTCGTCGGGCCCGGTCTTCACGACCGGGCGCTCGCGCCCCTTCCACGCGGCCGCGCCCATCACCGAGACGAGTGCGAGGAGCGGCCCGTAGGGGGCGAGGGCGACGACGAGGACGCAGGCCGCGACCAGGAGCAGCGTGGGACCGCGCCGTTCCTTGGGGGTCGCGGCCCACCTGGCACGCGCGGTCGCGGCCAGCTTCCGCAGACCACGCGAGATCGTGATCAGCGGATGGAGCACATCGGTGGCGCTGTCGGCGGCCGTGCGCGCGATCTCTCGACTGCGAGCGATCCGGTCGCTGCCGCTACTCAGAATGCGGGGGAGTGGTCGCCGGGCCACGTCGTACTCCTGGAGTTGTGGAAGGGGCAGTGGAACGTCAGAACTTGATACCGCCCAAGAGGCCGGCCAGGCTCTGGCCGCCCGCGGTGATGCTCGGTGCGATGGCGGTGCCCGCGAGGTAGAAGCCGAACAGCGCGCTGACGAGGGCGTGGGAGGCCTTCATCCCGTCCTTCTTGAAGAACAGGAAGCAGATGATGCCGAGCAGGACCACGCCTGAGATGGACAGGATCATGAGGTGTTCTCCTGGTTGAGGGGACAGTCACCATGAGTCCTTCCAGGTTCACAGCAAGTATCTATGCGATTAAAGGTGCATATGGGTGAAAGTCGGCCGATTTCACTTGACTGGCGGATGTGGGGGGCTTGCCCGAGTGGCGAACTGCGCGGAGCGCGCTAGCGCGGGCGGTGTTCGTGTCCGGTTCGTGTCCGGTTCGCGTCCCGGGTGAGCTGCGGTGATCTTTGCCGTGGACGGCTCGCGTCATGTCGCCGGACGGGCAGTACCCTGTCGATTCACTCGTACGGCTGCGGTTGCTGTGCGCAGGTCAAGGTTTCAAGGTTCCGAGGCAGGAAAGGCGGGTACGTCGGATGAGCGAGACTCCGGACCCCGAGGTCATCGAGCTGGCGAGCAAGGTCTTCGACCTGGCGCGCACGGGGGACTCCGAGACGCTGGCCGCCTACGTCGACGCGGGCGTCCCGGCCAACCTCACCAACGACAAGGGCGATTCGCTCGTCATGCTCGCCGCCTACCACGGCCACGCCGACGCGGTCACCGCCCTGCTCGCCCGGGGTGCCGACGCCGACCGCGCCAACGACCGCGGCCAGACCCCGCTCGCGGGCGCCGTCTTCAAGGGCGAGGACGCCGTCGTCCGCGCGCTGCTCGCCGGCGGCGCAAAACCGGAAGCGGGGACTCCGTCCGCCGTGGATACTGCTCGGATGTTTGGGAAGGCAGAACTCCTGGAGCTGTTCGGCGCCCAGTGACGTCCCGGTGAAGATCCCGGGGACGATCCGGGTGAACGGGCACTGAACCCCAGGTGAGAGCGGTGTCGTAAATGTGGTCGCGGTGGCGAAATGGCTGGGTCATCATGACGTCGGGCCCGCAAGGGGCCACCGACGAGAGGCAGAGGAAGATGGTCAACACCAAGCGAAGGACGACGGGCGGCTCGACATGTTGCTGCGCGGCCTAGGCGATCACCAGTGCCCCGTACTTCCGGTCGTGTCGACAGCTTGATGTGAGGCGTCTTCCATGTTCGATCCAGTCATAGCGCCGAGCGGCACCCTGCTCGGCCTGCTGCAGAGGGGCCGCGGCGACGGCACCCTGCACGCGCTCGCCGCGCCCCGCGCCGAGGCCCTCGCGGCCCTGAACCACTGCGTTCTCACCGACCCCCGCCACGACTGGCAGGTCGAGAACCGGTCCCTCTACTACGCCCGGCTCTACCTCGACCTCGCGGGCGAGCTCGCGGCGATCGAGGCCCACCTCTTCGGGGCCGAGGACCACCTCGACACCGAGGAGAACCGGACCGGGCTCGCGCTCGCCGTCCTCGGACACCTCGCCTCCTACGGCCGCCAGGACGCGCTGCTGCTGCTCCGGCGGTACGCCGCGACCGGTACGAACTGGGCCTGGGCCCTCGACGAGCTCGCCCTGCGCGACGACGACACCGGGCTGCGCTCGCTCGCGCTCCCCGTCCTCGCCCGCTTCCCGGCCGGCCCGGAGGGCGACGCCGAGCTGGCGACCGCCGTACGGGACGCCTTCGAGCCCCGGCCGTGGCGGTTGTGGGCCGAGGATCAGCGCGACGCCGTGGGCGCCCGGGTCAGGGCCGCCCAGGAACGCGGCTCCTTCGACCGCTGGCAGCGCCAGATGCGACCGAGCGGCCCCCGGCCCGGCTGGAGCGTCCAGGCGGTCCTCGACTGGGCCCAGGAGGGCCTGGAGCGCGGCGCCGTCCTGCACGGGCCCGCCGCCCGCTGCCTGACCGCCGTCGCCGGACCCGAGGACCGGCCGCTGATCGTCGAGGCCGCCCGCAGCGGCCCCGACGGGGCGCGCTGCGCCGCCCTGCACTACCTGGCCGAGTCCCGCGATCCCGCCGTCCTGGACCTGATCGAGGGCGCGGCCGGCAGTGGCTCCCGTACGGTCGCGGAGGCCGCCGTCGCCGCGTTCGAGCGGATGTGCGGCGAGGCCGCCGTCGACCGGGCCCGCGGCTGGGTCCACCGGCCCGACGCGCTCGGCGCCGCCGCCGGCGCCGTCCTCGCCTGCCGGGGCGGGGCCCAGGACGAGCTGCTCGTCCTCGGCGCGCTCCGCGAGACCGTCCGGGCCGAGGGCCCCGACGCGACCGCCCTGTACGCCCTCGTCGACGGCGCCGGGCGCCTCGGCATCGGCTGCGCCGCCCCCGTCCTGCGCCACGTCTACCGGGAGACCGCCTCCTCCCAGCTCCGCGGCCGAACCGCCCGCGCCCTCGCCGCCACCGACCCGACCTTTCCGACGGGCTTCGCCGTCGAATGCCTCTGGGACTGCGAGGAGACCACCCGCGAGGTCGCGGCCCTGCACGCCGAGACGGGCGACGTCCGCGTCGCCGAGCGGCTGCGCCGGCTGGCCGCCGACCCGGCCGAGGAGGCCGAGGTCCAGACGGCGGTCCGTAACCGGATAGGCCCGGACCTGCAGGTCTGACGGCGCCCCATGGGGTACTTCTGAGGCCTGCCACCCGCCTGCCTTTGGTGCGTCCTTCTGCGCCCTGCCACGCGGCGCTCCGCCCCTTGCGAGCCGGGCGGGGCGCCGACGGTGCGCGGGGGCGTGCGCGCCGGGCGCGACGCCTGATTCCGGCCTCGCCGTGGCCGGAAGGCAAACGCTCATGGGACGTTCCCCGGGCGTCCAGATCCCCGTCCACGGGAACACGCCGGGCGCGACGACAACACCGGTATGCGTGTCGTCATCGTCACCGAATCCTTCCCACCCGATGTCAATGGTGTGGCGCACTGCGCCCAGCAGACCGCGCGCCACCTCGTCCGCCGCGGTCATGACCCGCTCGTCGTCGCCCCGGCCGTCGCCGGAGCCACCGACACCCCGGACGCCGACGCGCCCTGCGAGGTCGTCCGCGTACCGTCCCTGCCCCTGCCCGGCTACCCCCAGGTGCGGGTGGCCCTTCCCAGCCGCCGGCTCGCCACGGCCGTCGCCGCGCACCGTGCCGACGTCGTCCACCTCGCCAGCCCCTTCGTGCTCGGGGTGCGCGGGATGGCCGCCGCCACCCGGCTCGGACTGCCCGCCGTCGCCGTCTACCAGACCGACCTCGCCGGTTACGCCCGTACCTACATGGGCGCCGGCGAAGGCGCCGCCTGGCGCCGGCTGCGGGCCGTCCACGGCGCCGCCGACCGTACCCTCGCGCCCTCCACCGCCGCCGCGCGCGACCTGGAGGCGCACGGCATCGGCCGTATCCGCCTCTGGCGGCGCGGCGTCGACACCGTCCGCTTCCGCCCCGACCTCCGCGACGAGGCACTGCGCCGCGAACTCGCCCCGAACGGCGAACTCCTCGTCGGCTACATCGGCCGCCTCGCCCCCGAGAAGCGCGTCGAACTGCTCGCCGGCGTCTGCGGCCTGCCCGGCATACGGGTCGTGGTCGTCGGCGACGGCCCCAGCGAACCGGCGCTCCGTGTCGCCCTGCCCGGCGCCACGTTCCTCGGCCGCCGCACGGGCGACGACCTGGCGCGGATCGTCGCCGCGCTGGACGTGTTCGCGCACACCGGCCCGTACGAGACCTTCTGCCAGACCGTGCAGGAGGCGATGGCCAGCGGCGTCCCGGTCGTCGCCCCGGCCGCCGGCGGGCCGCTGGACCTGGTCGACCACCGCAGGACCGGGCTCCTGGTCCCGCCGGACGACACGACCGCCCTACGGGACGCGGTGGCCTCCCTCGCCGAGGCGCCGGCCCTGCGCGCCGCCTACGGCCGGGCGGGCCGGGCGGCCGTCGAGGGCCGGACCTGGGAGGCCGTGGGCGACGAACTGATCGGCCACTACCTGGAGGTCCTGCGCGAACGGACGGCGGTGGCGGCATGAACGGCTCCGCGACAGGCCGGCCGCTGCGCATCGTCCGGCTCGCCAACTTCGTCACCCCCACCTCGGGGGGCCTGCGCACCGCCCTCGAACAGCTCGGTCGCGGCTACCTCGCCGCCGGGCACGAGCCCGTCCTGATCGTCCCCGGCGACGTGGAGAGCGACCGGACCACCGACCAGGGGCGGATCATCACCCTGCAAGGCCCCGTCCTGCCCGGCACCGGCGGCTACCGCGTCCTCGCCGACCGGCGCCGCGTCCGCCGGATCCTGGAGGAACTCGCCCCGGACCGCATCGAGGTCTCCGATCGCACGACCCTGCGCTGGACGGGGGAGTGGGCGCGCCGCGCACGGGTGCCCTCGATGATGGTCTCCCACGAGACCGCCGACGGGGTCCTGCGGACCTGGGGCGTGCCGCCGGCCGCCGCGGCTCGCGCCGCGGACCGGCTCAACCGCCGTACGGCGTGGGCGTATTCGCGGATCGTCTGTACGACGGAGTGGGCGGAGCGCGAGTTCGTACGGATCGGGGCCCGCAACGTCCTGCGCGCGCCGCTCGGCGTGGACCTGGAACGGTGCCGGCCGGCGCGGCACAGCGTCGCCCTGCGCGCCCAGCACACGGACGGCGAGGGCGTGCTGCTGCTGATGTGCTCGCGGCTCTCCGTGGAGAAGCGCCCGGGCACCGCGCTCGACGCCCTCGCGCACCTGCGGGGCCAGGGGGTGCGCGCGACGCTCGCCGTGGCGGGCGAGGGGCCGCTGCGCGGCGCCCTGGAGCGGCGGGCGCGGGAGGAACGGCTCCCGGTGCGCTTCCTGGGGCACGTCGCAGACCGCGAGGTCCTGGCCGACCTCCAGGCCTCCGCCGACCTGTGCCTGGCCCCCGGCCCGGCCGAGACCTTCGGGCTCTCCGCCCTTGAGGCCCTCGCCTGCGGCACTCCGGTCGTCGCCAGCTCCTCGTCCGCGCTGCCCGAGGTCATCGGCGACGCGGGCGCGGGCGCCGCGGACGACCCGGCCGAGTTCGCGGCGGCCGTCCGCACCCTGCTCGACCGTCCGGAGCCGCTCCGCCGTGCGGCGGCACGCGCGCGTGCCGAACTCTTCAGCTGGGACCGCTCGATCGCCGCCTTCCTCCACGCCCACGATGCCGCCCCGACCACCATCCTCGTCCCGCCGCAGGGGGTGCGGACATGACGACCACGCTCCCGCCGACGGCGGACAGCCCGGAGTCCCTGGGTAAGCCGGCGGTGCGGGCCACGGCCGCGACGTCCGGCCCGGCGCCCGCGCCGGCCCGCACCCCGGCATCGGGCCACGAACGGATATTGGATCCAGGCGCCCGGACGTTGGATCCAGCTGTCCGGACATCGGATCCAATCGCCCGGGAACCGGATCCTGGCGCCCGGGAACCGGATCCTGGCGCCCGGGAACCGGATCCTGGCGCCCGGACATTGGATCCAGGAGCCTGGATATCGGATCCAATCGCCAATTCGGGCACCGCCCTCCCGCCCGCCACCACCCCCACCCCGCGCCCCGCCGAGACCCTGCACACGCGCGTGGACACCATCCCCGCCCCCCGCCGGGAACCCGGCCCCGACCCGGTGACGCCCGCGCCGCCCGTCGCCGTCGAGCCCGCGCCCCTGCGGTTCGCCGTCCTGGGGGACTCGCTCAGCGAGGGCGTCGGCGACCGCGTCGACGGTGCCTGGCGCGGCTGGGCCGCGCTGCTCGCGGAGGGGCTCGCGGGCCCCGGACGACGCATCGACTTCCGTAAACTCGCCGTCAGCGGCGCGCAGAGCCGCGAGGTGGCCGAGCTTCAGGCCCCCGAGGCGGTGGCGTTCCGGCCCGACCTCGCCTCCGTCGTCGTCGGCGTCAACGACACCCTGCGCCACACCTTCGACATCGAACAGCTCGCCCGCCGCCTCGACCGCGTCTGCGCGGACCTCGCCGCCGGCGGGGCCGTCCTCCTCACCGCCTGCCTGCCCGACCCCGGCCGGATGCTCGCCCTCCCCGCGCCGCTCGCCCGCCCCCTCGCCCGGCGCCAGCGGGCCGTCAACACCCTCGTCCACGCGCTCTCCGCCCGCTACGACGCGGTCCACCTCCATCTCGCCGACAGCACCTGGACGGACGACCGGTCCCTGTGGAGCGCCGACCGGCTCCACCCCGGCGAGCGCGGCCACCGGGCGATCGCCGCCCGGTTCCACGACCTCCTGGCCGCCCGTGGCCTCGCCCACGGCACCCCGCCCTCGCCCGAACCCGAGCAGCCGTCACCCACCCGTACGGAGGCGGTCCTCTGGCTCGCCACCGCCGGCACCGGCTGGGTGCTCCGGCGCTGCACCGACCTGCTGCCCCAGCTCCTGCACATGGCGGGCGCCGAGCTGCGACACCTGGCGCGCGGCACCGAGGCGCGGCTCGACCAGAAGGCCGAACAAGCCCTGACGGCCGCCCTCGCGGCCGTGTCGCTCGACGCCCCGGTGGCCACAATGGGGGAATGACCGGGCGCTGGGAGTTCTGGATCGACCGAGGCGGCACGTTCACCGACATCGTGGGCCGGCGGCCCGACGGGCGGCTCGTCACCCGCAAGCTGCTCTCCCACGACCCCGCCCGCCCCCATGACGCGGCCGTCGCCGGGATCCGCCTCCTCCTCGGGCTCGGCCCCGACGAGCCGGTCCCCGCCGACCGGGTCGCCGTCGTCAAGATGGGTACGACCGTCGCCACCAACGCCCTCCTGGAGCGGCGTGGTGAGCCGACGGTCCTCCTCGTCACCGAGGGCTTCCGCGACGCCCTGCGCATCGCCTATCAGAACCGCCCCCGGCTCTTCGACCGCCACATCGTCCTCCCCGAGGCCGTGTACGAACGTGTCATCGAGGTCCCCGAACGGGTCGACGCCCAGGGCCGGACCGTACGGGACCTCGACGAGGACGCCGTCGCCGAGGAGTTGCGGGCCGCCCACCGCGACGGCTACCGCTCCGCCGCCGTCGTCCTCCTGTACGGCTACCGCAGCCCCGACCACGAGAGCCGGATCGCCGCCCGCGCCCGTGCCCTCGGCTTCACCCAGGTCAGCTGCTCCCACGAGGTCAGCCCGCTGATCAAACTCGTCCCGCGCGGCGACACCACCGTCGTCGACGCCTACCTCTCCCCGGTCCTGCGCCGGTACGTGGACGAGGTGGCCCACGAACTCGCGGGAATCCGGCTGATGTTCATGCAGTCCAACGGAGGACTGCGCGAGGCCACCCACTTCCGGGGCAAGGACGCCGTCCTGTCCGGACCGGCCGGCGGCGTCGTCGGCATGGCCCGCACCTCCGGGCAGGCGGGCTTCGACCGGGTCATCGGCTTCGACATGGGCGGCACCTCCACCGATGTGTCGCACTACGCGGGTGAGTTCGAGCGTGAACTCGGTACACAGGTCGCGGGCGTTCGGATGCGCGCCCCCATGGTGAACATCCACACCGTCGCCGCGGGCGGCGGCTCGGTCCTCCACTACGACGGCAGTCGCTACCGCGTCGGCCCCGACTCCGCGGGCGCCGTCCCCGGCCCCGCCTGCTACGGCCGGGGCGGGCCGCTGACGGTCACCGACGCCAACGCGATGCTCGGCCGCGTCCAGCCCGCCCACTTCCCCGCCGTGTTCGGGCCCGCCGGCGACGAGCCGCTCGACACCACCGTCGTACGGGACCGGTTCACCGTTCTCGCCCAGGAGATCGGCGACGGACGGACGCCCGAGGAGGTCGCCGCCGGCTTCCTGGAGATCGCCGTCCTCAACATGGCCAATGCCGTCAAGAAGGTCTCCGTCCAGCGCGGCCACGACATCACCCGCTACGCCCTCACCAGCTTCGGCGGCGCCGGCGGCCAGCACGCCTGCGCCGTCGCCGACGCCCTGGGCGTCGACACCGTCCTCGTACCACCGCTGGCCGGTGTCCTCTCCGCGTACGGCATCGGGCTCGCCGACGCCACGGCCATGCGGGAGCGGTCGGTCGAGGCCGAACTCGACACGGAGGGGACCCACGCGCGCGTGACGGAGCTCTGCGCCGAACTCGCCGACCGGACCCGGCGGGAGCTGCGCGACGACGGGCTCCCCGACTCCGCGATCACCACCCACGCGCGCGTGCTCCTGCGCTACGCCGGCACCGACGCGAGCCTCCAGGTCGACCTCGCCCCGGCGGACGCGATGCGCGAGGCGTTCACGGCCGTCCACCGCGCGCGGTACGCCTTCACCATGGACCGGCCGCTCGTCGTGGAGGCCGTCTCCGTGGAGGCCGTGGGGACCGCCGGACCCCACGGCCCCGTGGCCGTGGAGACCCCCGTGGCCGTCGAGACCGGCGACGGGACAGGCGGCCTCGCACCCCGGGCGACCGTACGGATGCACAGCGGTCCCACGTCCGACGACACCCCGCTCTACCGCCGGGAGGACCTCCGCCCCGGCGACACCGTCACGGGCCCCGCCATCCTCGCCGAGGCCGACGCCACCACCGTCATCGACCCGGGCTGGCAGGCCGCGGCCGGCGAGGGCGGACACCTCGTCCTCACCCGCGCGATCCCCCGCCCCGCGCGCGTGGCGGTCGGCACGGACGTCGACCCCGTCCTCCTGGAGGTCTTCAACAACCTCTTCATGGCGATCGCCGAGCAGATGGGCGTACGCCTGGAGAACACCGCCCACTCCGTGAACATCAAGGAGCGACTCGACTTCTCCTGCGCCCTGTTCGATCCCGAGGGCAACCTCATCGCCAACGCGCCCCACATCCCCGTGCACCTCGGCTCCATGGGCGAGTCGATCAAGGAGGTGCTGCGGCGCGGCGGCGACGCCCTGCGCCCCGGCGACGTCTACGCCATCAACGACCCGTACCACGGCGGCACCCACCTGCCCGACGTCACCGTCGTCACGCCGGTCTTCGACGACACCGGGCGCGACCTGCTCTTCCTCGTCGCCTCGCGCGGCCACCACGCCGAGATCGGCGGCCTCACCCCCGGCTCCATGCCGGCCTTCAGCCGGACCGTCCACGAGGAGGGCGTCCTCTTCGACAACTGGCTGCTCGTACGGGACGGCCGGCTGCGCGAGGAGGAGACCCGGGAGCTGCTCACCGGGGCGCCGTACCCGTCCCGCGACCCGGACACCAACCTTGCCGACCTGCGCGCCCAGATCGCCGCCAACGAGAAGGGCATCGAGGAACTGCGCGCCATGGTCGGCCAGTTCGGCCTGGACGTGGTCCACGCCTACATGCGGCACGTCCGCGCCAACGCCGAGGAGTCCGTACGGCGGATCGTGGCAGGCCTCCGGGACGGCTCGTACCGCTACGAGACGGACGGCGGCGCGGTCGTCCAGGTGGCGGTCCGCGTCGACCGCGAACAGCGCTCCGCCGTCCTCGACTTCACCGGTACGTCACCCCAGCTGCCCGGCAACGCCAACGCGCCGACCTCCGTGGTGATGGCCGCCGTCCTGTACGTCTTCCGCACCCTCGTCGACGACGACATCCCCCTCAACAGCGGCTGCCTGGAGCCCCTGGAGGTCCGCGTACCGCCCGGCTCGATGCTCGCGCCCTCCTACCCGGCGGCGACCGTCGCCGGGAACGTGGAGACCTCCCAGGCGGTCACCGGCGCCCTCTACGCGGCCCTCGGCGTCCAGGCCGAGGGCTCAGGCACCATGAACAACGTGACCTTCGGCAACGCGCGCGTGCAGTACTACGAGACGGTCGCGAGCGGCTCGGGCGCGGGCGACGGCTTCGACGGAGCCGACGCCGTCCAGACCCATATGACCAACTCCCGGCTCACCGACCCGGAGATCCTGGAGTGGCGCCACCCGGTCCGGGTGGACTCCTTCGCCGTACGGCGGGACAGCGGCGGGACCGGCAGGTGGCGGGGCGGCGACGGCGTCGAACGCCGGATCCGCTTCCTGGAGCCGATGACCGTGACCCTGCTGACCGGCCACCGCCGTGTCCCGCCGTACGGGATGGCCGGCGGGCAGCCCGGTGCGCTCGGCGAGAACCTGCTGGAGCGCGCGGACGGCACGGTCGAGCCCCTCGACGGAGTCGACACCGCCGAGGTCGCCCCGAACGACGTCCTGATCCTGCGGACCCCGGGCGGCGGGGGCTACGGCACGCCCTGACCCGGGACGGGCCGATACCGGGCTCCCGCAGCCCGGTACAGCTGCTGGGCCAGCCGGACCTCCTGCCGGGCCCGGCGCTCGCTCAGGGAGCCGCCGTCGACCGTCAGCGTCTTCGGGCGCACCAGATCGGGCGAGCGGTCGACGAGCCGCATCGGGTCCCGGAAGCCGTGCGAGGCGGTCGCCGGCGCGGGGGAGCTCGTATCGGCCCAGGACATGCCCCAGGCGGCGATCCCCGCGCACAGGGTCACGGCGGTGAGGGAGAAGGCGACGGCGGCGGTACGGGCACGCAGGGGGTCCTCCGTGGGACGGTTCGGGGGCCGGTCATGGGCGGCTGTCCCGCCGCCGCGTACGACTCAACCCCACCCCGCTCCCGCACCGGTGTCGTACTTCAGCCCAGCGGTACGAAGCGGACCACCGTCCCCGGCACCGCCTGGGCCGCAGCCGCCAGATCCGCCTCCCGCACCACCGCCACCACGGGGTAGCCGCCGGTCGTCGGGTGGTCGGCGAGGAAGACCACCGGGCGGCCGTCCGGTGGCACCTGGATCGCGCCCAGGACCATGCCCTCGCTGGGGAGTTCAGCCGTGACCGCCCGTTCGAGAGGCGGGCCCTCGGTGCGCAGGCCGATGCGGTTGCTGGCCGGGGAGACCCGGTACGCGCGCGTGGCCAGCGTGCGCAGCGCCGCCGGAGTGAACCAGTCGTGCCGCGGGCCGAGCCGGACCCTGAGGACGAGTTCGTCCGCCGGGCCCGGCCAGGGAGGAGCGTCGACCCACCCCCGTGAGGTCGACTCCGCTCCCAGCGGCAGTACCGCCCCGTCCGCCAGCGGCGCCGGGCCGAGCCCGGACAGCAGGTCGGTGGAGCGGCTGCCGAGGACGGGTTCGACGGCGAGCCCGCCGCCGAACCCCACGTACGCGCGCAGCCCACGGGTGGCCGGGCCGACATTCAGGAGCGCCCCCGGCGGAACCCGTACCGCCGTCCCCCAGGCGGCCGGCCGGCCGTCCACCGTGACCGCGCACGGCGCGCCGCCCACAGCGACCGTGACCGGGCACCGGGGCCGCACCGCGCACCCGTTGAGCGTGGTCTCCAGGACCGCCGCGCCCGCCGGATTGCCCACCAGCCGGTTCACCAGCCGTGCCGCGCCCGGATCCAGCGCCCCCGAGCGGGGCACGCCCAGATGCGCGTGCCCGGTCCGCCCCAGGTCCTGCACGGTGGTCAGCGCCCCGGCCCGTACCACCGCCAACGCACGATCGGTCACCGGCTCTCCACGACGAAGCGCACCCGGGCACCGGGCGTGAGCAGCGCGGCGGGCTCGCGGCCCGCGTCCCACAGCACCGCGTCCGTGGAGCCGATCAACTGCCAGCCGCCCGGGCTGGAACGCGGATACACCCCCGTGTACGGCCCCGCCAGCGCGACCGACCCGGCCGGGACGGATGTACGCGGAGTCGCCCGGCGCGGCACCTGGTACTGCTCGCCGAGCCCGGTCAGATAGCCGAAGCCGGGCGCGAACCCGCAGAACGCGACCCGGAACTCGGTGGCCGCGTGGATCCGGACCGCCGTCTGCACGGACACCCCCCAGAGCGCGGCGACCTCGGCCAGATCGGGACCGTCGTAACGGACCGGCACCTCGACAGCCCGCTCCACGCGCGCGTGGAGCGGCGGAATCGTCCACTCCCGCAGCTGCCCCGCCAGCAGGTCCGGCGCGTCGACCCCGTCGAGCAGCACCGTCCGCGCCGCCGGCACGATCTCCCGTACGGACGGCAGCACACCGCCCGCGCGCCGGCGCAGCAGTTCGGCGTGGAACGCCTCCGTCTCCGTGCCGCTCCCCAACTCGACGAGCAGCGCCCGCTCGCCGACCCGGAACACCCGTCGCGCCTTCATACGAACGCCTCCACCCTCACTCCGGTCGCCTCCAGTTCGGCGCGCACCCGCCGGGCGAGGCCCACCGCGCCCGGGGTGTCCCCGTGCAGACAGAGCGAGCGCGCCCGTACGGCGACGGAACGGCCGCAGTGCGCGGTGACGACCCCGAACCGCGCCATGGACACCGACCGTTCGACGACCTCGGCCGGATCGGTGACGACGGCCCCCTCCTGCCCCCGTGGCAGCAGGGAACCGTCGGCCGTGTACGCCCGGTCGCCGAACGCCTCGGTGACCGCCGGAAGACCCGCCTTCCCGGCCGCCTCGTGGAGCCGCGAACCGGGCAGCCCGAGCACGGGAAGCCGGCCGCCGTCGAGCAGTCCGCCGCCCGCGAGCAGCACCCCCTCGACGACCGCCGCCGCCTGGACCTCGTCGCGGACCACCCGGTTGTACAGCGCGCCGTGCGGCTTGACGTACGAGACCCGCGACCCGGCCGCGCGCGCGAAGACGTCGAGCGCCCCGATCTGGTACGCGATCTCGGCCGCCAGCTCGTCCGCCGGGACGTCCATCGAGCGGCGGCCGAAGCCGGCCAGGTCCCGGTAGGAGACCTGGGCCCCGATCCGTACCCCTCTGGCCGCCGCCAGCTCGCAGACGCGGCGCATGGTGACCGCGTCCCCGGCGTGGAAGCCGCAGGCCACGTTGGCGCTGGTGACGACCGAGAGCAGCTCCTCGTCGTCGGTGAGCGTCCAGCGGCCGAAGCCCTCGCCGAGGTCGGCGTTGAGGTCGATCGAGGCCCAGGTCATGGCCGTTCCTTCCGTTACGTACAGCGGGTTCGGGCTTCAGGCCACGACGCGGTACTCGTCGTCGCGTACATCGGTGACGAGCATCCGGCCCGGCGCGTGCGTGATGGCGAACGGTGGACGGGAGGCCGTCACGGCGGCCTGCGGGGTGACCCCGCAGGCCCAGAAGACCGGTACGTCCCCCGGATCCGCCGCGACCGCGTCCCCGAAGTCCGGCCGGTCCAGGTCGCGGATGCCGAGCGCCGCCGGATCGCCCGCATGGACGGGCGCTCCGTGGACGGCGGGCAGCAGCGCGCTGATCCGCCGCGCCGTCTCCACGAGCCCCGCCGGTACGTGGCGCATCGACACGACCATCGGCCCGTGCAGCCGCCCGGCGGGCCGGCACTCCCGGTCGGTGACGTACATCGACACGTTCCGGCCCTGGTCGACATGGCGCAGCGGCACACCGGCATCCGCGAGGGAGCCCTCGAAGGTGAAGCTGCAGCCGATCAGGAACGACACCAGATCGCTTCGCCAGTACGCCGTCACCTCGGTGGGTTCGTCGACCAGCCGCCCGTGCTCCCAGACGCGGTAGCGCGGGAGGTCCGTCCGCAGATCGGCGCCGGGAGCGAGCTCCGTGGTCCACGAGCCGACGTCGGTGACGTCCAGGACGGGGCACGGCTTGGGGTTACGGGTGCAGAAGAGCAGCACGTCGTAGGCCCAGTCCGCGGGCACCGAGATGAGGTTGGCCTGCGTGTGGCCGGGCGCCCAGCCGGCCGTCGGGGCGGTGGAACCGGCACGGGCACGCGCGCGTGCCGCCCGCGGGTCGAGAACGGCCGTGGCGGTCATACCAGTTCCTTTCCGCGGGTCTCCGGCAGTCCGAGCAGGGCGAGGGCCGCGAGGCCGTAGCCGATCGCCCCGAAGACCAGCGCGCCGCCGACGCCCCAGCTCTCGGCGAGGAAGCCCACCAGGGTCGGGAAGATCGCGCCCACCGCGCGCCCGGTGTTGTACGTGAAGCCCTGTCCCGTGCCCCGTACCGCCGTCGGGTACAGCTCGGCGAGGAAGGAGCCGAACCCGCTGAAGATGGCCGACATGCAGAAGCCGAGCGGGAATCCGAGGACGAGGAGGAGCGTGTTCGCCCCGGAGGGGATGTTCGTGTACGCGAGGACGGACAGCGCCGACAGGGCGGCGAAGAGCGCGATGTTCTTCTTCCGGCCGATCCGGTCGGTGAGGTAACCGCCGGTCAGATAGCCGATGAAGGCCCCGGAGATCAGGAACGTCAGATAGCCGCCGGTGCCGACGACCGTCAGTCCCCGTTCGGTCTTCAGGAAGGTCGGCACCCAGGTGGCGAGGGTGTAGTAGCCGCCCTGCACACCGGTCGAGAGCAGCACCGCGAAGAGGGTCGTGCGCAGCAGCGGCCCCTTGAAGATGGCGGTGAACGAACCGCGTTCGGCCGTGCTGCGCCGGATCTCGGCGGCCTGCGGGGCGTCCTCGACGTTCCGCCGGACGTAGACGACGAGCAGCGCGGGCAGGGCGCCCGTCCAGAACATGATCCGCCAGGCGGTGTCGGCGTCGACGAATGCGAAGACCAGGGTGTACACGATCACCGCGAGCGCCCAGCCGGCCGCCCACGCGCTCTGGATGGCGCCGAGCGTACGGCCCCGGTGCTTGGCGAGTGCGTACTCGGCGACCAGGATCGCGCCGACCGCCCACTCGCCGCCGAAACCGAGGCCCTGGAGGGCCCGGAAGACCATCAGGGTCTCGTAGTTGGGCGCGAAGCCGCACAGGACGGTGAAGAGCGCGTACGTGATGACCGTGATCATCAGCGCCTTCACGCGGCCGATCCGGTCGGCCAGGATGCCGGCCAGCGCGCCGCCGATCGCCGAGACGACCAGGGTGACGGTCGTCAGCAGACCGGTCTGGCCCTTGTCGAGGCTGAAGTAGGCGGCGATGGCCACCATCGACAACGGCAGGGTGAAGAAGTCGTAGGAATCCAGGGCGTATCCGCCGAACGCGCCGCCGAAGGCGCGGCGACCGCGCGGCCCGAGGGCGCGCAGCCAGGCGAACGCGCCCGTGTCGTCGGGCTGTTCGCCCTGGGTCTGCTGCTGGGTCTGTGTCGTGCTCATCTGCACCTCGCAGTGGGGGAGGCGTGCCTGAGAGACGTACTGAAGGACCGTGCGGTGTCGTCAAGGTAGGGGATCGTTGAACGATCCGACAAGAGGCTTGTCGTCACGTTCTTGTTTCCGGGAAGGACCTGCGATTGACTCGGCCGCGAACGACGAGAGGAACGAGGCACGGTGGGCGGAAGCGGCGACATCGGCGGCAGCGGTGCGGGCGGCGGCATCGGTGAACTCGCCGACGACCGGGCGCTGCTCGGGCGGACCAGCACGGCGGAACGCGTGGCGGACATCCTGCGCACCCGGATCGCCGAGGGCTTCTTCCCGCCCGGCACCCGGCTCTCCGAGGACAGCATCGGCGGCGCGCTCAAGGTGTCCCGCAACACCCTGCGCGAGGCGTTCCGCCTGCTCACGCACGAGCGGCTGCTCGTCCACGAGCTCAACCGGGGCGTGTTCGTCCGGGTCCTGGCCGTCGAGGACGTCGCCGACATCTACCGCACCCGCCGGCTCGTCGAGTGCGCCGTCGTCCACGGCCTGGGGGAGCCGCCGTTCGCCGTGGGCGGTCTCGTCGCCGCCGTCGAGGAGGGCGAGGCGGCGGCGCGCGGGGAGGACTGGAAGGGCGTCGCCACCGCCAACATCCACTTCCACCGCGAACTGGTCGCCCTGGCGGGCAGCGCGCGCACGGACGAACTGATGCGGGGCGTCCTCGCCGAACTCCGCCTCGCCTTCCACGTCGTGGCCGACCCGCGCGGACTGCACGAGCCTTATCTCGTACGAAATCGGGAGATTCTGGAAGCCCTGCTCGCCGGGGAACGCCCGACGGCGGAACGCCTCCTGGCCGGCTACCTGGACGACTCGCGCACCCGGATCGTCGAGGTGTACGCGAAGGCGGTCGACGAGACGGAGCCGGCGGACGCGTAGGCGAGCCGCGGAGCGGCATCGGGCGGGTCGCATCTGCGCCGTTTCGACCGTTGTCAGTGCGAGGACCTAATCTGTGCACCGTGACTTCGCCTGCCTCGACGGACTTCGTTCCGCCCCAGCTCAGCGCGGGGCCGCGGCCCGCGCAGGGTCCGGCCGCCGACGAAGGGCTCGCGCGGCGCCTCCGCGCGCTCGCCTGCACCGCCCCGCTGCACGACCTGGACACCCGCAAGGCGAACCTGGCGGGTGAATACTCGGTCTACGCGATGGCCGAGGTCGCCCTCTCCGCCATCGACCTCGTCACACTCAACATGGACTTCGACACGGGCGCCGACCACGAGCAGATCGTCGCCCGCCTGCTGCCCCGCGTCGCCGCCCAGGCCCCCACCCGGCCCGTCGCCGAGCACGAGCGGGTCGCCCGCTGGGTCCTGGAGAACCTGATCAACGTCGGCAGCGTGGACCGGGGCTTCCGCGCGGTCTACGGCACCTTCGGCACGGACGGCGTCTACACCCGCCGCGACTACGACTTCAAGCTGATCGAAGAGGTCCCCGGCTACGGCGGCGGGGTCTATCTCCGTACGACCGACGAAGCGGTCAACGTCCTCGTCGGCGCCCTCGACACCGACGTCACCAGCGCCCAGATCGCCGCCGAGGTGAAGCTGGAGGTCCTGATCAGCCGGGGCCGGCTCGCCGACGCCCAGCTCGCCGCCGAGCAGGCCCGGTACCGGACCGTGCAGTACGCCGAGACCCTCCGCAAGACCCTGGAGGCGACCCGGCGCAACGTGCGCGCGGTGGACTGGCTGCAGGCCGTCCCGGACATGATCGACGAGGCGCTCGACCACGTCGCCGACCGCTACCGCCACGAGAACGCGATCCTCACCAACATCCGCAAGGCCCGCGACGAAGCCGAGGCCGCGTCCGACGCGAAGACGGCCGAGCACAAGCGCCGCGCCGCCGAGCTCGTCGACATCGTCAAGGACTGCATCCGCCGGCACACCCAGCTCCAGTCCCGCCTCCTGGAGGCGGGCCCGCTCTTCCGCGCGGAGCAGGACCGGCAGGCGTTCGCCGCCCCGACCTCGTACACCGGGATAGACCTCTACGGGCAGCTGGTCGCACCGATCCTGCCGCTCCCCGTCGAGCAGGCGACCCGGGTCACGGACGCCTTCTTCGCCCGGGGCACCGGACTGCGCACGCCCGCGTCCGTGCGCGTCGGCGACCTGGTCGAGATGCTCCTCACCCCGCCCGTGGAGCGCGAGCACCTCGGCGCGGAGATGCCCGAGCCGGACCTGATCGCCACGCCCGACGACAGCCGCTTCAGCGAGGAGCAGCTGGCGAGCGCGATGGAGCTGCTGGACCTGGAGCACGACGCCCCGCGCCGCCTCTCCGGGCTGCTCGCCGAGGCCCGCCTCCGCGATCCCGAGCTCCCGTACCTGGTCGCCCTTCTCGCCGTCCACGCCGCGAGCCCGCCGGTCGGCACGGCGTACCGGCAGGGCGAGGAGCGCCTGCTCTTCGCGGTGGACGACGGCACGCAGCTCGACGACCCGGAGTTCGGCGGCGCCGACCTGATAGTGGGTACGGCGCTCCTGGACGCGCTCGGCATGGCGGCGGACCGCACGGAGGCGTCATGACCACCGACCAGGCGGCTCCCGGAACGACGCCCGAGCCCTTGACGGACACACCGGCCGCCACGCCGGACCTGTCCGTGGGCCCGGGCCGGGCCGCGGGCGCGAGCCTGGACCCGGCCCTGGCCGTCGAGCCGGACCCGGACCCGGATGCGGACCTGGACCTGGACCTGGAGCCCTACCCGGTCCTCGCGCCGCCCCGGCCCCCCATGGTCATGGGCGTCGTCCCCGTGCCGCCGCCCGCGCCCGTCCGCCGGAGTCCCGCGCCGTACGTGCGGGCCATGCGGCTGACCGTCACGCGCCCGGTCGAGCCGGCGCAGACCCCGCGGCGCCCCGCCGTGCGGGTGATCCCGGTCCGCCTCCCACTGCCCCGCCCCGAACCGACCACGCCACTGACGCCGCCGACGCCGCCGACGACCGCGCCACCGACACCACCGACGCCCGCGACGACCAGCCCCACCCGTACCGAGGAGCCCCAGCCGTGAGCGAACACCACGCCGAGCACGCCGACGCGTGGAGCGAGCCGGAGCCCCCGCACACCCCGGCCGCATCCCACGCGGTCACGCCGGCCGTCACCCCCGCCGACGCGGCCGACGCCGCGCGGCTCGTGTCGTTCGGGCTGCAGCCCAAGCTGCTGCCCGCCCGCGACGCCGAGTACACCGAGCTGCTCCGCCGCTACCGCGAGGACCCCGCCTTCGCGCGGCTCGCCGACGCCGTCGCGACCGGCCTCGGCCTCGTCGTCCTGGAGGTCTCCCCGCGCGCCGGCATGGCCGTCACCGCAGGCGAGGACTCCGTCTTCGCCGTCCGCATGGGCGACTACGCCCGCCGCGCCAACACCGACTCCGCCGACCGCTTCCTGCACGGCCTCGCCCACCTCGCCGTCGCCGCCATGGCCTTCCCCCGCCCGGAGGACCTCGCCGACGACGGCTACATCGGCCGCCTCACCGTGAACGGCGTCGACGCCTTCGTACGCCAGGCCTGCCGCCGGCTCGAAGAGCGCGCCGAGGAGCAGGGCGAGAACACCGACCCCGCCTCCGACGCCCCCGGCCTGGAGGCCGCCTGGCGGATCTACGCCCGCCGCAGCGCCACCGGCGCCACCAAGGACGCCCGCCGCCTCGCGGGCTCCACCATCGGCATCGTCGGCAAGGCCGTCGCCTTCCTCACCGACTCCGGCTTCCTCCAGCGCACCGGCGACGACGCGGGCGGCGCCTACCGCACCACCGCCCGCTACCAGCTCCAGGTCCGTGACATGGCCGGCGGCGCCGCGATGGCCGAGCTCCTCGACCTCGGCGTCGTCCCGGTCAGCGACGGCACCGCGACCCTCCTGCCGCCGCCCGACGGAGACGACCTGGAGCTCGCCGCCGACGCGGGCCTGCCCTTCCACGCGTAACACGAGTCACACGCGTCACCGCCAGACTTCAGCAGCTTCAGAAGACGACTGAGAGCACCGCCGCCATGTACGAGTTGTCCCGGGTCCGCCTCTACTCCATCGGCCCCGCCGGTGCGCGCTACGCCGACACCGTCCTGGACCTGCGCGGAGTCGGCGCGCCCGTGCCCCACCCCGCCCCCACCCAGGCGGAGTTCTTCGAGGATGAGCCGGTCGGCCCGCCGCGCCGCCCCGCCCCGGCGGGCGTGCTCTTCCTGGAGAACGGCGGCGGCAAGTCCGTCCTCCTCAAGCTGATCTTCTCGGTCATGCTCCCCGGCCACCGCAACACCCTCGGCGGCGCCAGCTCCGGCGTGCTGCGCAAGTTCCTGCTCGCCGACGACTGCGGCCACGTCGCCCTGGAGTGGCAGCACACCCTCACCGGTGAGCTGGTCGTCGTCGGCAAGGCCAGCGAATGGCGCGGACGCCAGGTCTCCAACGACCCCCGGAAGTTCGCCGAGGCCTGGTACTCCTTCCGCCCCGGCCCCGGCCTCAGCCTGGACAACCTGCCCGTCGCGGAGGCCACCTCCGTGCGCCCGACCGCCGAGGGCGCGTCCGGCGCGCAGGGCCGCCGACGCACCATGAAGGGCTTCCGCGACGCGATCACGGAGGCGGGCAAGGCGTACCCGCACCTGGAGGTCTACTGGGAGGAGATCCACGACCGCTGGAACGAGCACCTCGGCGACCTGGGCCTCGACCCCGAACTCTTCCGCTACCAGCGGGAGATGAACGCCGACGAGGGCGAGGCCGCCGGCCTCTTCGCGGTCAAGAAGGACTCCGACTTCACCGACCTGCTCCTGCGGGCCGTCACCGACACCCGTGACACCGACGGCCTCGCCGACCTGGTCAGCGGCTTCGGCAACAAGCTCGGCCGGCGCGCCGAACTCACCGCCGAGCGCGACTTCACCGCCGGTTCCGTCGACCTCCTCGGCCGCATCGTCGAGGCCGCCGACACCCGGGCACGCGCGCGTGACATCCACGTCGGGGCCGAGCGCCGCACCCGTACGCTCGCCCGCCGGCTCTCCGCCCGCGCCGCAGAGGAACGCGCCCGCACCGCCGAGCTCGCCCAGCAGGTCACCTCCGCCGCGCACGCCGTCTCCGAGGCCGAGACCGCACGCGGCCGCAGCTCCCTCATCGCCGCCGAACTCGCCTACCGGCACGCCTCGCTGGCCCTGACGGTCGCCGAGAAGGGCGCCGCGTCGCAGCGCCGTGAGCTCATCGAGGCCCGTACGCTGCACTCCGCCTGGCAGGCCGCCGAGGCCGCGCTCCGGCACCGCGCCGCGGGCGACCGCTCCGCGCGCGTGGCCGCCGCGATCCGCGAGGCCGAACGGGACGCCGCCCCCGCGCTCGCCGCCCGTGCCAAGGCCGCCGCCGATCTCGTACGGGCCCTGCACGCCGCCGCCGGGGACGGCGAGCGCCACGCCGCCGAGGAGGAGGAGCGCTCCGCCGCCCTCCAGGAGGCCGGCGAGACCGCCCACCGCGACGCGACCGTCGCCGCGACCGAGGCCCAGCGCGCCCGCAGCGAGGCCGGGCACCTGCGCCAGCGCCTCGCCGAGGTCGAGCAGGAGACGGCCGAGGCGGTACGGGCGGGCTGGCTCGACGACTCCGCACCGGACGCCGACCCGGCCCGCGCGGCCCTCGCCGCGAGCGACGCCGAGAAGACCACGGTCGCCGCCTGGGACGTGGCCCGTGACGCCGCCCGCGCGGCGGCCGACCAGGCCCGCGAGGCCGCCGCCGCCGAATCCCGCGCCGAACTGGCCGCGGCCCGCGCCACGGACGCGGCCGAGGCCGCCGAGAACGCCTACGACGCGGAACGCCGCGCGGCCGAGGCCCTCGCCGCCGACGACCGCCTGGCCGAACTCCTCAGCCTCCCGGGCCGCCCCGCCTCCCCGCTGCCGGGGCAGCGCGCGGGCGAGGCCACGGGGGCGGGCTCCCAGGGGCACAGGCACGGCCCCGCCACCGGCGCGGCCGGGGCGGCCGGGGCGGCCCCCGGCCGGCCCGAAGGCCAGGGCCTCCCGCCCGGCAACCACGACACCGGCGCCGCCGCCTCCGGAAGCGCCTCCGGAACCGCCCCCGACCCGGCCGCCGCCGCCCACGACGGAGCCACCGGTCCCGAAGGGACCCACGGCCCGCTCACCGTCACCGAGTTCGACCGGTACGCCGACGAACTGCGCGGACTGCTCGACCAGTCCATCGCCTCCGCCGAGCGCCAGCTCTTCGACCTGCGTACCGCCGCCGCCGACGACTCCCGCATCCTCGGCGCCCTCGGCGACGGCGGGCTGCTGCCGCCCGGCCCGGACGTCCTCGCCACCGTCGAGTACCTCGGCGAGCAGGGCATCCCGGCGCTCCCCGGCTGGCGCTACCTGGCCCAGGCCGTCGACCCCGCCGACCACGCCGGCGTCCTCGCCGCCCGCCCCGAGCTGGTCGACGGTGTCGTGATCACCGACCCCGTCTCGTACACCCGCGCCCGCGAGGTGCTGGCCACCGCCGCGCTGCTGCCGCGCTCCACCGTCGCCGTCGGCACCGCCGCCGCGCTGCTCGCGCCCGTGCCGAGCGCCGATTCCGGCGACGACACCGGCGTCTTCCTCGTTCCGCCGAACCCCGCCATGCACGACGAGCAGGCCGCCGACGAGGAGCGGCACGCCCTGCGCGCCCGCGCCGCCGCGCGCGACGAGGAGATCCGTACGCTCGCCGCCCGGCTCACCGGCGACCGCTCGCTCGCCGCCCGGATCGGCTCCTGGCGCGCCGACTGCCCGCCCGGCATGCTGGCCGAGCTGGCCGCCGTCGCCGCCACCGCCCGTGAGACCGCCGAGGCGGCCGCGGCCGCCCTCGCCGAGGCCCGTACGGTACGGGCGGAGGCCGACGAGGCCGCCGCGGACGCCGCCGCCGTGCGCGACGAACGGCAGGAGGCCGCCCAGCGGGCCCGCCGCGTCGCCGACGCCCTCGCGGGCCTGGCGTTCCGGCTGCGCGAGCGCTCCGCCTGGCAGGCGAAACTCCGCGAACTGGCCGACGACGCCGCCGAGTCCGAGGCCCGCGCCCAGACCTGCCTGGAGCGCGCCCGGGCCGCCGACGAGGACCGCCGCGCCGCCCAGCGCGCCGCCGACGACGCCCACCGCACCGCCCGGGCCCTGCGGGCCGAGCGCGCCGAGATCGCCGGCGCTCCCGACCAGCTCCCCGAGCCGGACGCCGACGCCCCGCGCACCGCGCTCCCCACGCTGCGCGAGGCCTACCGCGCCGCGTCCCAGCTGTACGAGAAGGTCGGCGTCGGCGCCGACCTCCGCGCCGAGCAGGCCCGCGCCGAGAGCGACGAGTCCGCCGCCCTCGCCGAGCTCGACCGCCTCACCAACAAGGTCCGCACGCGCGCCGAACAGCTCCTGGAGTCCACGGACGGCGCCGACGGCCCGTCCCGTCAGGCCGCCGCCGCCCGTGCCGAGTCCCTCGTCCAGATGCTGGAGAGCCGCGCGACCGAGGCGAGCGAGAAGCTCGGCCGGCTGCGCGGCGAGTCCGAGCGGCTGGCCCCCGAGGACGGCGCGTCGCACACCGAGCTCCCCGAGGAGCTGGTCCCCGCCGACGCCGAGCAGGCCCAGGCCCTGCTCCGTACCGCGACCACCGAACTCGCCGCCCGCGGCGACGCCCTGGAAGCCGCCCGCACCGCGCACGCGAGCCTCCTGCGCTCCCACCGCGCCGCCGAGGACGCCGCGGGCGGCTTCGACGAGACGGCGGCGCTCCTGCGCGACCTGATCCGCGACCACGCCGAGGACGAGGAGGACGGCCCGGAGCCGTACCCCGGCACGCTGGAGGAGGCCCGGCAGACCGCCGCCGAGGCCCGGCGCTCGCTGCGCGGCTGCACCGCCGACCTCTCCGGGGCCGACACGGCGGTCCGCGAGGCGAGCGACATCCTCGTCCGGCACGCCAACTCGACCCGCTACGAGCAGGTCCGCACCCCCGCCCGCCAGCAGATCCGCGAACTGCCCGCCGCCGCGCTCCCCGAGCACGCCGCGAAGTGGGCCGAGGCCTTCGCGCCCCGACTCCGCGTCCTCACCGACGAGCTGGAGCAGCTGGAGCGCAACCGCGACTCGATCGTCGACCGGCTCCGCGGCCTCGTGGAGTCCGCGCTGACCACGCTCCGCTCCGCGCAGCGGCTGTCCCGGTTGCCCGAGGGGCTCGGCGAGTGGTCGGGCCAGGAGTTCCTCCGCATCCGCTTCGAGGAGCCGGACCAGGCCACGCTCACCGAGCGGCTCGGCGAGGTCATCGACGAGGCGACCCGCGCCGCCGTCAAGAAGAACTCCGACATGCGCCGCGACGGCATGTCCCTGCTCCTGCGGGGCGTTCAGGCCGCTCTGGAGCCGCGCGGCATCGCGGTCGAGATCCTCAAGCCCGACGCGGTGCTGCGGGCCGAGCGCGTACCGGTCGGGCAGATGGGCGACGTCTTCTCCGGTGGTCAGCTCCTCACCGCCGCCATCGCCCTCTACTGCACGATGGCCGCGCTGCGCTCGAACGACCGGGGCCGCGACAAGCACCGCCACGCGGGCACGCTCTTCCTGGACAACCCGATCGGCCGCGCCAACGCCACGTACCTGCTGGAGCTCCAGCGGGCCGTCTCGGACGCCCTCGGCGTCCAGCTGCTGTACACGACCGGTCTGTTCGACACGACCGCGCTCGCGGAGTTCCCGCTGGTCATCCGGCTCCGCAACGACGCGGACCTGCGGGCGGGGCTGAAGTACATCAGCGTCGAGGAGCACCTGCGGCCGGGCCTGCCGCAGCCGACCGCCGAGGACGGTGCCGTCCACGGCGAGATCACGGCGACAAGGATGTTCCGTCGCTCAACGGAAGAACAGCCCGTACAGCAGCAGTGAGGACGACGAACGGCCCGGCCCCCTGGGGGAACCGGGCCGTTCGCCCCGCGTACTTTCCTCAGGCCGCCTCGGACAGCGCCGGTGCCTCCGTGCGCCGTATCGCCGCCGCCTCGTGACCGGCCTCCTGCTCGCCCGCCTCGTGACCGGCCCGCTGCTCGCCCGCCTCGTGGCCCGGCTCGCCCTCCGCGACCCGTGCGGCAGCCTTCTGCGCCCGGCGACGCTCGCGCCGTGAGGGCCGCGCCGTACTGCTCGGCTCGGACACCACGCCGTTCCGCTGGCGCCACACCTGACGCGTCACCCAGACATCGAGCACGCTCCAGGTCGCCACCACCGTGCTGCCCACCGAGCTCAGCAGCATCGGAAACGCCAGCCACGAATCCGTGATCGCGGCGAAGAAGGCCACCATTCCCTGTATCAGTGTCAACGACGTGATCATCACGGCTCGTACGGCGGCGGTACGCACCGGGTCCGGCATACGGCGCCGGCCCTTCTCGTCCTCCACCCACAACTGCCGCGCGGACCGCGCCTCGTGCTCCATCGTGTCGTCACTCCCCACCGCTGGCCGTCTCAGGGGTGGCTGCCCGTCTTGAGTGGCTTTACTCGGACACACCCCTCCCCGTACACAATGACGATCGACCGCGAGAAAAGGTTTCCCCTCCGCCGTACCGGAACGAAAAATTCCAGCCATCCGTTCGACAGCGGAACGCAAGGTATGACGAGGTGTCGTACGCCACAGTGCGGAATCCCAACTCCCCGGATAGCGGGACATCTCCTGATCAACACTCACTCAAGAGGCTGAAAATCGCCTGGATGCGCCTTCGAGTTGGCTGTGATGCAGTAGTAGGCTCGCGCCGCCGATTGTTGAAGCTGATGGTTGACGCCCTGTGTTGACGCTGTGTGTTGACACAGGGCGTCGCACAGGAGGACCTCCGCACCCTGCGGAGGCCCGGCCGAACTGGGGGAGGCCATGCGCTTTCGCGGGAAGTCCATCCGCCGGAAGATCGTGGCGTTGCTGCTCGTACCGCTCGTCTCCCTCACCGGCCTCTGGGGCTTCGCGACCGTGCTCACCGGCCGTGAGGCGGGCCAACTCCTCGACGTCGGCTACATCGTCGAGAAGGTCGGCTACCCGATCGAGGACACCGCGCGCGTCATCCAGAAGGAACGCCGCGAGTCGCTGATCTACCTCGCCGACCCGCGCGCCTCGGACGCCCTCACCACCCTGCGCGAGCAGCGCGAGGCCACCGACCGTCAACTCGCCCTCGTCCGGCGGAACGCCGCCGAGTCCGCCGTACGGGGCGAGATGCGGCCCGTCGCCTCGCAGCGCCTCGACTCGCTGCTCACGGCGCTCGACGGCCTGGCCGCGCTCCGCAAGTCGGTGGAGAACCGCAGCATCGGCCGCCTCCAGGCGCTCGACTTCTACAACCGGCTCGTCGACCCCTGCTACAGCTTCCTCATCACCCTCCACGCCCTGGAGAACGTGGAGATGGACAAGCAGGGCCGTGCCCTCGTCGGCGTCTCGCGCGGCCGCGAGATGCTCGCCCGCGAGGACGCCCTCGTCCTCTCCGCGCTCAAGGCGGAACGCGTCACGGCCGAGGAGATCCGCGCGGTCACCGACCTCGTCGCCCAGCGCAAGCAGTTCTACGAGGTCAACCTCGAAGTCCTGCCCACCGTCGAACGCGAGCGGTTCGAGCGCTACTGGGGCAGCCCCGACACCGAACCGCTGCGCCGCGCCGAGGAGGACCTGATCGCCGCGGGTCCCACCAAGAACCCGCGCGCCGTCACCTCCGCCCGCTGGGAGGAACGCGCGACCCCGGTCCTCGACGACCTCGCGCGGGAGAACACCGCCGCGGGCGACCGCTACCAGGACCGCGTCCAGCCCGCCGCCTACAGCGTGCTGCTCAAGGCCGGCATCGCCGGCGTCCTCGGCTTCCTCGCCCTGCTCGTCTCCGTCGTCGTCTCCGTCCGCATCGGCCGCGAACTCGTCCGCGACCTGCGCCGGCTCCGCAAGGAGGCCCAGGAGGTCTCCGGCGTACGGCTGCCGAGCGTGATGCGCCGCCTCGCCGCCGGGGAACTCGTCGACGTCGAGACCGAAGTGCCGCATCTGCGGTACGAGGACGACGAGGTCGGCCAGGTCGGCCAGGCCCTCAACACCCTCCAGCGGGCCGCCGTCGAGGCCGCCGTCAAGCAGTCCGAACTCCGGCGCGGAGTCTCCGAGGTCTTCGTCAACCTGGCCCGTCGCAACCAGGTCCTGCTGCACCGTCAGCTGACCCTCCTCGACACCATGGAGCGGCGCACCGAGGACACCGAGGAACTCGCCGACCTGTTCCGGCTCGACCACATGACCACCCGCATGCGCCGCCACGCCGAAGGCCTGGTGATCCTCTCCGGAGCCGCGCCCTCCCGCCAGTGGCGCAAGCCCGTCCAGCTCATGGACGTGGTCCGCGCGGCCGTCGCCGAGGTCGAGGACTACGAGCGGATCGAGGTACGCCGACTGCCCCGGCTCGGAGTCGGTGGCCCGGCGGTCGCGGACCTCACCCACCTCATCGCCGAACTCCTGGAGAACGCCACGGTGTTCTCGCCCCCGCACACCGCCGTGCAGGTCCTCGGCGAGCGGGTCGCGAACGGCTTCACCCTGGAGATCCACGACCGCGGCCTGGGCATGAACCCCGACCTCCTGCTCGACGCCAACCTGCGCCTCGCCGAGACCCCCGAGTTCGAACTCTCCGACACCGACCGCCTCGGCCTCTTCGTGGTCAGCCGGCTCGCCCAGCGCCAGAACGTACGGGTGTCGCTGCAGCCCTCGCCGTACGGGGGGACCACCGCGGTCGTCTTCATCCCGGCCGCGCTGCTCACCGACGCCCCCGAGACCGAAGGCGCCGGCTTCCGCCTGGACCGGACGTCCCTGGAGCGCGGGCCCCGGGGCCGGGCCGACGGCGGCGCGGGGCCCGGCCGGCCGGGGCGCCCCGCGCTCACCAAGGTGCCGGGCGGAGCCTCACCGGCCACCGGTCCGACCCGGTCCGCGGCCTCCTCGCTGCTGGACGGGGGACTCGACGACACGCTCGGCGTGCCGCTCGACGGGCCCGTCGAGCTCGAAGCGCCGCTCGGCGTCTCCGGCTTCGACGAGCTGCTCGACCGGTCCTCCGGCGACCTGGAGGACACCGAGAGCGAGCGCGGCGGCCTCTTCCGCCCCCGAGGCCACCGCCGTGGCCTCGCCCCCGCCCCGGACGGCGATCAGCACCAGCAGGCCCCGGACCAGTCGCCCGACCCGACCCACGACCGCGGCCCCGTGCCGCTGCCCCGGCGCCGGCCGCCCACGCTCGTCGTGGACCGCGGCCGCCGGGTCGACGAGCCGGGCCGCGCCCACCCGACCTCAGCCCAGGACGCGGAGAGCCGGGGCGCAGAGGCCTGGGGTACGGAGGGCTCCGTGACGCAGGGCTCCGTGACGCCAGGCACCCGTATGCCGGGCGCCCCGGCACCGGGCATGCCGCCCACGCTCGTGCCCGTACCGCCCGACGGCCCCGCGCCGTTCGGCGGGCTGCCCCGCCGGGTCCGGCAGGCGAGCCTCGCGCGTCAGCTGCGCGAGACCGACGAACGCCCCGACTCCGCGGCCTCCACGGGCTCCACCGCCCCGGCCGCCACGGACTTCGAGCGCGACGCCGATGAAGTGCGCGACCGCATGGCTTCGATGCAACGCGGCTGGCAGCGCGGACGACGGCAGAACGCCGAGACGACAGCACCAGGAACGACACCCGAGGGGGACGGTCGATGACCGCACCGAACGCCGCAGGAACCCAGACCTCCGGAAACGGCAACGGGGAGCTGAACTGGCTCCTCGACGAGCTGGTCCAGCGGGTCGGGTCCATCCGGAAGGCATTGGTGCTCTCCAGCGACGGACTCGCCACCGGCGCCTCCGCCGACCTGACCCGCGAGGACGGCGAGCACCTCGCCGCCGTCGCCTCCGGCTTCCACAGCCTCGCGAAGGGCGTCGGCCGTCACTTCGAGGCCGGCCGGGTCCGCCAGACGGTGGTCGAACTGGAAGACGCGTTCCTCTTCGTCACGGCGGCGGGCGACGGCAGCTGCCTAGCCGTGCTCGCGGACGCCGACTCGGACGTCGGGCAGGTCGCGTACGAGATGACGTTGATGGTGAAGCGGGTCGGTATCCACCTGGGGACGGCGCCTCGCTCCGGGCTGTCCGCAGGAGGGTGAACGGGGGGAGACCATGACTGACGGCACGACCGAGGGCACGGCCGCGCGCACGGCCGACGGCACCCGTGACACGGCGGCCACGGGGCCGTGGGACCAGGCGTCACAGCCACCCCACCACTGGTTCGACGACGACGCCGGGCCGGTGGTCCGTCCGTACGCGATGACCCGTGGCCGGACCAGCGCCGCCACCCGCCACCGTCTCGACCTGATCGCCCTGGTGGTGCCCGAGCCCGCCGCGGACGACCCCGGCCGGGACCAGACGCTCTCCCCGGAACACGTGGAGATCGTCGAACGCTGCTCGGACACCCCCCAGTCGATCGCCGAACTCGCCGCCGGACTCGACCTCCCCGTAGGGGTCGTCCGGGTCCTCGTCGGCGATCTCGTCGAGGACGAACTCGTCCATGTGACCCGCCCCGTTCCGCCGGCCGAGCTGCCGGACGTGAGCATTCTCCGCGAGGTGATCAATGGCCTTCGGGCGCTCTAGCCGCACCAAGCCGCTCGTCGAACCGGTGACCCTGAAGATCCTGGTCGCGGGCGGCTTCGGGGTGGGCAAGACGACGCTGGTCGGCGCCGTCAGCGAGATCAGGCCACTGCGCACCGAGGAGATCCTCAGCGAGGCCGGCCGGCCCGTGGACGATCTGGACGGGGTGGAGCGGAAGACGACGACCACGGTCGCCATGGACTTCGGCCGGATCACGCTCCGCGAGGACCTCGTCCTCTACCTGTTCGGTACGCCCGGCCAGGACCGCTTCTGGTTCCTCTGGGACGAGCTGGCGCAGGGCGCGCTCGGGGCGGTCGTCCTGGCGGACACCCGGCGCCTGGAGGACAGCTTCGCCGCGATCGACTACTTCGAACGGCGCGGCATCCCGTTCACGGTCGCGGTCAACTGCTTCGAGGGCGCCCGGCGGTTCCCCGCCGAGACCATCCGCGGGGCGCTCGACCTCGACCCCGAGGTCGAGCTGCTGATGTGCGACGCGCGCGACCGCGAGTCGGTGAAGAACGTCCTCGTCGCCGTGGTCGAGCACGCCCTCGTCCTGGCCGACCAGGGCGCACCGGTGACCACCTGACGCACGGGGACCGTCGACGCAGTGCCGACGGTCCCGGTGCGGTGTGCGGTGTGCGGTGTGCGGTGTGCGGTGGGCGGTGCGTGGTGCGGTCTGTGGTGCGGGCCGCGGTGGGCGGTCGGCGGTGCGGCCGAGGCTTCCGCTCAGCGCACCGCCACGACCGCCGAACCGTGCCCGAACAGCCCCTGGTTCGCGGTGATCCCGGCCCGCGCGCCCGGTACCTGCCGGTCGCCCGCCGTGCCCCGCAGCTGCCAGGTGAGCTCGCAGACCTGCGCGATGGCCTGGGCGGGCACCGCCTCGCCGAACGACCCGAGGCCGCCGCTGGTGTTGACCGGTACGCGACCCCCGAGGGCCGTGACCCCGTCCCGTACCAGCTTCGCGCCCTCACCCGCTCCGCACAGACCGATGTCCTCGTACCACTCCAGCTCCAGCGCGGTCGACAGGTCGTACACCTCCGCGAGCGACAGATCCTCGGGTCCGAGCCCCGCCTCTTCGTACGCGGCGCGGGCGATCGACGCCCGGAAGGAGTGCGGCGCGGGGGAGACCGCGACCGCGGAGTCGGTCGCGATGTCGGGCAGGTCGAGGACCGCCTTCGGGTACGTCGGAGTGACGGTGGAGACCGCCCGGATACGGACGGGGTCCGGGTGCCCGTGCCCGCGTGCGTACTCCAGGCTGGAGAGTACGAGGGCCGCGCCGCCGTCCGAGGTCGCGCAGATGTCGAGGAGCCGCAGCGGGTCCGCGACGACGGCCGAGGCGGCGACCTCCTCGGGGCTGACGGTCTTGCGGTAGCGGGCCAGCGGGTTGAGCGCGCCGGCGGCCGCGTTCTTCACCTTGACCTGGGCGAAGTCGTCCACCGTGTCCCCGTACAGCGCCATCCGGCGGCGGGCGTAGAGCGCGAAGTACGCGGGGTTGGTCGCCCCGAGGACCCGGAAGCGCAGCCAGTCGGGGTCGTCGGGCCGCTCCCCGCCCGCCGGGGCGAAGAAACCCTTCGGCGCCGAGTCCGCGCCGACGACGAGGACCACGTCCGCCAGGCCGGCGAGGATCTGGGCCCGCGCGGTGGCGACGGCCTGCGCGCCGGAGGCACAGGCCGCGTACACGCTGGTGACGCGCGCCCCCTGCCAGCCGAGCGCCTGGGCGAAGGTCGCGCCGGCGACATAGCCCGGGTAGCCGCAGCGGACGGTGTTCGCGCCGACGATGGAGCCGACGTCCCGCCAGCCGAGACCGGCGTCGGCGAGCGCCGCCCGCGCCGCCGCCGTACCGTACTCGACGAAACTGCGGCCCCACTTGCCCCACGGGTGCATCCCCGCACCCAGGACGGCGATGTCGTTCACGACCGCTCCTCCGTCCCCGGCTGCGCCACGCGCGCGTGGACGGGTCGCCAGTGCCAGGTGGTCCAGATGTGCTCCTCGTCCTCGTTGAGGACACCCGGCACCACCTCGACCTCCATCCCGATGGCCAGGTCCGTGGTCCGCACCCCTGGCGCCGCCTGGCCGAGCACCACCATCCGCTCGGCCGCCAGCTCGACCGCGACGAGGGTGTACGGCTCCCAGGGCGCGTCCGGGTCGGATACGTAGGGGGCGGGCGGGCGGTAGCGGCCGTCGGTGTACGACCACACGCGGCCCCGCGGGGAGAGGGGTGTCTCGGCGAGCGTCCCGCCGCCCGGGCAGCCGGGATCACGGCACCAGCCGTCCTCGCGGGGGAAGAAGACCGAGGCGCAGGCCGTACAGCGGGTACCGAGCAGCCGGAAGCCGGTCCGGTCGCCCGCCCCGTCCTCGCCGCTGTCGTCCGTGAACCATCCGGCCACCACCGGCCTGCGCGTCCGTGTCACGACGGTCCTCCCGACCCCGAGATCGCGTTCATCTGACGAAGCGTCAGAAAGTCTGCCACGGATGCCACGCGCTGAGAACCGTACGGGCCTTTATCGCGTCCCTACGTACGGAACGGTCGGCCGGGGCCCACGGGGGTGGTCCCGGCCGACCGTTCCTCCCTTCGTCCTACCGCCGGTCAGTGCCCGGCGACCGACCGGCGAGCCACCGGGAAGTCGAAGAAGGTGCTGGGGAACGGCTCCGGCTTGAAGGTGAAGTGCCACCACTCCTCGGGCAGGTTCACATAACCCTGCTCGGCGAGCGTCTTCTTCAGGAGCTGCCGGTTCGCCCGCTGGGCACCCTGGATCCGCGGATCGTCGGTGTGCGAGAGCGTGTCGAAGCAGTCGAAGCCCGTACCCATGTCGACGGAGTTGTCCGGAAATCGCTCCTCTCGCGGCTTCGAGCACTCCACCAGCTCCTCGCCCGGCACGTACGGGCGCGTGGGCGTGGCCGGCAGCCGCACGATCGTCACGTCGACCGTCGAGCCCCGGCTGTGGCCCGACTTCTCCGCGATGTAACCGTCGGCGAACAACCTCGACTTGTCGACCAGGGGATAGAACTCCTTCTTCATCCGCTCGTCGTCCAGATCCTTCGCCCAGCGCACGAAGTGGTCGACGGCCCGCTGCGGCCGGTAGCAGTCGTAGACCTTCAGGGTGTAGCCACGCGCGAGCAGCTTCACCTGCGCGCGGTGCAGCGCCTCGGCGGCCGGGCGGGTCAGGATGCACAGCGGCTGACGGTAGCCGTCGACCTTCTCGCCCACGAAGTTGTGCACCGTGGTGTAGCGCATCTCCTGAAGGATCGTCCGGTCCACGGAACTCAGCGCCACGAACTCCTTCGGCGCCTTCGGCTCCGGCCTGGCCTGCGCGGACGGTACGGCGGCGGTGGCAGCCAGCAGGCCGGCGGACGCGACCACCCCGAGGGTGCGGAAAACGGGAGCAAGTCTTGTCATGGGCACCGTCTATCAGGTTCGCGGGGCGCGGGAAAGAGTGATCGCGTACGGTCCTGTCGTGAAGGACTCCTACTGCTCCAGCTGCGGCACCCGCTACGCCGAGCCCGCCGGCTGGCCCCGCACCTGCGCCGCCTGCGGCGCCGTCGCCTACCGCAACCCGCTGCCCGTCGCCGTCGCCCTGCTCCCCGTCACGGACGCGCAGGGCACCGGACTCGTCGTCATCACCCGCACCATCGAACCCGCCCTGGGCGGCATCGCCCTGCCCGGCGGCTTCATCGACCACTCCGAGGACTGGCGCGACGCCGTCGTCCGGGAACTGCGCGAGGAGACCTGGATCGAGGCCTCGGCGGAAGACGTCCGGCTCGCCGACGCGCTCAGCTCCCCGGCCGGCCACCTGCTCCTCTTCGGCCTCCTCCCGACCCGCTCCGCGGACGAACTGCCGCCCTCCGCCCCGACGGACGAGACGAGCGGCCGCCACCTCCTCCACGCCCCGACGGAACTGGCCTTCCCCCTGCACACGGAGGCGGCCCGCCGCTGGTTCGCGGGCCAGTACGCCTGAGGGGAGACGACGAGATCGGATCCTGGACGACGGAGGTTGGATCTTGGATCCAACCTCCAGGACTCGATACATCGGATCCAATCTCCCGGATCCGATATCCAATCTCCAATGTCCGATCCCCCTCGCGAGAACTAACCCTTCACCCCGCGCACCCGCACCGGCAGTCCCACCTCGGTCGCCCCGTCGTCCGTCACCCGCTCCACCACCACCCGCCCGTCGACGAGTCGCGACGTGTACCGCTCGATCTCGCCGGGCTCCCATCCGTCACCGGTGTCCCGTACGACGAGTCCACCGCCGGTCCGCCCGGCGGCCGGCGCCCACACCTCCAGTTCGAGCCCCCCGTCCTCGCCCCGGACCGGAATCACTGCCCCCGCCCGCGCGAGCACCGGGATACGGGACCACGGCGCGTCGAGCAGCACCTGCCCCGGACCGTCGTACGCCTGCCCTGTCGCCATGTCGTACCAGCGCCCGCGCGGCAGCCGCACCGCCCGCCGGTCGGCGCCCCGGGCGAGCACCGGGGCCACGAGCAGCGCGTCGCCCACGAGGAACGCGTCGTCGCAGTCCCGCAGGGCCCGGTCCTCCGGCGACCCCCACCACACGGGCCGGATGTACGGAGCCCCGGTCAGCCGGGCGAGCTGGGAGAGGGTCACGAAGTACGGCCGCAGGCGCTCCCGTTCGGCGAGCGCCACGCGCGCGTGCTCCAGGACCTCGGGGCCGAACTCCCACGGCTCGCGCCGCCCGGCCTCGATCGCCGCGTGCGTACGGAACAGCGGCATCCAGGCCCCGAGCTGGTACCAGCGCAGGAACAGCTCGGGCGACGGCGACCCGTCGAAGCCGCCCACGTCAGGACCCGAGTACGGCACCCCGCACAGCCCCAGCCCCAACACCAGCGACAGGGATGCCCGCAGCCCCGGCCACCCGGTCGACACATCGCCCGACCAGGTCCCGCCGTACCGCTGCATGCCCGCCCACCCCGAGCGGGAGAACAGGAACGGCCGATCGTCCGGCCGCAGCCGGCGCAGCCCCTCGTAGCCGGCCCTCGCCATCGCCAGCCCGTACACGTTGTGCCCCTCGCGATGGTCCCCGCCGCGCCCCTCCAGGGCGTGCCGGGCCGAGCGCGGCAGCGTCGGGTCGCCGAACGGGACGAAGGAGACCGGCTCGTTCATGTCGTGCCAGACCCCGGAGAACCCCTGTGCGAGCCGCTCCGCGTACAGGCCGCCCCACCACTCCCGTACCGCCGGGTCCGTGAAGTCCGGAAAGGCGCAGTCGCCCGGCCACACCACCCCGTGGACCTCGTTGCCCCGCCCGTCCCGGACGAAGGCCCCGGCCGCCGTCCCGGAGTCGTACAGGGCGTTCCCCGGCTCCGCCTTCACGCCGGGATCGACGATCGACACAAGCCGTACGCCCTGCTCCCGCAGCTCCTCCGCGAGCCCCGGCAGATCGGGGAACCGCTCACGGTCGACCGTGAACACCTGGTGGGCGTCGTAGTGGTCGATGTCCAGATGGAGCACGGACAGGGGGAGGCCCCGCTCGCGGTAGGCGGCCACCACCCGCCGTACCTCCCGCTCACTTCCGAACCCCCAGCGCGCGTGCTGTGGTCCCAGCGCCCAGGACGGCGGCAGCGCCGGCGCCCCCGTCAGGGCCGCCCAACCGTGCAGCACGCGCGCGGGGGTACCGACCACCACCCAGCAGCGCAACGGCCCCCCGCCCATCCGGACCTCGCTGGTCCCCGGCCGGTCGTGCCCCGAACCGGCCCCCTCCTCACCTTCGGTGAGGGTGACCCGGCCGTCCCAGGAGTTGTCGTGGAAGGCCAGATGGGTCCCCGCGTCCGCGACGACGAACTGCACAGGCATCGTGATGTACAGCGGATCGTCGCCGGGGGAGAAGCTCCCCTTGGGGTCGGTGTTCCACAGCCGGTACGTACCGTTCCGCAGGCGCGGCCCCGACGCCCGCCCGCCGAGCCCGAAGAACCGCGCGTCCGCTGGCACCTCGCTGCGCTGCACCCACCGCGCGGGACCCCCCGAGACGGGCTCCCACCAGCGCGGCGGCAGATCCCGGCGCAGAACCACCCCACCGGGTGTACGGATCTCCACCGCACCGTGCCGGGACACCGCGACCGTCACCCGCTCGGAGACCACCCGCCAGCCGCCGTCGGTGTCCGGCTCCAGACGGGCCCGGGGATCCGGCTCCGGCGCCTCACCGGCCAGCGCGTACGACGGCAGCGGCTCGGCGCCGTCCCAGCCCCAGAAGACCGTGCCCCCGGCCGACACACTGATCCGCAGTTCCGAGCGGGCGAACCGGACGTTCCCGCCGCCGGGCAGCGGCTCCGCCTCGCCCACCGGCCCCGGCACCCGCGCCCGCTCCGCACCCCTCGGCGGCAACCCCCACGCATCCGTCCGACGCTGCCGCCACGCCGCGCGTACCGCCCGCAATCCCTGCACCGAACCGAACACCCTCACCGAACGCACCAGCTCACGACCGTCCATGCTGCTCAGCCTGCCATTCGGCACGACCCCGGAGAGCTTCGTTCAACTGCCGTTCACCCGTGGTGGGAGCACATATTCAGCGCCCCGACCATGGGCGGGGAACCCTGGTGCGAACGCCGCTCCCATGGCATCGTCCCTGTCAGCCGCGTCGCGCGCACACCCCAGCACGTGCGCGGGACACACGCAGACCCCGCGTACGCCCAGGGAGCCACCCCACATGACATCAGCGCACACCGAGCCGCTCTGGCAGCCGGACGAGGAACGCATCGCCGCCGCCGCGGTCACCCGCTTCCAGGCCTGGGCCGCGGAGCACCACGGAGCACCGGCCGAGGGCGGGTACCCGGCCCTGCACCGCTGGTCGGTCGAGGACCTGGAGTCGTTCTGGCGGGCGGTGGCGGAGTGGTTCGACGTCCGTTTCTCCACCCCGTACGAGCGCGTCCTCGGCGACCGTTCGATGCCCGGCGCCCAGTGGTTCCCGGGAGCCACCCTCAACTACGCCGAGCACGCACTGCGCGCCGCCACTGAGCGCCCCCATGACACGGCACTCCTCCATGTGGACGAAACACATGAGCCGCGCGCGATCACCTGGGCCGAGCTGCGCCGCCAGGTCGGCTCCCTCTCCGCCGAACTCCGCGCGCTGGGCGTACGCCCGGGCGACCGAGTCAGTGGCTACCTGCCCAACATCCCCGAGGCCGTCGTCGCCCTCCTCGCCACGGCCGCCGTCGGCGCGGTATGGACCTCCTGCGCGCCCGACTTCGGCGCGCGCAGCGTCCTCGACCGCTTCCAACAGGTCGAGCCGGTCGTCCTGTTCACCGTGGACGGCTACCGCTACGGCGGCAAGGAGCACGACCGCCGCGACACGGTCGCCGAACTCCGGGCCGAACTCCCGACGCTCCGCGCCGTGGTCCACATCCCTCTCCTCGGCACCGAGCCCCCCGAGGGAGCGCTCGCGTGGTCGGCCCTCACGGCGGCGGACGCGGACCCAGTCTTCGAAGAGGTGGCCTTCTCCCACCCCCTCTGGGTGCTGTACTCCTCCGGCACGACGGGCCTGCCCAAGGCGATCGTGCAGTCCCAGGGCGGCATCCTGATCGAGCACCTGAAGCAGCTCGGCCTGCACTGCGACCTCGGCCCCGACGATGTGTTCTTCTGGTACACCTCTACGGGCTGGATGATGTGGAACTTCCTCGTCGCCGGTCTGCTCACCGGCACCACGGTCGTGATCTACGACGGCAGCCCGGGCTACCCCGACACCGGCGCCCAGTGGCGCGTCGCCGAACGGACCGGGGCGACCCTGTACGGCACGTCCGCCGCGTACGTCATGGCCTGCGCCAAGTCGGACGTCCACCCGGGCAGGGACTTCGACCTGTCGACGATCAAGTGCGTCGCCACCACGGGCTCCCCGCTCCCGCCGGACGGGTTCCGCTGGCTCCACGACGAGGTCCGCGAAGACCTCTGGATCGCCTCCGTCAGCGGCGGCACGGACGTCTGCTCCTGCTTCGCAGGAGCCGTCCCCACCCTCCCTGTCCACATCGGCGAACTGCAGGCGGCCGGCCTCGGCACCGACCTGCAGTCCTGGGACCCGTCCGGCAAGCCGCTGATCGGCGAGGTCGGCGAACTGGTCGTCACCAACCCCATGCCGTCCATGCCGATCCGCTTCTGGAACGACCCCGACGGCAGCCGCTACCGCGACAGCTACTTCGAGATGTACCCCGGCGTCTGGCGCCACGGCGACTGGATCACGATCACCGAGCACGGCTCGGTCGTCATCCACGGCCGCTCCGACTCCACCCTGAACCGCCAGGGCGTACGGATGGGCAGCGCGGACATCTACGAGGCGGTCGAACGCCTCCCGGAGATCCGCGAGTCCCTCGTCATCGGCCTCGAAGAGCCCGACGGCGGCTACTGGATGCCGCTCTTCGTCCACCTCGCGGAAGGCGCGACCCTCGACGAGGCGCTGATCGCCCGCATCAAGCAGACGATCCGCACCGAACTCTCCCCGCGCCACGTCCCCGACGAGATCATCGAAGTCCCCGCGATTCCCCACACCCTCACAGGCAAGCGCATCGAGGTCCCCGTCAAACGCCTCCTCCAAGGCACCCCGATGTCCAAGGCAGTCAACCCCGGCTCGGTGGACAACCTCGACCTACTCCACTTCTACGAAGCCCTCTCCCACACCCGAACCAAGTAGCCCACCAAAACCAGCGCGAAGGTGGGCGAGCCAGTCCCCATAGCGGCAAAGGCCGCCCACCTACGCCCCGCCACGAACCCGCCGAGCCCCCGAGATACCTGCCCTCACGGCGCGAGCTGTCGGCGTCCGGGCTCTCCCACCGTCGCGCGGTGCGCTGCCGTGGCCCGGCCCTCCCACACCTTCGCGCCGCGAAGCTTCCAAGGTCTCGGCCCACCTGCCCTCACGGCGCGAGCCGCCAGGGCCCTGGCCCTTTCACCTTCGCGGCGCGAGCTGCCGGTGTCCCCGGCCCATCACCATCGCGGCGCGAAGCTGTCGGGGCGTTCCCACCGCAGCCGGGTCAGCAGCGCCTCCGCGCCCGCCGCCGCGCCCGGCGGCAGCGTCGCAGGCCCCGTCCCACCCCCGCCGCGAGGCTGTCGGCCCCGTCCCACCCCCCCGCCGCGAGGCTGTCGGCCCCGGCCGACACCCCCCGGCGCGAAACTGCTGGCCGCCACCCCCGCGGTGCGAAGCTGCGGCAGCCTGTCCGTCGGCCCACCCACCCCCGCTCCGCGAGGCTGCCACGCCCCGCCCACGCCCCCTGCGGCGCGAAGCTGCCGGCCCGCCCCCACCCGCACCCCCCCGCGGCGCGAAGCTGCCGCGCCGCGGGGGGTTCGGGGGCGGAGCCCCCGGTCTCGTCAGAGTTTCGGGAAGGGGCGGGGTGGGGGAGTTCCCACCCCCCCCAGTACGAGGTACGCGGCACCTACCCCCCATACGTCGCCTGCGCCTCCCCCAGCACGTCGGCGAAGTCCGAGGCCAGCCGCCCCGCCTCCCCCGTCCCCAGCGTCGCCGTCGTGATCCGCACCGCCGTCGGCGACGCGATCCGGAACCGCGCCCCGGCCGCCACCCACCACCCCCGCGTCCGCAGCCCGTTGACGACCGCCGACTCGTCCCGTACGGGCACCCACACATTGAGCCCCCCAGCCCCGCCAACGTCCCCCGCTCCACCCGCCGAGCGCACACCGTACGAACCCAGCGCGTCGACAAAAACCCGTCGCCGCTCCCCGTACGCGGCCTCCCCAGCCGCCACCAGCTCCGCGACCGCCGGGTCCGAGAACAGCCCGACGACCGTCTCCTGGAGAACGTGGCTGACCCAGCCGGACGTCATGACCATCCGCCCGTCGTGCCGCGCGACCGTCACCGGATCACCGGCGACCCCCGCCCACCGCAGGTCGACGCCCAGCCGCTTCGAGACAGTCCGCACCTGCGCCCACCGCTCCAGCCCCGACGCCGCCAGCGTCGGCGCCACCGCCCCCGCGATCTCCACGTTGTAGTCGTCCTCGACGACGAGAACATCAGGGAACTCCCGCAACATGGCGGCCAGTTCGTCCCGCCGCCCAGGCGAGAACGACGCCCCCGTGGGGCACTGGGTCCGCGGACTGCACACCACCGCCCGCACCCCGGCCCGCAGCGCGCTCCCCAATGCCTCCGGCGTCATCCCCTCGCCGTCCACCGCGACCGGCACCATCCGCAGCCCCAAGGCCGGTACGAGATCCAGGAGATGGTGGAACCCGGGATCCTCCACGGCCACCGCGTCACCCGGCCGCAGCTCGACGGAGAGCAGCCTGGCGATGCAGTCCAGCGCCCCGTGCGCGAACGTCACCCGCTCCGCCGGCACGCCGTCCCGGTCGAACCACGCGCGCGTGAGCTCCTCCAGCGCCGCGAGCCGGGGCGCGGCGCGGTGCGAGCCGTACACCGGGCGCACCTCCACCGGCGGCCGCAGCACCGGCAGGAAGGCCGGGTCGGGCAGGCCACTGGCCAGATCCACCAGGCCCGGCGGCACGCGCGGCGGGCGCCGCGAGGCCACCGACGGCGCCTCCGCGACCACCGTGCCGCCCCGGCCGCGCGTCACCACCAGCCCGCGCCGCCGCAGCTCCTTGTACGCCGTCGCGACAGTGCCGGGACTGACCCCCAACCCGTCCGCGAGCCGCCGTACCGGAGGCAGCGCGTCCCCCGGCGTGAGCTCGCCCTCGGTCACCCCACGCTCGACGGACGCGGCAATCCCCTTGGCCGTCGTCCCCTGAATCGAATATTGTGTTGCCACGTACTGAACTATGTATCAATACAAAACTCAGGTCAAGGGGGAACCGAGTGAGCCGCCCGACTCCGTGGCCCAGCACCGTCCTCAACCGCATACCCGGTGGCCGGGACGGCCGCCGCATGCTCGTCGTCAGCATCATCGACAAGACCGGCACCGGCCTCTGGGCCGGCTGCACCGTCCTCTACTTCACCTACGTCTCCGGTCTCGGCCTCGGTCAGGTCGGCCTCCTCATGACCGTCTCCGGCGGCGTCGGCATCGCCGGCGCCCCACTAGCCGGCCGCCTCGCCGACCGCTTCCCCCTCGTCAAGATCATCGTCGGCGCACAACTCGTGCGCGGCGCCGCCCTCCTCGCCCTCCTCACCACCGACAACCTGTTCCTCCTGACGCTCTACTCCGCCCTCGGCGCCCTCCCCGACCGCGCCGGCAGCGTCCTCATCAAGCTCTACGCGGCCCGCCTCGCCGGCCCGGAACGCGTCCGCTACCAGGCCATCCAACGCACCACCGTCAACATCGGCTGGTCCATCGGCGGCCTCGGTGCCGCCGCCGCGCTCGCCACCGGCAGCACCCGCGCCTACGGACTGCTCCTCATCGGCAACGTCCTCACCTACGTCGTCATCGCCGCGCTCACCCTCCGCTGCGCCGAACCCCCGGCCCCGTCCCGCGTCGCCGCCACCTCCGCCACGGCCTGCGACCGCGCAACCGCCACCCCGACCTCCCCCTGGCGCGACCGCACCTTCCTCGGCTACACCGCCACCGACGCCGCCCTCTACCTCGACGACACGATCCTCCAGGTCGCCGTCCCCCTCTGGATCGTCCACGCCACCAGCGCACCCGTCGGCCTCGCTCCGCTGCTGCTGGTCCTCAACACCGTCCTCGTCGTGATCTTCCAGGTCCCGCTTGCCCGGTTCGGCGCCACCAGCAGGGCCGCCCGACGACTCCTCGTCCCGCTCGCCGGCCTCTTCCTCATCGGCACCCTCGCCCTCGCCGCCTCCGCCGCCGGCGGTACCGCGCTCGCCGTCACGGCCCTCGTCGTCGCGGTCGTGGCCCTCACCTTCGCCGAGATCATCCACGCGACCGCTTCCTGGGAACTCTCCGTCGCCCTCGCCCCCGCCCACGCGCAGGGCGCCTACCTCGGCGTCCACGGCCTGGCCCAGTCCACCCAGCGCTTCGCCGGTCCGCTCCTCGTCACCGGCGTCATCTCCGCAGGAGCCCTCGCCTGGCCCCTCCTCGGCCTCGGCCTCGTCGCCGCGGGCGCCGCACAGCACCGGCTGATCCGCGACCGCCTCAGCAAACCGTCACTGTCAGTGCCGAAGGTTACGGTGAGTGAGTACTGATCGACAGCGCTCAGGGGGAGACATGACACAGCCCGGCACCACCGCATCCATCCGCCGCGCCCTGCGCCGCGAAGTCCCCAGCACCGTCGGCCTCCTCGCCGACGAGGACGACTTCACCGCCATGCGCCGGTACGACACCTTCACCTTCGACGACCACACCGCCTACCTCCACCAGGTCGAAGGCCTGCTCAAGTCCCTCGCCACCCAAGGCGGTCACACCACCGTCGCCCTCTTCGACCCCGAGCAGTACGAGCAGTTCTGCGAAGACACCGGACTCGACCCCGACGGCCCCGCCAGCCGCAGCCGCTACACCGCCGAACTGGCCGCCACCGGTGCCCTCGTCCCGTACACCGGACAACCGATGACCACCCTCGTACCCACCCTCATCGACACCGCCGTGCGCCACGCCACCTGGGAGTACGCCACCACCCTCCTCGCAGCCCGCGGCGACTGCGCCGGCTGCGGACAGGACATCGGCCGCGAAGCCTTCGCCCACGCCTCACGCCTGCTCGTACGACTCCTCGACGCAGCCGGCCCCGGTACCCACCACCTCGTCTGCAGCGTCCCCGCCGACGACGAACACCTCCTCGCCGTCCTCCAGGCGACCCGAGACGAACAGGGTCCGGCCCACCTCGACCGCGACGAAGCAGCCGAGTTCGCCACCGTCCTCGCCGTCGGCATCGCCCTCGACAGCCCCGGCGGCGTCGTCCTGCGCACCACACGCCCCGGAGCCCGCGACCGCCTCCACGGCTGGCGCCTCACCGGGGGAAACCTGCACCCCCTCACCGAAGCCGAAGTCTTCAGCGCCTACTGCACCGACGCCCGCACCGGAGAACCCGTCGCCCCCGAACCCGGCGTCGATCACCGCGCCGGCTTCCCCCTGGCACCCGACGACCACGACTGGCCCACCCACCCCTGACACGGAAAGGGGCTCCCCGCCACCTCGGTGACGGGAAGCCCCTTCAGACACGCACCGGGATCACTCCCCGGACAGCACCGCCTGCGCGGCCAGCCGAGCCTCTTCGGCCGTGTCGGCCGCCCGGGCCGCCGCCGCGGCCCGCTCGCACTGCGCCAGCGTGTACTTCGCCAGCGTCGCCCGTACATAAGGAATGGACGCGGCACCCATCGACAGAGAGGTGACCCCCAGACCCGTCAGCACACAGGCCAGCAGCGGATCCGACGCGGCCTCACCACAGACACCACAGCTCTTGCCCTCGGCCTTGGCCGCCTCGGCGGACATCGCCACCAGGTCGAGCAGCGCCGGCTGCCACGGATCCTGCAGCCGCGACACCGCACCGACCTGACGGTCGGCCGCGAAGGTGTACTGCGCCAGGTCATTGGTGCCCAGCGACAGGAACTCCACCTCCTGCAGGATCGAACGCGCCCGCAGCGCGGCGGAAGGAATCTCCACCATCGCACCGAACTTCGCCTGCAGCCCCGCCTCACGGCACGCGTCCGCGAACGCCCTCGCGTCCGTACGGTCCGCCACCATCGGCGCCATGACCTCCAGGTACACCGGCAGACCCTCGACGGCCTTCGCCAGCGCCGTCAGCTGGGTCCGCAGCACCTCCGGGTGATCGAGCAGCGAACGGAGACCCCGCACACCCAGCGCCGGGTTCGGCTCGTCCGCCGGCGTCAGGAAGTCGAGCGGCTTGTCCGCCCCGGCATCCAGCACCCGCACGACCACACGACCCTCGGGGAAGGCCTCCAGCACCTTGCGGTACGCCTCGACCTGCTTCTCCTCCGACGGCGCCTTCTTGCTGTCGTCCAGGAAGAGGAACTCCGTACGGAACAGACCGACACCCTCGGCACCGGCCTCCACCGCCGCCGGCACGTCCGCCGGACCGCCGACATTGGCCAGCAGCGGCACCTTGTGCCCGTCCGACGTCGCACCCGGACCACTGGACGCGGACAGCGCCGCCTTGCGCTCGGCAGCGGCCGCCGTCAGCCGCGCCTTGTTCTCCTCGCTGGGGTTCACGAAGATCTCACCCGTGGAACCGTCCACCGCGATGACCGTGCCCTCGCCGATCTCACCCGCGCCCGGCAGCGCCACCACGGCGGGCACACCCAGCGCCCGCGCGAGAATCGCGCTGTGACTGGTCGGCCCACCCTCCTCGGTCACGAAGCCGAGGACGAGCGTCGGGTCCAGCAGCGCGGTGTCGGCCGGAGCCAGGTCCCGCGCGATCAGCACGTACGGCTCGTCACTGTCCGGCACACCCGGCATGGGCACACCGAGCAGCCTCGCGACGATACGGTTCCGCACGTCGTCCAGGTCGGCCACGCGTCCGGCCATGTACTCACCCGCGCCCGCGAGCAGCTCGCGGTAGTGGGAGAACGCGTCGTAGATACCGCGCTCGGCGGTGCTGCCGACCGCGATCCGACGGTCGACGTCAGCGATGAGCTCGGGGTCCTGGGCGATCATCGCCTGGGCCTCCAGCACATGCTGAGCCTCACCGCCGGCCAGATTGCCGCGCGCAATCAGGTCGGCAGCCACAGCCTCCACGGCCTGACGGGCGCGCCCCTGTTCGCGCTCCGCCTCCTCGGCCGGAATCTGCTTGGCCGGCGGTTCGAGAACCGCCGTACCCATGTGCCGGACCTCGCCGATCGCCACTCCGTGGCTGACACCGACGCCTCGCAGCGTTGTCTCCATCTCACCCGTCTCCGATAGAGCGACGGCACCCGGCCGCCGCGATGAATGTCGAACGCGTGGTCGTCACGAGGACGACGCAGGCGTCAGCTCCAGCTGAAAAGCGGGTCGTCGGCCTTCACGTCGCCGCTCTCGACTACATCGGAGAGGGAGTCGGCCGTGGCCTCCAGGGCCACGACGGGACAGATGGGGGACTTGCCGGCGGCCTCGACGGCGGCCGGGTTCCAGCGGACGATGATCTGTCCCCGCTGCACGGTGTCGCCCTTGCTGACGAGCAGCTCGAAGCCCTCGCCATTGAGCTGGACGGTGTCGATGCCGAGGTGCGTCAGCACCCCGCGACCCTCGGCGTCGACGACGACGAAAGCGTGCGGGTGCAGAGAGACGATGACGCCGTCGACCGGCGAGACGGCCTCCGTTGAGTCACGGTGGGGGTCGATGGCGGTACCAGGACCGACCATCGCGCCGGAGAAGACCGGGTCGGGTACAGCGGCGAGACCGATGGCGCGTCCGGCAAGCGGCGACGTCACGGATGTCATGGGAAGCCTCCCAAGGGCGGAGATTGTGTGGCGCCGTCACTGCCTGTCCTGGACGGCGTACTGTTCAGAAGCCTAAGTCATAGGAAGTCCCGGTTCCGCACGAGACGTACCAGTTGGCGGACCTAGGGACTACCCGGAAACGATTTGCCTCAGCTGACGGTGGGATGTACTGTCGTACTCCTGCCTGACCCCAACGCGACTTTGAGTCGTGGGTCGGCAGCACCTATCAAGCCAGATCCTAACCCCAGTGGTCTACACCTCTGCATGCCTGCGGAGGGGTGGTCGGGGGGAGTGGAAAAGCCTGGTAGTGTTTGACCCCGCCGCAAGGGAAAGCGCGAAAAGCGAATTCCGAAAACGGCAGCCCGCTCCAGCGGGTGGCAGAAACGGAAAACGGATCTGCTAAGCTGGAAACACGAAAGACCGAAGGGAAAAGCCCGGAGGAAAGCCCGAGAGGGTGAGTACAAAGGAAGCGTCCGTTCCTTGAGAACTCAAC
>NZ_JAUPWM010000590.1:0-261 GCF_032436795.1 Streptomyces sp. P9(2023)
CTTCGCGAAGGACCCGGCGCTGGACCGGGTCATCGAGGAGCGTTTCGGAGCACTACGCGAGGCGGTGCTGGCAAGCGATGCCGATGGATGGCGGGACGACCCGGACCGGCTGCTGGCGGCAATCATCCTGCTCGACCAGTTCTCCCGCAACATCTTTCGGGGTAGCGGGAGAGCCTTCGCTGCCGATCCCCTGGCGCGTTCGCTCACGCTGCAAGCGATCGACCGCGGGTGGGAAGACCAATACGGCCCTGAGCAGTTGCG
>NZ_JAUPWM010000591.1:0-261 GCF_032436795.1 Streptomyces sp. P9(2023)
GGGCAGGACCCATTACTGTGACACTCGGCAATGCCACGTTTAAGACATGCGGTTGTGCTGGTCAGTGGATTACTGAAGTGAGCGCGGCAGCAGTCAAGAAAGGGCTTATTTCCAGTAGCATTCATGTCACTAAAGGAGGATATTTGCCGTATGACAACAACTCGAAAGACACTCACACTAAAGGCGGAACGCTCGATTTGCGTATGCGGTCGTACAATCAAGCGCTAGACTTGTTTATGCGCGAAGCGGGTTGTGCGGGTT
>NZ_JAUPWM010000592.1:0-261 GCF_032436795.1 Streptomyces sp. P9(2023)
CGTCGCCGGTGTCGAACCAGCCATCCGGGGTCAGCACCTGTTCGTCGCGCCCGAAATAGCTTTCGATGACCCAATGGCCGCGGATCTGCAGATGCCCCTGAGTCTGGCCGTCATGCGGCAGCGCCGTGCCGAATTCGTCCACGATGCGCAGGTTCACCCCCCATGGCGGGCGGCCCTGCGCGGTGCGAATACGGATCTTTTCGTCGGGCGACAACCCGTCGTGCCGCGCCAGCAATTGATTGAGCGTGCCAAGCGGGCTGG
>NZ_JAUPWM010000593.1:0-261 GCF_032436795.1 Streptomyces sp. P9(2023)
GCCGTTCGAAGCCAAGTATGATCAAAGTGGCCAGGCGCTATGGCGCTTGACCATCGATCTGGAGCAGCCATGACCTTTGTGTATCTCGTGCTTGCGATTGTGGCAGAAGTCGTGGCGACCAGCGCCCTGAAAGCGTCGGAGGGCTTTACGCGTCCTGTGCCGAGCCTGCTGGTGGTGGTGGGTTACGGGGTGGCCTTTTACCTTTTGAGCCTGGTGCTGCGCACGCTGCCGGTGGGTATTGCCTACGCCATCTGGGCGGGG
>NZ_JAUPWM010000594.1:0-261 GCF_032436795.1 Streptomyces sp. P9(2023)
CCCCGCAGGCGCGGGGATGAACCGGTTCTCGTCCGTCACGCCGCTGGTCTGCTGGACCGTTCCCCGCAGGCGCGGGGATGAACCGCGGTACTTGAACGCTGGTGGATGATTGCCACCCCGTTCCCCGCAGGCGCGGGGATGAACCGTGGAGCGAAGGGTAGCCCGGCGCAAGAGTCGGCCGTTCCCCGCAGGCGCGGGGATTAACCGCGCTCGCAGGGCAAGTAGGCAGTATCACGGCGCCGGTCCGCGGGGGCGGGGGGG
>NZ_JAUPWM010000595.1:0-260 GCF_032436795.1 Streptomyces sp. P9(2023)
TATCAATGATCCACTGGATCATCCCCAACACCAACGCCGAGTCTGAGCCGGGCTTAATTGGCAACCAATGGTTGTTATCTCCTGCGGCGAGGCTCGATGAACCTGCAGGCAAGCTTGGCGTAATAATGGTGTATTCCAACTTACCTTCGGTGCGTGCTTTGGCGAGCTGGCGAGCCTGACGTTTGAACGGGTTACCCGCTTGCGCTGGCGACATACCAATAAAAATGATGTATTCGGCGTTATCAAAATCGGGCTTTAAG
>NZ_JAUPWM010000596.1:0-260 GCF_032436795.1 Streptomyces sp. P9(2023)
GCCAACATCGAAACCACCTCTATTAATCTTTCCTCAGCTCGCTCGCGCATCGAAGATGCCGATTACGCCAAGGAAGTCTCTAATATGACCCGTGCAAATATTCTACAGCAGGCTGGTACTTCCGTCCTTGCCCAGGCAAACCAAACCCCGCAGAGTGTGCTGTCTTTACTGGGCTAAGTCCTTCAAGGTTTACCCAATAGCAGTTATCAGGGCCGGCATATGCCGGCCTTTTCATTGTTACAGTAACTTTTGATCCTTAT
>NZ_JAUPWM010000597.1:0-260 GCF_032436795.1 Streptomyces sp. P9(2023)
CGAAGGAAGACGGTCAGCTCATTATTGATGATCGGGGAAAACGAATTGCCTGACGACCTGACGAACCTGACCACCCCTCAGCTTGATGAGCAGCACTTCGCTTCAATCGACCGCGAACGACTGCGGCCTACGATCGTCCGAACGCATCCACCGCGTATTCTGATCCTCTATGGCTCGCTGCGGGTCCGCTCATTTAGCCGGCTGTCCGCGGAAGAGGCCGGGCGCATCCTTACGCGCCTGGGGGCGGAAGTGCGGTTTTT
>NZ_JAUPWM010000598.1:0-260 GCF_032436795.1 Streptomyces sp. P9(2023)
TCCTGTCTCACCGGCGACCGCAAGGGTGCAGAAATCTGCAATGTCGTAGACATTGGTACACGTGCTGATGCCTACGTGATCCAGTACAAGCGTATGCTTGAAAAGACCGGTGGTGATGCACGTATCGACCGTAAGCAGACCAAGAACGCAATCATGACTGCTTTCTATGGTTCCGAGGCAACGCCAAATCGTGTCTTTGGTGAAGGCCAGTTGCTCGACATCTTCACCGAAAGCATAGAAGAAGGTGCACCATTTGCTTG
>NZ_JAUPWM010000599.1:0-260 GCF_032436795.1 Streptomyces sp. P9(2023)
GCCGGGGCATGAATTGCTGCTCCGAGCCACCGGCGGCACCTCATACAACGCCCCGACTCTGAGAGAGGTAAAGTCGCAAAACTCAGAACAATCCGTGGTCTTTCCGGAAGCGGACCCCACCCTTCCTCCCGGGGGCACGACCAATGTGCTCATCATCGCCGGTGTTGCGCCAAACCTTGGCCCGGAAAGGGCTCACACCAAGACGATCGGCGCCGACTATGAGCCTGACTGGGCCAAGGGGCTGAAGCTTTCCGCCACTT
>NZ_JAUPWM010000600.1:0-260 GCF_032436795.1 Streptomyces sp. P9(2023)
TGCAGATTGCTGACAAGACCAATCTGCAATTCTTTCTGTGCCTTAGCCTGATTGAGTTCAATTTCAGACTGAAGGAGAGCATTCTTCAATTGCTGCTCCTCAACCTGCAACTGTTTCATCTGCTCTGCAAATGGATCAGGTTCTGGCTCGAATTCTTCAAGCATCTTGGCAAGTTCAGGCATACGCTGAAGACGTGCAATCTGGACCAGAAGCATCTTGACGATGTTGAAGTCAACAGTATTGCCCATGGTCTGAAGCAT
>NZ_JAUPWM010000601.1:0-260 GCF_032436795.1 Streptomyces sp. P9(2023)
TCAATCTTTCGGATTGGTTTTCAAAGACTGCCGTTTGAAAAAAGAAACGGATGTTCCCGCAAAAAGTTATGCTCTTGGTCGGCCTTGGCATCCAACGACGACCTTTGCTGATGGCCGTTATGCGGATCCGAATGCGGTTGGTCATGCGGTATTTATCAATTGTGAGATGGACGATCATATTTATGGCTGGGATAAAATGAGCGGTAAAGATATTGATCAACAAACGATTTGGTTTTATCCCGAGGATTCACGTTTTTGGG
>NZ_JAUPWM010000602.1:0-260 GCF_032436795.1 Streptomyces sp. P9(2023)
CTATTCAGAGGATACTATGACCGATTTAAAAAATAATGAGCAATATTTCGACGTTTCATTTGAGAAGATTGCTACCCCTGAGCAGCAATATACCGACGTTGAATTTGAAGATTGCCAATTCTCTGATTGCGATTTCTCATCGGTTAAATTTCATAGATGTAAGTTCACAAACTGCACATTTGAACGCTGTAATTTGAGCTTGGTCGATTTTGCTAACTCAAAGTTATTTGAGCTTAAATTTCAAGACAGTAAGTTAGTTG
>NZ_JAUPWM010000603.1:0-260 GCF_032436795.1 Streptomyces sp. P9(2023)
GCTGTCCCCCGAGGAACATCACAGACTGCATGCGGAGCATGGGAGTGGGCCCGCTTCCACCCACAAGTTCATCAGGATCGACGGGGATGAGGCCGAGAGGCTCTACAAGCTTGGCTATGGGACTGAGCGGATCGGACGGATCTTGAGTGCTGACCCATCTGCCGTCTGGCGCCTTCTCAAACGCCGCGGCGTTCAGATCAGGCGTGGCTACGGCGGGCCAAAGCGCAAAGCAGGCTAGCCCTTTAGCGTCGCAGTGCTCG
>NZ_JAUPWM010000604.1:0-260 GCF_032436795.1 Streptomyces sp. P9(2023)
TCAGGCCGAACATGCGCGCCTGGATCGGATCGGCCTGATGCCGATCATGTTCACCTTCATGTTCGCGACGTTCCCGGCGGGACTGGTGATCTACTACGCCTGGAACAACCTGCTCGGCATCGCGCAGCAATGGTACATCATGAGCCAGCAGGGCGTTGAGGTGCACCTGTTCAAGAACTTGGCCGATACGTGGCGCGGCCTCACCGGCCGCGGCAAACCGAAGCCGGCCGAGTGAGCGCGCCCGACGAGGCGAGGCTCGC
>NZ_JAUPWM010000133.1:0-530 GCF_032436795.1 Streptomyces sp. P9(2023)
GATCACCGCGCCACAAGTCGGGTCGATGTGCTCGGCAAAGAGGGCGTACAGACCGGCAGCGCCTGAATTGCCCGTAGCAAGCTCCCGTACGCGCCTCCAACCCCTCGAATACACCTGTGTGAACCCCTTGTTCTTCCGCGCTTCCTCGCGCTCCTGAGCCTCTTTCTCGTCCAGCATGGCCAGCTCGCGCTGGCGAATACGCCGTTGAGCGTCCGTCGCTACCGTGATCTGCTGCATGGGCATCCCCTCAAACCGGAAACACTGCATCCGGACAATCGGACGTCAGCTTCCTATTGGTGGAAATTCTATTCCGAGTCGACAGTCCTATGCAAGGATTTTTTTTCCTATTATAGGAAGTGAGCGGAAGCAAGCTGCTTCCGGTTGTCCGGAAGCCCTGCTTCCTATTACATCCGCCTAACTTATTGTTTTTATTCAAAATCAGTATTTTTCCCTTCTCCTCTAAGGGGCTGCCGCCCCGCCGGCGGCCGCTGCGCGGGGCGGGCGCCAGGGCCGGGTGGGGGGGCAGGGCG
>NZ_JAUPWM010000605.1:0-260 GCF_032436795.1 Streptomyces sp. P9(2023)
CGCCCGAGAAGTCGGCGGTGTACGGCCCCTCGGGGTGCTGAAACGGCTCGAAGACCGTCGGCATTCGCGGCGTCGCCTCGACTCTGCGCTTGAAGTACCGCGAAGTGACGATTCGGCGCAAAAGCGCCTTCAGCGAAAAGCCCGATTGAATGACGCCCTGCTCGGCGAGGCTCCAATCGACGCCGCGCTCGTCGTGGTTGCGGTAGACGACGTGTGGCGCGAGGTGTTCGGCGATCCGCTCACCATTCCCAACTTCGTCT
>NZ_JAUPWM010000606.1:0-260 GCF_032436795.1 Streptomyces sp. P9(2023)
TCTGCCAACACAGAAGTCAAAATCATCAACAACAACGGAATGAATCTAGTCTATCGAGATGGGATCCAAACTTTAGAAGATGTGATCACTGGAAGCACCTTTCCAGTTTTAAAACCCGGTAAAAATCGTATAGAGTTTTATCATAGTGATTTTACTCAGATTCCGCCAACGATTACTGGCACGTACGAAAAGAGGTGGTACTAATTGGATATGAGACCTATGTTGGCAGAAAATCGATTTGGCAAATTTTCCCAGTATTG
>NZ_JAUPWM010000607.1:0-260 GCF_032436795.1 Streptomyces sp. P9(2023)
TCGAACGACGTGTGGCGCAGCGTCGCGGCGAGCGACCGTGCGCTCGGCGAGCTGCGCGCCTCCGGCCAGCGTCAGATCGCCGACGGCGCGGGCCGCATGCTCACCGGCATCCTGTCGCTGCAGGCGGTGACGGCGAACATGATCCGCGACGACGGCTGGTTGGCGATCGAGGCGGGCCGCTGGATCGAGCGGTCGCTGCAGGTGTGCCTGCTGCTGCGGTCCACGGTCGTCGAGAAGCGCGAGCGGTTCGTCGAGCTGTC
>NZ_JAUPWM010000608.1:0-260 GCF_032436795.1 Streptomyces sp. P9(2023)
GGGCCGGGGAAAAAGGATTCCGTCCACATCCCTTCCGATCTTACGATTTCATGGTGCTCAAAGCCCAGGTGCAGATAGGTGAGGCCGCCCGCCGGATGGTCCACGCTGACTCCGGCAAGGCCAAGCAGGTGGCGCGCGGCCACAAGCGCTTCGCCGCAGCCAAACAGCCGCTGTGCGATGCGAGACCCAACCAGCACGCGGTGCTGCGGCGAGACGACGAGATCGCGCGCCGGCACCCCCGCGCCCAGTGCACCCGCACG
>NZ_JAUPWM010000609.1:0-259 GCF_032436795.1 Streptomyces sp. P9(2023)
GGGGCTGCGCGCGGCGGGGCTGATCGCCGCCGGCGCGGTCTGGCTGGCGCTTGGCGCATCCGAGGGGATGAACCCCGACGCCCGCGCCGTGGCCGCCATTGGCACGCTGATGGCCGTGTGGTGGATGACCGAGGCGATCCCGCTGTCGGCCACCGCGCTTTTGCCCATCGTTCTGATCCCGGTCTTTACCGAACGCACGGTGGCGCAGGCGACTGCCCCTTACGCCAGTTCCATCGTGTTCCTGTTTCTGGGCGGCTTC
>NZ_JAUPWM010000610.1:0-259 GCF_032436795.1 Streptomyces sp. P9(2023)
ACGGTGCGGCTTCTGGAAAGTGCCGGCACCAACGTGCTGGTGGTCGAAAAATCGCGCCGGGTCGGCCTGACCTGGGCGCTGGCCGCTTATGCTGTGTTGCGCGCCGCGCGCGAACGCAAGGCCGGCGGGATGGATGCAATGTATATCTCTTATTCTCAAGAGATGACCCGCGAATTTGTCGATGCCTGCGGGATGTGGGCGCGGTCCTTTAACAGCGCGGCGGCCGAGGCCGAAGAGTTCCTGTTCCCGGACCCTGACG
>NZ_JAUPWM010000611.1:0-259 GCF_032436795.1 Streptomyces sp. P9(2023)
GGGGCTGGCGATCGCTCAACTTCGGCGGATGCTGGATCGGCCACTGATCTGCGTGCGTCACTGGGAGGTCGCGTCCGGATCGAGCCCGCGATGATGTCGGGGGCTGAGCTGGCGGCGCTGAGGGCTGTGATGGGGCACTCCCTGGACTCGCTGGCGGCGGCGCTCCAGGTGAATCCTCGGACGGTGCGGTCGTGGGAGTCAGGCAGGGACCGGATCAGCGACCGGGCTGAGGGGCTGATTTGGGGCGAGCTGGCCCGCC
>NZ_JAUPWM010000034.1:0-74580 GCF_032436795.1 Streptomyces sp. P9(2023)
CGGCCCGCCACGGTTCGACGGACGCCCGCCGCGGAGCGGCTGAACGCGGCGCAGCCTGCCGAAGCCCGTGAGGCCCCCTGGGGCCGAGCGGTGCGAGGGAGGCAGAGAAAGAGGGGCCGCTCTACAAGCTGCTGGTGCAGCGGCGGTCCGTGTTCTTCTGAGGCGTGGTGCCCGGATGTCGGCCCGCCACGGTTCGACGGACGCCCGCCGCGGAGCGGCTGAACGCGGCGCAGCCTGCCGAAGCCCGTGAGGCCCCGCTGCTGGTGCAGCGCAGGTCCGTGTTCTTCTGAATCCTCTGAGATCAGCTTGCTTCTGGGTGCAGCAGGGCCGCCCCTTCGAGTGAAGGGGCGGCCCTGCTGCGTACTGCTGTCGCCTAGCCGGTGCTCTCGCTGTCGATGCCGAGCCCGGGGAGCAGGCCCGGGAGTAGCGGCGGGAGGGTGACGTCCGGCATCGGGGGTGTCTGCTGGCTGCCCGAAGGCGTCGGCAGGGTGCCCGTCGGCGCGTTGTCGAGGAGTCCGCCCGTGTTGCCACCGAGCAGGCCGTCGTTCTCCGGGGAGCCCGTGCCCGAGCCGCTGCCCGAGGGCTGGGGCCGGGTGGAGCCTTCGCCGCCCGTGGAGGGGGCGGCGGGGGAGGACGGCGGGCGCTGGGTCTGCGTACGCGGCGGGTCCTGTTGCGGGGTGCCGGCGCCGCCGCTGTCGACGGCGCCCTTCTGCGGGGTGCGGGGGAGCATGCCCTGGAGCGGCTCGACCTCTTCGTCTATGGCGACGAAGACGTCGTTCACCTCGTTGCCGACGTCGCTCAGCTGGACCGGCAGTCGGTCGCGCAGGCCTACCCACGTGGAGCGGTGGGCCTGGGCGAACGAGTTGAGCCGGGCCATCGGGCCGATCTCGCCGTCCCGTTCGTACGCCTGGCGGAGCAGCCGGTGGCCTTCCGAGGCGTCGTGCTTCATGCCACCGAGGACCCGGCGGATCTCGCCGAGCGACTCGTGGTCGAGGTCGCCGAGGCGGCCCCGCTCCATGAGTCTGCGGGCCTCGCTGAGCCGGGTCGACGCCTGGTCCAGGTAGATCCCGCCCCGGTCCGCGTCGTCGTCGGCCATCCCGAGCTTGATGTCCTCCATGCCCCGCTTCAGCCCGTAGAGCGAGTCACCCGGCAGGGCGTCGGAACTCGCAGCGGCCACACCGCTGAAAGCGCCCGCGGCCACACCGACCGTGAGGCCGCCCGCGGCGATGCCCTTCGACCAGCGGGAGCGGGGGCGCAATTTCCGCAGCGGGGAGGCCCGGTGGGCACCCCGCCCGCTCGGTGTCCGTTGCTCCGGCACCGTAGGGCCCGTGCTTGCGCTCCCCTCCGCGAGCATCGCTTCCATGGCGGCCACGAGCTGCGCCCGTTGCACCACCTTGACCTCGGGGTCCATCTCCGGCTTCGGCAGTTCACCGAGGCCGTTCGCCAGAGCCAACAGCCGCCCCTGCTCGGCCGGTTCGGCCGACGCCTCGGGCTGCTCGGCCGTCGCGTCGTCGGGCGTCCGGTCATCCAGGGCCTGGGCGAAGGCGTTCGCCCGCCGGTGCGCCGATACGTTCGCGATCACTGGCGGCACCTCCTCTCGTCATGACGGTCGACTCCCCGGGGTGTCCGGAAGGTTGCACGCCTTGAACACATCCACACGAACGAGTGAGTGGCTGTGGGCATGGCGTGACCACAGGGAGCCTGCATCCCGCACAACGAGCGGCGCGGCACTTGGGTTACGCGCGAAAGATGATCGGACCAGTGCGTCATCGAGGCGTCACCGACTGTGAGTTGGGCGGGGGTCGGGGGACATGGGGGGAGGGGTTGGGGAGGGGGCGCGACACGGTCGGTGGGGGGCGCGTGTGGGGGGCGCGGAGCGGTCAGCGGGCGTCGTCCGGGAGTAGCCGTGCCAGCGTGCGCACGGCCCGGTACTGGAGGGTCTTGATCGCACCCTCGTTCTTGCCCATGGCCCGGGCCGTCTCGGCGACCGAGAGGCCCTGCAGGAAGCGCAGGGTCACGCACTCCTGCTGCTGGGGGTTGAGCCGGCGGACGGCGTCGAGGAGCGCGGCGTTGGAGAGGGACTCCAGGACCGAGTCCTCGGGGCTGCGTTCGACCTCGTTGGCGTCGAGCATCTCGCCGGTGGTCACTTCGAGGCGGAAACGGCTCGACTTGAAGTGGTCGGCGACCAGGTTGCGGGCGATGGTGACCAGCCAGGCGCCGAAGTCGCGGCCCTGCCAGGTGAAGGTGGAGATCCTGCGCAGGGCGCGCAGGAAGGTCTCGCTGGTCAGGTCCTCGGCCGTCGCCTTTCCGCCGACGCGGTAGTAGATGTAGCGGTAGACGGTGTCGCTGTACTGGTCGTACAGCCGGCCGAAGGCCTCGGCCTCACCGGCCTGGGCGCGTTCGACGAGGTCCATCATGCGCGCGCTGTCGCTGTCGGCGGTGGGGCGGCGGGCGGCGGTCGAGGTTCCGGTGCCGCCGCGGCTGCCCCTTCTGCCGACAGCGGCGGCTCCGCTCTCGGCGAGGGCATAGCAGGGACCGGCGGGTGCCGGTGCGGCGAAGGCAAAGGCGGGGACAGGGACGGCGTACGCGGTGGGGACGAAGCCGCGCAACTGGTCGATGACCGTTGCGCGCAGCGTAGCCAGGCCCGAGGCGTCAACCCCGACGTGTGGGTACACGGGACTCCCAGAGGCAGAGCTTCCATCACGTGCAGTGCGAAACCGTTCACTCGTCGTGGCGACGTGTGGGTTCCGTTGTGCGTCTGAGGAGAATAACGCTTCGTACAGGCAGCGCTACACCCAGTTGCTCAAATCATCGATTCCGTCGCATTGGTTACTGCTTGTGGACGGGATCAGTCGCGCTTCGTGACCGGTTATTGATCGGATTGCTTCCGACTGTGACTGCGCGCACGCTCTGTTGTGCTCAAGTGCTAGGGCGTGGAGTGATCCGCCCTGCGGCTGGGTAAGAAGCCGCGAATGCGCCCGAGTCGACGTGTGCGGCGGTGTTCGACCACGGACGGGTGAGGGGCGATGGTCCCGGGTTGTCGCAGGTGATCGCAGCCGAAACGTATCGGCAGCGGTGTGGCGCGCCGCGCGGGGCCGCGTTGAGCGGCAGCGGGCCAGCGACGGAGGGTCAGCGACGGAGGGTCAGCGACGGGGGTCAGCGACGGAGGGTCAGCGACGGAGGGTCAGCGACGCGGGTCAGCGACGGAGGGTCAGCGACGGAGGGTCAGCGGCGGCGGCGGTGCAGGGCGACCGCGGCGGCCGTGCCGCCCGCCAGCGCGCCGACACCGGCGGCGGCCGGGATGCCGACCTTGGCGGCCTTGCGGCCGGTCCGGTAGTCGCGCAGCCGCCACTCACGCGCCTTGGCGTGCTTGCGCAGCTTGGTGTCCGGGTTGATCGCGTACGGGTGGCCGACCAGCGAGAGCATCGGGATGTCGTTGTGCGAGTCGCTGTACGCCGCGCACCGGTTGAGGTCCAGGCCCTCGGCCGCGGCCAGGGCGCGTACCGCCTCCGCCTTGGCGGGGCCGTGCAGGGGCTCGCCGACCAGCTTGCCGGTGTAGACGCCGTCGACGGACTCGGCGACCGTGCCGAGCGCGCCGGTCAGGCCGAGGCGCCGGGCGATGATCGTGGCCGTCTCGACGGGCGCGGCCGTGACGAGCCAGACCTTCTGTCCTGCGTCGAGGTGGGCCTGGGCGAGCGCGCGCGTGCCGGGCCAGATGCGGTCGGACATGTACTCGTCGTAGATCTCCTCGCCGATGGACATCAGCTCGGAGACGCGGTGGCCCTTGACGATGGACAGGGCGCTGTCGCGGGCGTCCTGCATGTGCTCCGGGTCCTCGACGCCGGCCAGCCGGAACCAGGCCTGCTGCCAGGCGAACCGGGCCAGTTCGCGGCGCTGGAAGAACTTCCGCTTGTACAGGCCGCGGCCGAAGTGGAAGATCGCGGCGCCCTGCATCACGGTGTTGTCGAGGTCGAAGAAGGCGGCGGCCTCGGCGTCGCCGACGACGGGGAACTCGGGCTCGGCGGGCTTCGCCGGCTTCTCGGCCTCGGCCCGGGCCGCCGTCTCCCGTTCGGCTTCGAGCTGTTGCGAGGTCTTGCGGGCCGCCTCGGCGGCGGCCTCGCCTGCCAGGACGCTGCGCGCGGTGGCGGAGCGCCTACGGGGGGTGAGCCATCCCAGTGCGGCCATGTCGTGAGCATAGCCAGTCTGTTCGGAACTTCCCGACCTCTCGGGATGCCGAGGCGTGAACACTCCGCGACTCTCCTGTTAAACGGACAATGGGGGCAAGCTGGAGACAGGGGACTCGGCCCTCTGGGCCGGGGGCGGCGCCCGGCGCGGCGCAGAATGGACGGCATGTTTGGACGAGCGAAGAAGAAGGACCCCGCCGCCGATGCCGCCGCGCGGACGGTGACGCTGATCGGGAAGCCGGGCTGTCATCTCTGTGACGATGCCCGGGCCGTGATCGAGGCCGTCTGCGCCGAGACCGGGGCGCGCTGGGAGGAGAAGGACATCACCGAGGACGAGGAGCTCCACCGGGCGTACTGGGAGCAGATTCCGGTGGTCCTGGTCGACGGTGAGCAGCACACCTTCTGGCGGGTGGACGCCGGGCGGCTTCGGCGTGAACTGGGTGGCTGACGCGAAGACGGTTACCATCGTGGACGTTTTGTTGGGTTCCGGGGGCGTGGTCGTGAGGAGAGTGTGCGGTTTTGCCCCCTTCGGGTTTTCAACGGGCTGACGCGCTCCCCGGTTCCGTCCTGGCGCGAACCGGTCGCGTGACCCCGGTCACTTTGGCCGGACAAAACGGACACCATCTTTGTGCACGCGTTCACAAAGACATAGCCTGCATTCGACGGGGCGGTCTTGGGACACACGGCCGCCTGCAGCCCCGCTCATCCCGCAGGAGCACCGTGGCAACTGGCCGAACTCACCGACCGGCGACCCGTAGCCGAGGAATTCCCGAGGCCACCGTCGCCCGGCTTCCGCTGTATCTGCGTGCGCTCACCGCACTGTCGGAGCGCTCCGTACCCACGGTCTCCTCCGAGGAGCTCGCAGCCGCCGCGGGCGTCAACTCCGCGAAGCTGCGCAAGGACTTCAGCTACCTCGGCTCGTACGGGACGCGCGGTGTCGGCTACGACGTCGAATACCTCGTCTACCAGATCTCCCGTGAGCTCGGCCTGACGCAGGACTGGCCCGTCGTCATCGTCGGTATCGGTAACCTCGGCGCGGCCCTCGCCAACTACGGCGGGTTCGCCTCCCGTGGCTTCCGGGTCGCGGCGCTGATCGACGCCGACCCCGCCATGGCCGGTACGCCGGTCGCCGGGATCCCGGTCCAGCACACCGACGAGCTGGAGAAGATCATCTCCGACCAGGGTGTCTCCATCGGCGTCATCTCCACGCCCGCCGGCGCGGCCCAGCAGGTCTGTGACCGGCTCGTGGCCGCCGGGGTCACCTCCATCCTGAACTTCGCCCCGACCGTGCTCTCCGTGCCCGACGGCGTGGACGTGCGCAAGGTCGACCTCTCCATCGAGCTGCAGATCCTCGCCTTCCACGAGCAGCGCAAGGCCGGCGAGGAGGCGGACGCCGAGGCCGCAGCCGTACTCGCGCCGCCCGCGCCCCTCGCCGCCGCCGGCGAGACGCAGCCCAAGTCCACCGGTCGTAAGGGACCCGACGGGGACGTCCCCGCCGTGATGCCGGCATGAGCCTCCTCGTCGTCGGTCTCAGCCACCGCAGCGCCCCGGTCAGCGTCCTGGAGCGGGCCTCGCTCGCCGCGGACACCCAGGCCAAGCTGCTGCAGGACACCCTCGCCGCCGAGCCGGCCGCCGAGGGCGCGGTGCTGGCCACCTGCAACCGCATCGAGCTCTACGCCGACGTGGACAAGTTCCACGCCGGTGTCGCCGAGCTGTCCACGCTCCTCGCCCAGCACAGCGGCGTCGGTCTTGAGGAGCTCACCCCTTATCTCTACGTGCACTACGAGGACCGGGCCGTCCACCACCTCTTCTCGGTGGCCTGCGGGCTCGACTCCATGGTCGTCGGCGAGGGCCAGATCCTCGGCCAGATCAAGGACGCGCTCGCCCTCGGCCAGGACCTGCACACCGCCGGACGGCTCCTCAACGACCTGTTCCAGCAGGCGCTGCGGGTCGGCAAGCGGGCCCACAGCGAGACCGGGATCGACCGGGCCGGGCAGTCGCTCGTGACCTTCGGGCTCCAGCAGGTCGCCGACGGCGCGGATGTCGACGCCTGGGCGAAGGGCAAGCGCGCGCTCGTCATCGGCGCCGGCTCGATGTCCTCGCTGGCCGCCGCCACCCTCGCGCGGGTCGGCGTCTCCGAGATCGTGATCGCCAACCGTACGGCCCCCCGCGCCGAGCGGCTGGTGCAGATCCTCACCGAGCCCGGTGGTACGGGTGTGGCCGCCCGGGCGGTCGAGATGGTTGCCGTCGGCGACGAACTGACACGTGCCGACATCGTCGTCTCCTGCACCGGAGCCACCGGACTCGTCCTGACCGGCGAAGCCGTCGAGACCGCGATGGCCGGCCGTACGGCCCCGCTCGCGCTGCTCGACCTCGCCATGCCCCGCGACATCGACGCCGCCGCCCACCGCATGCCGGGCGTCCGCCTCGTCGACATCGAGTCGCTCGCCGAGGCCTCCGCCGACGCCCCCATGGCCGCCGACGTCGACCAGGTCCGCTCCATCGTCTCCGACGAGGTCGCCGCCTTCGGCGCCGCCCAGCGCGCCGCGCACATCACCCCGACCGTCGTCGCGCTGCGCACCATGGCCGCCGACGTCGTCGCCGGTGAGGTCGCCCGGCTGGAAGGGCGCCTGCCCGGCCTCGACGACAAGCAGCGCGCCGAGATCACCCAGACCGTGCGCCGGGTGGTCGACAAGCTCCTGCACGCGCCGACCGTGCGGGTCAAGCAGCTGGCCAGCGAGCCCGGCGGCGCCGGGTACGCCGACGCGCTGCGGACACTCTTCGACCTCGACCCGGAGACGGTCGCCTCCGTCTCCCGGGCCGACCTGAATGACGCCGACGTCAAGAACCGAGGGCGAGTATGACCGAGAGGGCACTGAGGCTCGGGACCAGGCGCAGCAAGCTCGCCATGGCCCAGTCCGGGCAGGTGGCCGACGCCGTCCGGCGGGCGACGGGCCGGTCCGTCGAGCTCGTGGAGATCACGACGTACGGGGACGTCTCGCGTGAGCACCTCGCGCAGATCGGCGGCACGGGCGTGTTCGTCGCCGCGCTGCGCGACGCGCTCCTGGCCGGCGAGGTGGACTTCGCCGTCCACTCCCTGAAGGACCTGCCGACCGCGCAGCACCCCGACCTGGTGCTGGCCGCGATCCCCGAGCGCGAGGACCCGCGCGACGTCCTCGTCGCCGGCCCCGGGGTGACGCTCGACCGGCTGCCCGAGGGCGCCCGGATCGGCACCGGTTCGCCGCGCCGCACGGCCCAGCTCAACGCGTACGCGCGCAGCCACGGGCTGACCATCCAGACCGTGCCGATCCGCGGGAACATCGACACCCGCGTCGGATACGTACGAGGCGGAGAGCTGGACGCGGTGGTTCTCGCCGCGGCCGGTCTCAACCGCATCGGCGGGACGGCGGAGCTCACCGGCTCCCTGTCGCTCGACCACCTGTCGGTCGACGCCGTCCTGCCCGCCCCCGGCCAGGGGGCCCTCGCGATCGAGTGTCTGGCGTCCGACGCCGACCTCGTCGCCGCGCTCGGCGCACTCGACGACCCGCACACCCGGGCCGCCGTGACCGCCGAGCGTTCCCTGCTCGCCGCCCTGGAGGCCGGCTGCTCGGCACCCGTGGGTGCGCTGGCCGACCTGCTGGCCGAGGATTCCGGCCGCGGGCAGATTGTCACCGAAATGCGCCTGCGTGGCGTCGTCGGCACCACCGACGGCTCTACGCTGGTGCAGCTGTCCACCACCGGTCCCGTACCCGCGTCGCACGACGAGGCGATGGCGCTCGGACGCGAACTCGCGGACGAGATGCTCGCCAAGGGTGCGGCCGGTCTTATGGGGGAGCGAGCACTTTGAGCCCCACCAGCCCGACCACCAGCCCCGCGCCCACGGCCTTCTTCGGCCACGGGAGCGTCACCTTCCTCGGCGCCGGACCAGGCGACCCCGGACTGCTGACGCTCCGGGCCGTCGAAGCCCTCGCCGGCGCGGACGTACTGATCGCCGAGCCCGAGGTGCTCGAAGTCGTCCGGTGCCATGCGCGCGCGGGGGTGAGCACGCCTGAGCTGACGGTTGTTGACGAGGCGTCAACAACCGCCGGTGTCCCCGTGTTGAGGGATGCGACCAATCTTGTCATGGAGGCCGCACGGGGCGGCAAGCGGGTCGTCCGTGCGGTGACCGGCGACCCCGGCCTCGACGGAAACGCAGGTCAGGAGATGCTCGCCTGCGCCACCGAGGGCATCCCCTTCGAGGTCGTGCCCGGCGTCGCGACGGCCGTCGGCGTACCCGCGTACGCCGGTGTGCCGCTGCGTGACGCGCAGGGGACGGACGTGCGCTTCGTCGACGCGCGGACGGCTGACGACCGTTGCTGGACCGAGGTCGGGGCGTCCGACGGGACCGTTGTCGTCTCCACCTCGCTCGACGCGGTGGCGGCGGCGGCCGGTGAACTGGTGGCGGCTGGCCGTAAGCCGGACACCCCGCTCACCGTGACCATCGGCGGTACGACGACCCGGCAGCGGACCTGGACCGCGACGCTCGGCACGATCGCCCAAGTCTTCAAGCAGGGCAAGGTGCTCCCGTCGCCCGAGGGCCACCGGCCGGTCATAGCCGTGGTCGGCGAGCGCAGCGCGCCGGCGCAGCGGGATCAGCTGGCGTGGTTCGAGTCCAAGCCGCTCTTCGGCTGGCGGGTGCTCGTGCCGCGCACCAAGGAGCAGGCCGCGTCGCTCTCCGACCAGCTGCGTTCGTACGGCGCGGTGCCGCACGAGGTGCCGACGATCGCCGTCGAGCCGCCGCGGACGCCGCAGCAGATGGAGCGGGCCGTCAAGGGGCTGGTGACCGGGCGGTACGAGTGGATCGCCTTCACGTCGGTCAACGCGGTGAAGGCGGTGCGGGAGAAGTTCGAGGAGTACGGGCTCGACGCGCGGGCCTTCGCCGGGATCAAGGTCGCGGCGGTGGGCGAGCAGACGGCCGCGGCGCTCGTGGACTTCGGTGTGAAGCCGGATCTGGTGCCGAGCGGGGAGCAGAGCGCGGCGGGTCTGTTGGAGGACTGGCCGCCGTACGACCCCGTTTTCGATCCGATCGACCGGGTGTTCCTGCCGCGGGCCGACATCGCCACGGAGACGCTGGTCGCCGGGCTGATCGAGCTCGGGTGGGAGGTCGACGACGTCACCGCGTACCGGACGGTGCGGGCGTCGCCGCCGCCGGCGGACACGCGTGAGGCGATCAAGGGCGGTGGCTTCGACGCCGTGCTCTTCACGTCGTCCTCGACCGTGCGCAACTTGGTGGGTATCGCCGGGAAGCCGCACAACGTGACGGTGATCGCCTGTATCGGTCCGGCGACCGCGAAGACCGCGGAGGAGCATGGGCTGCGGGTGGATGTGCTGTCGCCCGAGCCTTCGGTGCACAAGCTGGCGGAGGCGCTGGCGGACTTCGGTCTGCGGCGGCGGGCCGCGGCGCTGGAGGCGGGCGATCCCGTGACACGGCCGTCGGAGCGGCGGCCGGGGGCGCGGAGGCGTCGGACGACGTAGTCGTCGTCGCGTAGGCGTGAGCGTGGGGTGCGGGGCCTTTCGGGGTCCCGCACCCCACGCGTATACCCACAAGGGGTCGGTAAAGGCACAGCCGTGGCGGGCGTAGCCTCGGGAGCATGAACTCGTACGGAACCTTTCCCGGGGCGCGGCCGCGGCGGCTGCGGACGACTCCTGCCATGCGGCGGATGGTCGCCGAGACGCGGCTGAGCCCGGCCGATCTGATCCTTCCCGCGTTCGTGCGCGAGGGGATCACCGAGCCGCGGCCGATCGTCGCGATGCCCGGCGTGGTGCAGCATTCGCGGGACACCCTGCGGAAGGCCGCCGTGGAGGCGGTGGAGGCCGGGGTCTCCGGGATCATGCTCTTCGGTGTGCCGGAGGACGAGAAGAAGGACGCCGCCGGGACCGCCGGGACCGACCCGGACGGGATCCTGCAGGTCGCGATCCGGGACGTGAAGGCCGAGGTCGGTGACGAGATCGTGATCATGTCCGATCTCTGTCTCGACGAGTACACCGACCACGGGCACTGCGGAGTCCTGGACGAGCACGGGCGCGTCGACAACGACGCCACGCTGGAACGTTACGCCGAGATGGCCCAGGTCCAGGCCGACGCCGGCGTCCACGTCGTCGGGCCGTCCGGGATGATGGACGGTCAGGTCGGGGTGGTCCGCGACGCGCTGGACACCATCGGCAAGGAGGACGTGTCGATCCTCGCGTACACCGCGAAGTACTCCTCCGCCTTCTACGGCCCCTTCCGCGAGGCCGTCGGCTCCTCCCTCACCGGCGACCGCAAGACCTATCAGCAGGACCCGGCCAACATCCGGGAGTCCCTGCGGGAGTTGGCGCTCGACCTCGAAGAGGGCGCGGACATGGTCATGGTGAAGCCGGCCGGGCCGTACCTCGACGTGCTGGCCAAGGTCGCCGACGCCGTGGACGTGCCGGTCGCCGCGTACCAGATCAGCGGTGAGTACGCGATGGTCGAGGCCGCGGCCGAGAAGGGCTGGATCGACCGCGACAGGGCCATCCTGGAGACGCTGACCGGGATCCGGCGCGCCGGTGCGCAGATGATCCTCACCTACTGGGCCACCGAGGTCGCCCAGAAGCTCGGGCGCCAGTTCACTTCTTGATCAGCATTTCCACCCTGCGCGACATGCCGTCCTCCGCGTAGCCCTCCTCGACCGCACGGTCCAGGAGGGCCCGGAGCGGCTCGAAGAGCTCCGTGCTGACGCCCTGTGCCTCGAACGTCGCGATGAAGTTCGGGAACGCCGCCGCGCTCACGGCGATGCTGGAGACATCGGTGAGGTGGTTCCCCGAGTCGATGTCCCGGGCGATCTGGGGGACGCCGCCGAGCATCGCCGCGATCCACGGGACCAGCAGCTCGGCGTACTCCTCCGCGCCGATGTTCTCCGTACGGGCCAGGGCCAGCGCCTGCATCACGCCGTTGAACATGCCGTACATGCCGGTCAGCAGGCCGAGGTCGTACAGCGCCGCCAGGCCCGCGTCCTTGCCCGTCCACTTCGTGCCGCCGAGCGCCGCCAGGGTCGGGCGGTGCGTCTCGTACGCCTCCTCGTCACCGCTGTAGAAGACGTACGCCGCCGGGGTCGCGACCATCTGCGGGACGGCCATGATGCCGCCGTCCACGTACCGGGCGCCGAGGGCCGTGGCGCGGGCGGAGAGCGTACGGGCCTGCTCCGGCGTCCCGTTGGTGAGGTTGACCAGGGTCTTTCCGGCCGCCGAGTCGCCGAGCGTGGTGAGCAGCTCGTCCACGTTGTCGTTCGTCAGCAGGCACAGGACCACGAGCGGGCTCGCCGCCACCGCGTCCGCGACCGTGGCGGCGGGGAGCGCGCCCTGCGCGACCAGCGGGCCGGTCCTGGCCGGGGAGCGGTTCCAGACCGTCACCGGGTGGCCGGCCTTCAGGAAGGCGGAGGCGAGGGCGGAGCCCATCATCCCCAGGCCGAGCACGGAGACGGGGGCGTCGGACGCGGGGGCGGACGTGGTTTCGGACATGGGTGTGCTCCAAGAGAACGGGAATCGGAGGTTCTAGCCGTTGTCCGGCTCGCTTTCGATCCTTCTCCGGGGCCGTTCGTCCCACAAGTACCGACTTAATCGTCAGCTACGCACCGGTTGGTAAGGAAGGGCCGGGCGGCGCACCCTGGAAGTACCTCAGGAGGTGGTCCTCATGATGCACACACTTGTCGGATGGCACATCGAGATGGAGTTCCAGGAGGACGGTGACCGGACGAGGGCGGCCGCCATGGTGCGGTTGGGCGACGGCACCGAGTTCCGCGCCCAGGGCAACGCCCACCGGCACCCGTCCGACCCCGAGCAGTTGCGGGTCGGCGAGGAGATCGCGGGTGCACGCGCGCTCATGGACCTCGCCTCGCAGCTGCTCCAGAAGGCACACGTGGAGATCGACGAGGTGTCGGGACGGACGTCCCATCCGATCCGCTGACCGGAACATCGTGCGGGTCCGCTGTGGAAACGGGAAGGCCCCGGCACGGAGGAACCGTGCCGGGGCCTTCCCGTTCGACTCAGAGACGCTCGGGCGTCCGGATCCCCAGCAGGGCCATGCCCTGGTGGAGCGTGCGTGCCGTCAGGTCGCAGAGGAAGAGGCGGTTCTCCGCGACCTCCTTCGGCGGCTCCGGCTTGATGACCGGGCACTGGTCGTAGAACGTCGTGTACAGCGACGCCAACTGGTACAGGTACGCGGCCAGCTTGTGCGGGGCGTAGTCGCTCGCGGCCTCGGCCACGGCCTCGCCGAACTGGTCCACGTGCAGACCCAGGGCGCGCTCCGCCGGGGCCAGCTCCAGCTCCGGGTGGGCGAGCGGGGTGCGGTCGCCCGCCTTGCCGAAGATCGACTTGATACGCGCGTACGCGTACTGGAGGTACACCGACGTGTCGCCGTTCAGCGACACCATCTGGTCCAGGTCGAACTTGTAGTCCCGCGCCGCCGACGTCGACAGGTCCGCGTACTTCACCGCGCCGATGCCCACCTGGGCACCCCGCTCGGCGATCTCGTCCTCGGTCAGGTCGCGCGCCTTCTCCCGGACCACCGTCGCGGCCCGGTCGATCGCCTCGTCCAGCAGGTCCACCAGCCGGACCGTCTCGCCCTCACGGGTCTTGAACGGCTTGCCGTCCTTGCCGAGGACCGTGCCGAAGGCCAGCTGGACCGCCTTCACGTCCTCGTTCAGCCAGCCGGCCCGGCGGGCGGTCTCGAAGACCATCTTGAAGTGCAGGGACTGGCGGACGTCCACCACGTACAGCAGCGTCGACGCCTTCAGGTTCCGCACCCGGTCCCGGATCGCCGACAGGTCCGTCGCCGCGTAGCCGTAGCCACCGTCGGACTTCTGGACGATCAGCGGCGTCGGGTTGCCGTCCGGGCCCTTGACGTCGTCGAAGAAGACGCACAGTGCGCCCTCGGAGCGGACCGCGACGCCCGACTCCTCAAGGATCCGGCAGGTCTCCGCCAGCATGTCGTTGTACCCGGACTCGCCGACGATGTCGGGGTCCCGGACGTCCATGTCGAGCTTCTCGAAGACGGAGAAGAAGTAGATCTTCGACTCGTCGACGAACTTCTGCCACATGGCGAGCGTCTTCGGGTCACCGGCCTGGAGGTCGACCACCCGGCGGCGGGCCCGCGTCTTGAACTCCTCGTCGGAGTCGAAGAACCTGCGCGCGGCCTTGTAGAGGCGGTCGAGGTTCGACATGGCCTCTTCGCCGGACACCTCTGCGTCCTTGTGGTCCAGCTCGTGCGGGTGCTCCTCCAGGTACTGGATGAGCATGCCGAACTGGGTGCCCCAGTCGCCGATGTGGTGACGTCGGACCACCTGCTCGCCGGTGAACTCCAGGATCTCGACCATCGCGGCACCGATCACGGCCGACCGGAGGTGGCCGACGTGCATCTCCTTGGCCACGTTCGGCTGGGCGTAGTCGATCACCGTCGTGCCCGCGTTCTCCGCGAACGGCACGCCGAGGCGGTCGTCGGCGGCGCGCGCGGCGAGGGTCCTGACGATCGCCGCGTCGGTGACCGTGATGTTCAGGAAGCCGGGGCCCGAGACCTCGATCTCCTTCAGCACGTCGTTCGCCGGGATCCCGTCGACGACCTTCGTCGCCAGCTCACGCGGATTGCCCTTGAGCTGCTTGGCGAGTGCCAGGATGCCGTTGGCCTGGAAGTCGGCCCGGTCGCTACGTCGCAGCAGCGGGTCGGCGGAACCGGCCTCCGGCAGAGCTGCCGAGAGACCTTCCGCGAGACGCTGCTGCACGGTCGAAGCGAGGGAAGGGACCGAGGCCATGAGCTTCCGTTCCTGTCGGTGGTTCAGTGGTGGGCTATATCGCTTGTCAAGTGTCCCATGGGCGGGCAACGTGTTTTCTCCACCTGTGGACAAACCTCCAGGCTGTGGACAACCTCCGAGTCGCCCTCTCCGTCTGGGAGAATGACTGACGTACGGCCGCAAGGCATCCGAGAGAATCAAGGAAGAAGGACGTACCGACCGTGGCTCAGAGCAGCACCGAGACCGACTGGGTCTCCCGTTTCGCGGACGAGGTCATCGCCGAGTCGGAGCGACGTGCGCCTGGCAAACCGGTCGTCGTCGCCTCCGGACTCTCCCCCTCCGGCCCGATCCACCTGGGCAACCTCCGCGAGGTCATGACCCCGCACCTGGTCGCCGACGAGATCCGCCGCCGCGGCCACGAGGTCCGGCACCTGATCTCCTGGGACGACTACGACCGGTACCGCAAGGTGCCGAACGGCGTCGCGGGCGTCGACGAGTCCTGGGCCGAGCACATCGGCAAGCCGCTGACCTCCGTCCCCGCCCCGGCCGGCTCGCCGCACGCGAACTGGGCGGAGCACTTCAAGGCCGCCATGGTCGAGTCGCTCGCCGAGCTGGGCGTCGAGTACGACTCCATCAGCCAGACCGAGCAGTACACCGCCGGTACGTACCGCGAGCAGATCCTGCACGCCATGAAGCACCGGGGCGACATCGACGCCATCCTCGACCAGTACCGGACGAAGAAGGCGCCGAAGAAGCAGTCCCAGAAGCCCCTCGACGCCGCCGAGCTGGAGGCCGAGGAGGGCTCCGGCGCGGCGAACGAGGACGACGGCTCGGGCGGCTCCGCCGGCTACTTCCCGTACAAGCCCTACTGCGGGCAGTGCGAGAAGGACCTGACGACCGTCACGTCCTACGACGACGAGACCACCGAGCTCGTCTACACCTGCACGGCGTGCGGCTTCGGCGAGACCGTCAAGCTCAGCGAGTTCAACCGCGGCAAGCTGGTCTGGAAGGTCGACTGGCCCATGCGCTGGGCGTACGAGGGCGTCATCTTCGAGCCCTCGGGCGTCGACCACTCCTCGCCCGGCTCGTCGTTCGTCGTCGGCGGCCAGATCGTCCGCGAGATTTTCGACGGCGTCCAGCCGATCGGCCCCATGTACGCGTTCGTCGGCATCAGCGGCATGGCCAAGATGTCCTCGTCGCGCGGCGGTGTGCCCACCCCGGCCGACGCGCTGAAGATCATGGAGGCGCCGCTGCTGCGCTGGCTGTACGCGCGCCGCAGGCCCAACCAGTCCTTCAAGATCGCCTTCGACCAGGAGATCCAGCGGCTCTACGACGAGTGGGACAAGCTGGAGGCCAAGGTCGCCGACGGCTCCGTGCTGCCGGCGGACGCGGCGGCGCACGCGCGGGCCGCCCGCACCGCCGCCGGTGAGCTGCCGCGCACACCGCGCCCGCTGCCGTACCGGACGCTCGCCTCGGTCATGGACATCACGGCCGGACACGACGAGCAGACCCTGCGGATCCTCACCGAGCTGGACCCGGAGAACCCGGTGACCTCGCTCGACGAGGTCCGCCCGCGCCTCGACCGCGCCGAGAACTGGATCACCACCCAGGTCCCGGCCGATCAGCGCACCATCGTCCGCGACGAGCCGGACGCCGAGCTGCTCGGCTCCCTCGACGACGAGGGCCGCGAGTCCCTGCGCCTCCTCCTGGAGGGCCTGGACACGCACTGGTCCCTGGACGGCCTCACCACGCTCGTCTACGGCGTCCCGAAGGTCATGGCCGGTCTCGACCCCGAGGCCAAGCCGACCCCGGAGCTGAAGGTCGCCCAGCGCTCCTTCTTCGCCCTGCTCTACAAGCTGCTCGTCAGCCGCGAGACCGGGCCGCGCCTGCCGACGCTGCTCCTCGCGGTCGGAGCCGGGCGCGTGCGCAAGCTGCTCGGTGCGTAGCCCTTACGGAGTGAGGCGAGGGCCGTCACCGGGATTCCGGTGGCGGCCCTTCGCCATGGGCCCCGGCCGCGGTGGACCAGCCGGATTCTGCGACCTTCGGACTAGGCGCGGTTCCGACGTGGGCACGACGAAACACGGCACCCCGCACGGGACCGTGGAGACATGAAGAACGAAGTCATCGCAGTCATCGGATGGATCGCCCTCGTCCAGGGCGGACTCGGAGCGGGCGGGCAGCTCTTCGGGGACAAGGCCTGGGGACTGCTCCAGAAATGGTGGGAGATCCCCACCGCCGGATACGTCGTCCTGGCGCTCGCCGGCCTCGCCCTCGCCGTCTGGGGCGAGAGCGCGAAAAAGCGGGCCAAGGCCTGAGCGACGCTCGGGCCGAGGCCTGAGCGACGCGGCAGCCGCTCGGGCCGACGGGCGACGCGGCAGCCGCCGGTCACGCGATGTGGTTCTCCGCCAGCTCCGTCTCCATGCGCTGCCTCAGTCCGGGCATCAACTGGCGGAGCAGCGAGGCGCTGCGCGGGTGCTGTACGCCGTAGCGGTCACTCAGCAGTATGTCGAGCTGCTCCACGCTGGGCGGAAGCTGGTTCTCCCCGTAGTACGTCAGCAGCGCCTTGTACGCCACCTCGGTGAAGTCCTCCATCGGCGGGTCCTGGTCCACGTACTCCGGGTACTCCTCGAACTGCTCCGGGCCTCGTTCCTGACGCGGGTCGGGGATCGGGAGTTCCTCGGGGCCGTAGGGCACCGCCACCGGTGTCGGCTCCAGGCCTTCGACGATCTGGGGCTCGTACGTCCCTTCGTATGCCTCCGGAGGCAGCTGCGCGGCATGGAACCACGGGCTTCCCTGGTCCGGCTCCTGCTGGGCGGAGCCCTGCGGCAGCTGGGGCGTGGGCTGGGCCGCCGGGACCGGCACCGGTACCGGGACCGGCACCTGCTCGGCCTTGGCGAGCGTCGGCTGCGGCGGCAGCAGAACGGGCTCGATGCCCGCCGCCGCCAGCCCGGCCGGCGCCGTCTCCGCCAGCGGCACCCCGTACTTCGCCAGCCGCAGCGGCATCAGCGCCTCCACCGGCGCCTTCCGCCGCCACGCCCGTCCGAACCGCGCCTGCAGCCGGGCCTGGTAGATCAGCCGGTCCTGCTCCAGCTTGATCACCTGCTCGTACGAACGCAGCTCCCACAGCTTCATCCGCCGCCACAGCCGGAACGTCGGGATCGGAGAGAGCAGCCAACGCGTCAGCCGCACGCCCTCCATGTGCTTGTCGGCGGTGATGTCGGCTATTCGGCCGACCGCGTGGCGGGCCGCCTCCACCGCGACGACGAACAGCACCGGGATGACGGCGTGCATGCCGACGCCCAGCGGGTCCGGCCAGGCCGCCGCGCCGTTGAAGGCGATCGTCGCCGCCGTCAGCACCCACGCCGTCTGGCGGAGCAACGGGAACGGGATCCTGATCCAGGTCAGCAGCAGGTCCAGTGCCAGCAGCACACAGATACCGGCGTCGATGCCGATCGGGAAGAAGTACGAGAAGTCGCCGAAGCCCTTCTCCACGGCGAGCTCGCGCACAGCGGCGTACGAACCCGCGAAACCGATACCGGCGATGACCACCGCACCGGCGATCACCACCCCGATCAGTATTTTGTGCGTGCGTGTCAGCTGCACCGCGGCCACCCGCGATCCCCTCCCGTCAATCCACATCTCGCGGGCACAGCGTGGCACATGCGCGAGGAGCCCGGCCCCCGGGGGAGGGACAGGCTCCTCGAAAACATACGCAAATACGGGTTAACGCCGGGTTTACGCGACGCCCGGCGGCCGACGAGCCGCCGACGAGAGGTCGGTCGGCCTACTTGTTCGCCGCCGCGACGGCCGCGACGGCCTCCTTCGAGGCCTTCACCGCACCGTCCATCATCGTCTTGTCCGAGGGTCCGTCGGCGCCCGCGTAGCCGGCGCCGTTGTACGTGAGCAGCACCAGGACGTTGCCCGTGCGGGCCACGACCGAGGCGTACTCGAAGTCCTCGTCCGTCTTCTTCAGCTCGTACGTCACGGTCTTCGACTGGTCGCCGATGCCCGAACCGTCCGCGGTCTTCACCTTCTTCGCGCCCTCGGCCGCCTGCACCTTCGCGAGCTCCTTGGCGAAGTTCTCCTGGGCACGCTGCTCGCCGCTGCCGAGGGAGGCGTCCGAGGTGTAGCGGTAGAAGGAGACGTCGAGCCAGCGGTACTGCGAGCCCTTCACGCCCTTGTCGTCCAGACCGTTCCACGAGCAGCCGCCGCGGCTGTCGGTGTCGCTGGACGCGGCCGCCGTGCCGTTCTTCGTCTTCGCCTTCGGCACCAGGCTCGCCGTCGTCTTCGCGGAGATCGACTTGCAGACGTCCGGCAGCTTCGCGAACTTCGCGGGCTCGACCGTCTTCGTCGACTGCTGCGGGCTGGGGGTCGCCGACGCCGAACCCTTGCCCTTGTCCGGCGTCGCCGACCCGCCGTCGGAGTCCGAGGAGCAGCCGGCGACGACGAGCATCACCGGGACGGCTGCGCAGGCGAGTATGCGGGTGAGTCGCGGGGCTGATCGGTGCATGGTTCCTTCAGTCGCTTGTCGTACGGCCCGGGTGCGGTCCGGGTGCGGTCCGGGTGGTGCGGTCCGGCCAGGCGGCCACGGTACGCCGACACGTTACGTGGTCCGGCAGGTGTCGCGGGGCGATCCCGGAGCGGGCCCAAGGGACACCCGTGCGGCTACTCCTCCAGGCGCTCGGCCAGCAGACGGGCCAGGCTCCGGGCCTTTTCCTGCAGTTCCTGGCTGTCCGGGGGCTCGGCGGAACCGGTCGCCTGCTCCACGTACTCGACCGTCACGATCACGTTGGATGTGCGGAACACCACGCTCACGGTCCGGTGCCGGCCGTTCGCGCCGCCCGCGCTGAGCGCGTCGTCGAGGAACGCGACCTGGCCCAGGCCCGCAAGGACCCGGGGCTCCAGACCGGTGGTGGGAGCGCCGGCGCCGGTGGGCGTCGCGCTGCCGCCGGGGGTCCCGCTCTCGGTGGCGCTCGGGGCGACGCTGGGGGTGCCACCGGGGGTGCCACCGGGGGTGCCACCGGGGGTGCCACCGGGGGTGCCACCGGGGGTGCCACCGGGGGTGTCACTGGGGGACCCGCTGGGACTGCCGGGCGTGGTCGTGGTCGTGGTCGCGGTCGCGGGAGATTCCGGGGGCTCGGGGGTCTGCGGGGTGGTGGGCGGCTGGGGGAGGTCCGCCGCGAGCTGCTTGCGGGAGAACACCTCCTGCGCGCGGTCGTCGTCGCTGACGGTCGGGTCGTACGACACCACCCGCTCGATGTCGAGCCGCAGCCGGTGCGTGGCGTCGGGCGTGTCGGCCTGCCAACTGCAACCGACACGGCGGTCGGTGTCGTACGTGACGGCCGCCGTACCGCGGTACGCCGCGTCCCGCTCGTCGTCGGGGAGCTGGGCGGCACCGGGGAGGAGGTCGCGGAGCGTGTTCTGCGGGACGGCACGGCACGGCTCGAAGAGCGTGCGGTAGCGGCCGGGGGGAGCGGCGGGGGCGGCCGGTCCGGCCTTGGAATCGACGTCGTCGGCGCCGGAACCGCCGCCCGCGGAGCATCCGGTGAGCCCCAGGACCAGCGCCGCGCCGAGCGCGGCCAGACCGGGTACGTACGCCTGTCGCTGCACGCTGCCAGGCTCCCTTCTCCCGAGGATTTCCCCGAAAACCCTTTGCCGCCGGATACCGGCCGGTGGACACAATGTCTATCGCACGCGCTGCCGTTGATGCCGGTCCGTCGTCACCTGTACGGGCCTTGGAGCCGGTTTTTGCGTTATCTGGCTTTGTGGGGGAATTGAGGAAGTATGTCGTATGTAGAGGTACCGGGTGCGAAGGTGCCCATCCGGATGTGGACCGATCCTTCCATGATCGACGACGGCGCGATGCGCCAACTCCACAACACCGCCACGCTGCCGTGGATCAAGGGCCTGGCTGTCATGCCGGACGTGCATTACGGCAAGGGCGCGACGGTCGGCTCGGTGATCGCGATGCACGGGGCGGTCTGTCCGGCGGCGGTGGGCGTGGACATCGGCTGCGGGATGTCGGCGGTGAAGACGTCGCTGACGGCGAACGACCTGCCGGGGGACCTGTCGCGGCTGCGGTCGAAGATCGAGCAGGCGATTCCGGTGGGGCGGGGGATGCACCGGGACGACGTGGATCCGTCGCGGCTGTTCCAGTTCCCGACGGCGGGCTGGGACGACTTCTGGTCGCGCTTCGACGGGATCGCGGAATCGGTCAAGTTCCGTCATGAGCGGGCCCATAAGCAGATGGGAACGCTCGGCAGCGGAAACCACTTCATCGAGTTCTGTCTCGACGAGGCGGGTTCGGTCTGGCTGATGCTGCACTCCGGGTCGCGGAACATCGGCAAGGAACTCGCCGAGTACCACATCGGCGAGGCTCAGAAGCTGCCGCACAACCAGGGTCTGGTCGACCGGGACCTGGCCGTCTTCGTCGCGGACACCCCGCAGATGGGGGCCTACCGGAACGACCTCTTCTGGGCGCAGGAGTACGCGAAGTACAACCGCGCGATCATGATGGCGCTCTTCCAGGAGGTCGTGCGCCGGGAGTTCCGGAAGGCGAAGGTGACCTTCGATCCGGTGATCTCCTGCCACCACAACTACGTGGCGGAGGAGCGGTACGAGGGCATGGACCTGCTGGTCACCCGTAAGGGAGCGATCCGGGCCGGATCCGGGGAGTTCGGGATCATTCCGGGCTCGATGGGCACCGGTTCGTACATCGTGAAGGGGCTCGGCAACGAGGCGTCCTTCAACTCGGCCTCGCACGGCGCCGGCCGGAAGATGAGCCGGAGCGCGGCGAAGCGGCGGTTCTCGACGCGGGACCTGGAGGAGCAGACGCGGGGCGTGGAGTGCCGTAAGGACGCCGGTGTCGTGGACGAGATCCCCGGCGCGTACAAGCCGATCGAGAAGGTGATGGAGCAGCAGCGGGACCTGGTCGAGGTGGTCGCGAAGCTGAAGCAGGTCATCTGCGTGAAGGGTTGACGGCCTGGGGCCCGTCGGGGGCTTCGTTCCGGGCTTCGCCGGGGGAAGGAAGGGGCTGGTGCCGGGCACCGGCCCCTTCTCCGTGTGCGGCCGGGGGCTCAGAGCTCGCGGTGGACCTTGGTGTTGGAGGCCTGGGCGCGGGGGCGGACGACGAGGAGGTCGATGTTGACGTGTGGGGGGCGGGTGCAGGCCCAGGTGATGGTGTCGGCCACGTCGTCCGCGGTGAGGGGTTCGGCGACGCCCGCGTAGACCTTCGCGGCCTTCTCGGTGTCGCCGCGGAAGCGGGTGGTGGCGAACTCGTCCGTCTTGACCATGCCGGGGGCGATCTCGATGACACGGACGGGGGTGCCGACGATTTCGAGGCGGAGGGTCTCGGCGAGGACGCGGGCGCCGTTCTTGGCGGCGACGTAGCCCCCGCCGCCTTCGTAGGTGGAGTGGCCCGCGGTGGAGGAGAGGATGACGACCGTGCCGTCGCCGCTCGCCGTGAGGGCGGGGAGCAGGGCCTGGGTGACGTTCAGGGTGCCGATGACGTTGGTCTCGTACATCTGGCGCCAGTCGTCGGGGTCGCCGGTGGCGACGGGGTCGGCGCCGAGCGCGCCGCCGGCGTTGTTGACCAGGACGGAGATGGACCGGAAGGCCGTCGCGAAGGACTGGACGGCTTCGCGGTCGGTGACGTCGAGGGGGTACGAGGTGGCCTGGTGGCCGGCCTCGTTGAGCTCGGCGGCCAGGGCCTCGATGCGGTCCTTGCGGCGGGCGGTGAGGACCACGCGGTAGCCGGCGGCGGCGAGCTGCCTGGCGGTGGCGGCGCCGATTCCGCTGCTCGCTCCGGTGATGACGGCGATCTGCCTGGCGGCGGCGGTCATGGGGTGCTCCTCGCGCATGTGGTCGATTGTGTCGATCGTCCGGTCAGGATAGGTCCCTGGTCAGCGGCCGCGGGGCGCGTACATGATCACGGCCATGCCTGCCAGGCAGATCAGTGCCCCGGTGATGTCCCAGCGGTCGGGGCGGTAGCCGTCGGCGACCATGCCCCAGGCGATGGATCCGGCGACGAAGATTCCGCCGTAGGCCGCGAGGATGCGGCCGAAGTCGGCGTCGGGCTGGAGGGTGGCGACGAAGCCGTAGATGCCCAGGGCGGCGATGCCGGCGCCGATCCAGATCCAGCCGCGGTGTTCGCGGACGCCTTGCCAGACGAGCCAGGCGCCGCCGATCTCGAAGAGGGCGGCGACGACGAAGAGGGCGGCGGACCGTGCGATGAGCATGCGGTCAGGGTGCCATGGGACACGCTGACTGATGGATAGTCAGAATATGTGCAGATTCGTCGGTATCGTCTGGGTATGGGTCCAATGCGCAAGGCGCTGCTCGGTGCGGTTCTCGCGGGTGTGGTGGTGGTCGGGTCGGGTGCGGGTGCCCGTGCCGTGGGGGCCGAGGCCGATCTCGCCCATCATGGCCATCTCTCCTTGTGGGAGGGGCGGGTCGGCGTCTGGCTGGTGAGTGAGAACCACGGGCCGTCGGACGTGGCCCAGGCGACGGTGCGGCTGGCCTTCTCCGAGCCGATGGCGGGTGGGCAGGAGCTGCCTCCGTCCTGTCTGTGGGCGAGCGACCGGGCGGTCGCCTGCCGTACGGGTGAGCTGCGGGCCGCCGGGGCGGTCGAGGAGCTGGCGCTCGATCTGCGGACGGCGGGGTCTCCGGACGAGGTGACGGTCGACATCTCGACGATCTGGACGGACGGCACCGACGACGGGAACCCGCGGAACGACCGGCATCGCGTTCTCGTGCTCGCCACGGGTGATCCGTACGTCTTCTGATGCGCCGCCGGCCCGCCGGGGTCAGTACGTGTAGCCGTCGGGGCGGACCAGGAGCGTCGTGCGGCGGGTGGGGTCGGTCCAGGTGGCCCGCACGAGGCGGACCGGTGTGGTGGGGGCGGCGGGCGGTTCGGGGGTGGTGCCCTCGGGGGCGATGAGGACGAACTCGCCCTCGCGCAGCAGCTCGTAGAGCCTGCCCTCGCGCAGCTTCAGGTCCGGGACGCGCCGGGTGTGCCGGCCGTACGTGATGCCGATGCCGCTGATCATGCCCATCGCCTTGGCCGACGCGGGGCGGACGGTGTTCAGGAAGTGTGAGGCGAGGGCCCGGACCGTGCGCAGGAGCGGGCGGTGGGCCATGGCGAGCCGGACGATGGTGCCGCTGCTGCGGAGTACGGCGGCGCCGACCGGATGGCGTTCGGACTGGTAGCTGTCGAGGAGGGCTTCGGGGTCGGGAGCTGCGCCGCGCAGGACGGCGGTGAGCTTCCAGGAGAGGTTGGCGGCGTCCTGGAGGCCGGTGTTCATGCCCTGGCCGCCGGCGGGGGAGTGCACGTGGGCGGCGTCGCCGGCGAGGAAGACCCGGCCGACGCGGTAGGCGGGGGCCTGGCGCTCGTCACTGTGGAAGCGGGAGATCCAGCGGGCCTCGTGCATGCCGTAGTCGGTGCCGAGGGCGAGGCGGGCGATCTCGCGGACCTCGTCGAGGTCGACGGGCTCGCTGTCGGGGACCTGGCGGGTGCGGTTCCAGCCCATGACCCGGTACCAGCCGTCGCCGAAGGGGGCGATGAAGGCGAAGGCGTCTCCGGTGCCGTTGACCGTGAGCAGTCCTTCGGGCTTCTCGGTGAGGCGGACGTCGGCGAGGACGATGGAGCGGATCACCGAGACGCCGGGGAAGGGCAGGCCGAGGGCGTTCCGGACGGCGCTGCGGACGCCGTCGGTGCCGACGAGGTAGCGGGCGCGGAGGGTGGTGGGGGTGCCGTCGGGGCCGGTGATCTCGGCCGTGACCTGGTCGGTGTCCTGCTTCAGTTCGCGCAGTTCCGTTCCGTAGCGGAAGTCCACACCTGTGGACACGGCGCGCTGTTCGAGGAGTCGCTCGACCTCGTACTGGGGGGTGATGAGGAGGTACGGGAAGCGAGAGGGGAGGCGGGTCAGGTCGAGGGTGAGGCGGCGGAAGAGGCGCAGTTCGGTGATGGGGGTGCCGGTGGCGATCAGCTGGTCGGCGAGGCCCCGGGCGTCGAGCTGCTCCAGGGTGCGGGCGTGCACGCCGAAGGCGCGGGTCATGTTGCTGATGCCGTGCGGGCGGCGCTCGACGAGGGTGACCCGGTGGCCCGCGGCGGCGAGGTCGCCGGCGAGGAGCAGTCCGGTGGGGCCCGCGCCTACGACGAGGACGTCCGTGTCGATGTGGTGGTTCATGGCTGCCTCCAGTTGGGTGCGCGTGCCATCAACGGTTGTTGGCCAACACCTGTTGGTCAACGCTTGTTGGCAAATGTAGAGCCGGTCCGCCTGGTGCGTCAACACCTGTTGGCCTACAGTTGTTGGCATGACGACCGCCCGCCGCTCCGACGCCACCCGCGCCGCGATCCTCGAAGCCGCCCGCGAACGCTTCGCGGCCGACGGCTACGAGCGCGCCACCATCCGTGCCATCGCCCGCGACGCCGGGATCGATCCGTCGATGGTGATGCGCTACTACGGCAGCAAGGAGGGGCTGTTCGCCGCGGCGTCCGACTTCGAGCTGAACCTGCCCGAGCTCGCCGCCCTGCCGTCCCGGCACATCGGCGCCGTCCTGGTCACGCACTTCCTCGAGCGGTGGGAGCGCGACGACGTCCTGACGGCGCTTCTGCGGGTCGGTGTCACCAACGCGGCGGGCGTGGAGCGCATGCAGGCGGTCTTCGCGGGGCAGCTCGGGCCGATCGCCCGCGGTGTCTGCCCGGACCCGGCCGACGCGCCGCGCCGAGCCGCGCTGGTCGCCTCGCAGATCCTCGGTATGGCGCTCACCCGCTATGTGCTGCGGTTTCCGCCCGCGGTCGAGATGTCCAGGGACGAGATCGTCGCCTGGCTGGGGCCGACCGTTCAGCGCTACCTGACGGCCCCCGAGCCGTAGAGCGCGGCGAGTTCCTGCTTCGTACACTTTCTGCATGCCGCAGAAGAATTCCGCCCGGCGCGAGGGCCTCATGGGAGAGCTGTACGGGGAGTCCCGCCGCTACATGGCCGCCTACGCGCTGTTCAACCAGGCCGTCGCCGACCGTCTGCGGCTCCACCCGACCGACGTGCAGTGTCTGAACCTGCTGTCCCTGGAGTCCGGCCCGGTGACCACCGGTCGGATCGCCGAGCTGACCGGGCTCACCACCGGCTCCGCGACGCGGCTCGTCGACCGCCTGGAGCGGGCCGGCTACGTCACGCGCGAGCGGGACGCGGAGGACCGGCGGCGGGTCCTCGTCGCCGTGGTGCCGGAGCGGATGGCGGACCTGGGAGCGTTCTGGCGGCGGCTCAACGACGCCTGGGGCACGATGTTCGACGCGTACAGCGATGCCGAGGTCGCCCTGCTCATCGCCCATATGCGACGGACGGTCGAGCTCAGCGCCGCGCAGGTCGAGCGGCTGCGGACGGGCGACCTCGACTGACCCGAGGCCGGGCCGGGCGTGGCGCCGGGGCTGCCCGGGCCGTCCGAGGTCAGCGGGTGGTGGCGTCGCCGAATTCCCGCAGTGCGTCGGTGACGATCGCCTCCAGGCGGGCGTGGTGGGCGCCCCGCCAGTACACCCGCTCGCACTCCGTGCACCGGGCGAAGACGTCGTACGTCTTCTCCGTGCCCTGCTCCAGCCGCTCGCGCACCGAATCCTTGTCGGCGTCGGTCAGCGGCCCGTTGCAGGCGGTGCAGCGGGTCCAGGGAGCCAGGGGCGGCGCGAACCGCTCCAGTACGTCTCGGAGTTGGGCGTCGGGCTGGTCGCTGTACACATAGGCGCCCGCCCACAGCTCCCGCCTGCGCAGCAGCCCCCGGTCCCGGGAGAGCATCACGCGCCGCTCCTTCGCGGAGAGCGCCGCCAGCGCGGGGTCGCCGATGTCCTCGCTCTCGTACGCCGCGTCGACCCCGAGCAGCCGCAACCGCCGCGCGAGCGTGCCCAGGTGGACGTCGAGGAGGAACCGGAGCGGGGCGCCGGGCACCGGCTGGGGACGCTCGACGCCCTGGACCTCGACCGTCTCGCCGGCCGCCGGGACGTGGGACGCCTTCACCGGACGCCCGTCCACCAGCAGCCGCCCGGCCTCGGTGAGCGGAACGCCCAGGGACTCGACGACATGGCCGAGCGTGGAGGCGCCGTCCGTCACCACGGCCGTGTGCCCCGCGCGGCGCTCGGCCGAGACGAAGAGCCGCAGGCCGGGGGCGAAGCTGATCTGGATCTCCGGTCCGTTCACGGGGACAGGATGTCACCGCGGCCTGCCGGGCGGCCAGGGATTTCGGGTGCGGCGCCGGCGTCCGTGGCGACTCGGGCGGCTGGAGGTGTCGTCCGCTGGACGTGTCGGGGCGGCTAGGGGTGGAAGCCCTTCGCGTGGTCGGCGGCCCAGGTGGCGAAGGTTCGTGCCGGGTGGCCGGTCAGCTCCTCCACGGTCCGGGTGAGCGGCGCGGGGCGGCCGTCGTTCGCGGCCCAGTAGGAGAGCAGGGCGTCGGCGACGGGCTCCGGGAGGAAGTCGGCGACGGACGCCCTCCACTGCTCGGGCGTGACGGCGACGGACGCGGCGGGCCGGCCCGTCGCCTCGGCGAGTATCGCCAGCTGCTCGCTGAATGTCAGTGACTCGGGGCCGGTCAGCAGATACGAGGAGCCGCGCAGCCGAGGCTCGGTCAGGACCGCGAAGGCGGCCTCGGCGACGTCCCGCTCGTGGATCGGGTCGCCGTGCGCACCGGGGTGCGGCAGCTCCACCGGGCGCCCGGCCCTGATCGCCCAGGACCACTGCAGGGCGTTGGTCGCGAACGCGCCCGGCTGGAGGTGGGTCGCCTCGACGTCACCCCGGGCGGCAGCGGCCTCCAGGGCGCGCTCGGCTGCCAGGTGCGGGGCGGCGATCGGGTTCTCCGCCGCGTCCGGGGCGAGCACGGAGCTGGAGGAGAGCAGGGCGATGTGCTGGACGCCGGCCGCACGGGCCCGGGCGGCGAAGGTCTCGATGTGCGAGGCCTCCGCGTACAGGAACACGGAGTCGACGCCGTCGAGCGCGGTGTCGAAGTCCGCCGGATCGGAGAGATCGCAGCGGACGGTGTCGACGCCGCCGGGTGGTGACAGGTCCGCGGGGTTCTTGGAGGCGGCCCTGACCTTGAGGCCCGCGTTGTGCAGCAGCTCGATGAGGGTGGAGGCCACGCGGCCGCGGCTTCCGGTGACGAGGACGGTCATGACGAGGTCCCTTCGGGTAGGTCGGTCGGAAAGATCGAATCGATCCACGCGAGCCACGTGAGTAATTGGCTGCATGAAGAAGAATCTGCGTTACGCAGATAAATATCCGCGAGCGGCCGCCCCCGCGTCAACCCTGATAAACCCCTGAGGCCGGGGTCGTCCCCGAGATACCGTCGCGGCATGAAGATCATCGACGTCGAACCCGGCGACCCGCGCCTGGAGTCCGACCTGCTCCCCGTCCTGCGCGAACTGCGTCCGCACCTCACGCCGGAACTCTTCAGCGGCGTCTATCGCGACGGCCATGCCCAGGGCCTGCGCTTCAGCGCCGCGTACACGGACGACGGCGCCTGCGCGGGCGTCGCAGGCTGGCGGATCATCGACAACACCGGCGCGATCCGCAAGCTCTACGTCGACGACCTGGTCACCGCGTCGGCCGTCCGGTCGACCGGCGTGGGCCATGCGCTCCTGGCCCACCTGGAGCGGCACGCCCGCGCCGCCGGCTGCCACGAACTCAACCTGGACTCCGGCACCCAGCGCACCGCCGCCCACCGCTTCTACCTGCGCGAGCGCCTCGACATCGTGGCCTTCAACTTCGCCAAGAAGCTCACCCCCCAGGACGGTTAGGCCAGGCCCTCCACGCAGTCCAGGCCCAGGCCCAGGTCCAGGCGCCAGTCGTTGCAGTGCAGGGCGTGGCCCGGCGGGTACTCTAGCTCGCGCTCGCCGCGCAGTTCGAAGCCGGCCTTGCGGCACACCGCGTTCGACGGCGCGTTGTCCGTCGACGGGAACGCGTGCAGGTAGCGGTACGTGCGCTCGGCGCGGGCCAGCGCCGCCACCGCGCGCGTGGCCGCCGTCGCGATGCCGCGTCCCTGGTGTCCCGGCAGCACCGTCCAGCCCGTCTCGTACACCGGCTCGCCGTCCCAGGTCTGCTTCCAGAAGCCGATGCTGCCGACCGCGACCTCCTCGGGGAGCAGCACGATCCGGAACATCCGCCCCGCGTCCGTGCGCTCGGCGCTCAGGTCCACGTAACGCCGGTGGCGCTTGCCCAGCGCCTCGTCGGTCTCGGGGCCGCCGAGGTGCTCCATGAGGGCGGGGGCGTTCATGTCGCGCAGCAGCCAGAAGTCGTCCTCGGACCACGGCTCGAGCCGTATGGGGGAGCTGTGCACAACCCCGTCGGGGTTCGATGCGCTGGTGGTGTCCATTGCCGCACCGTAGATCACGGGTCTGACACCTGGCGGGCGTAGGCGGTGGGCGGCACCCCGACCGTCGCCGTGAAATCCCGTACGAGATGGGCCTGATCGCTGTAGCCCAGCTCGGCCGCCAGGCCGGCCCAGTCCGGTGAGCCCTGGGTCTCCGCCGCCTCGGCGCGCTCCAGGGCCTCGTGGATGCGGTAGCGGAGGATGACCCATTTCGGCCCGACGCCGACGTAGTTGGCGAAGAGCCGTTGGAGCGATCGGCTGGACAGTCCTGCCGTGCGGGCCAGTTCGGAGACGCGGCGGATCGACCGGTCCGTACGGACCGCCGCGACCAGGGTCATGGCCTGCGTGGCCTGCGGATCGGGGACGGGGCGGCGGGCGAGCAGGAAGGCGTCGAGCGCCGCCACGCGCGCGTGGTCGGTCTCCGGGCCGAGGATGGCCTCCAGGCAGCCCGCGTCGGTGTCCGTGAACACCTCGTCGAGCGGGACGCGGCGGCCCGTCCAGTCCGACACCGGCCGGTCGGGGGCGAACGGGCGGAAGCCGCCCGGGCGGAACTGCACTCCGCAGACCCGGCCGACGCCCGTGAGCTTCTTCGTGAACAGTTCAAGCCCGATCCCGGAGACCTCGGCCGAGGTGTGGGCGGAGGGGTCGGCCGAGGAGGCGTCTCCGTAGCGCTGGAAGACGACGTTCACGGAGGGGTGCGGGACGACGTGGGACGCGTACGGCTCGGACAGCTCCCAGTCGATGAGCCAGTAGTGCTCCAGATACGGGCGCAGCTCAGGCGCCGGATAGTGACGGCGGAACCGGACGCGGGTGAGGAGTTCGGCGGGGTCGACGATTCCTCGGGTGTCACGGCGTGGGCCGGGAGGGTCGCCAGGTCCGGGCTTGGCGGGAGGGTCGCCGGGCCCGGGCCTGGCGGGAGGGTCGCCAGGTCCGGGCTTGGCGGCAGGGTCGGTAGGTCCGGGCCTGCCGGGAGGGTCGGGGGCTTGCATGGCGGGGAGCCTAGGGGGAGCCGCTGACAGGCCGGGCGACATCCCGCGTCCCCGCCGTCCCCCTCAGCGCAGGCGGCCCGCCGACCCCACCGAGAGCCGTGACACGACCTGGCCGAAGGCGTTCTCCTCGGCCGGGGTGAGCGACACGGTCTCGTGGGGGTGCCAGACCCGTTCCAGCGGGGTCGCCGCCCGGGCGCGGCGGGCGCGGGCGCGTAGGCCGAGCGCCACCCACGCGACGGTGGAGACGGCGAGCAGCCCGATGAGGGTGATCGCACGGGGGTCCGAGAACTGGCCCGGCAACGACGACATGGCTGACTCCGGGGAGCGAGGGCCGGTACGGGGGCGCGCCCTGGCAGACGGCGCGTGCGTACGGCGTTGACGATTCCTGCTATTTCCTCCCGATCTGTCCAGTTAACACTACGGTGGGGGACTTTCGGCAGGGGGTACGGGACCTTGGTCCTGGCCGGTGCCGGTGGGCCGGAGGCCCTCTTGTGCGGGCCGGGGAAGGCCCGTAAGGGTGGCGGGGCAGGCAGGGCGAGGGCGGATTCCGGCCGGGGAGGAGCAGTCGCATGTCGGATATGCAGGACATGGAGGCGTGGGGGTTCACCGACGACAGGGGTACGGCGCTGGAGGCCGTACGCGCGCCGCGGCGGGTGGTGGCCTATGTACGGGCGGGGGCGGCCCTGCTCGACCTGGGGGTGACGCCGGTCGCGGTGTACGGCTCGGGGCACGACGGCGACACGCTCGACCCCGTCAAGGCGGGGCGGCTGGCCGAGGCGGGGGTTCCGTATCTGGGCCCGGGGCGGGCGCTGGACGCGGCGCGGCTGGCGGACCTGCGGGCGGATGTGGTCGTCGACGTGACGTACGACGGGAAGAGCGCGTACGCGTTGGACGAGGGGGTTCCGGAGGGGGCGGGGGTGCCGCTGGTCGCTCTGTCGGTGGGCAACGAGTTGGCTCTGGCGGCGATTCTTGGGCGGTTCGGGGAGTTGGCGGGTGCCTTGGGGGCGGTGGCCGGTGCCGGCGGTGGTGGTGACGTGGGGGGCCTTGCTGCGGCGGAGGCGGCGCTGCGGGGCACTGCGTCGGAGGTGGACGTCGCCGTCCTTGCGCTCTCGGGGGCCGGGGCCGGCCAGGTTCATCTGGCCCGGCCGCATGCGTGGCCCGAGCTGGTCCGGCTTCAGGAGCTGGGGGTACGGGTGGTTGATCCCGGGCCCGGTCCTGGGGCGAACTGGCTGACGGCCGATCGCGAGCGGGTGGCTGCGTTGCGGCCGGGGCTTGTGCTGTTCGACAGCCGTGAGCATGCGGTGGGGGCGGGAGCGTTTCCGTCGCCTGGGGGCGCGCGGGTGGCGCCTTGGAATCCGGAGACGCCGCCCAGTTCTTTGGCGTACGCCGCGTTCTTCCTGGAGCTTGCGGAGGCGCTTCGGCGGGCGGCAGCCTGATCGGGCCCGGGCTGCCCCGGGGGCGGGGCCTGGGGTGGACGGTCCTGAACGGGCGCCGCCCTCGTGGGTTGTGCCCACCCTTACCCTCCCCCTAGGACTTCGTCCTGGGGGGACCCCCAGCGGGACATTTGCCCACAACGGGGGTGTCGCCCTGCGGGGCCACCCGCCCCCCTACGCCAGTCGCGCCCTCAGGGAGGCCGCGAAGTCTTCTGCTCTTGCCAGTTGGGTGCGGAGTTCCGCCACGCGTTTCGTGGCTGCTTGTTCGTAGTGGTGGATTCGGGTGGTCAGGGTCGTGCGCTCCGTGGGGGAGAGACGGGGGTCCGCGAGGCGGTCGACTGCCTTGAGGAGGTCGCGGGTCTCGTCGATCGTGAAGCCCAGGGGCTTCATCCGGCGGATCACCATCAGCCGGTCCACGTCCGCGTCCGTGTAGAGCGGGAAGCCGCCCTGGGACGAGGCCGAGGGGACGACGAGGCCGCTGTCCTCGTACTGGCGGATCGTCCGCAGGGACAGTTCCGTCCGTGCGGCGACCTCGCCGATCTGCATGGGTTCGCCGGCCATGCGCACTCTGCTCACGGTGCCCGTCCTTCCCGCGCGGCTTCCGCGCCCTGCATGGTTAATTGTCCTAACTTCAGCACTTATGAGAGCTGGAAGTGCGGCGAAACGCCTGCTCGTGGGAAGGCCTTTGGACAGCGGCCGGCTCGGCGACACCCTGCTGCCCAAGCGGCTCGCCCTGCCGATCTACTGCAGCGACCGCTCTCGTCCGTCGCGTACGCCACCGAGGAGATCCTGCTGATCCTCGCCCTCGGGGGCCGGCCGTACTCCATCTGGCCTGGTACGCGGCGGTCGGGATCGTGATCCCGCTTGTGGTCGTGGGTCGCCTCCTAACCGCAGACCTGCCACACCTACCCGGGCGGCGGCGGGGCCTATGTCGTCTCCGCCGAGAACCTCGGCCAGACCGCCGCGCTCACCGCCGCCGGCGCCCTGCTCATCGACTACGTCATGAGGCGGGCTGGGGCGGGCGTCGGGCGGTACGGCGACCCTGCACCCCGCCTCACTCACGGCCGTCACGGTCGCCGAGGACCTCGCGAGGCGGAGGTGCTCCGCGCCACGTGGGAGGGGCACGGCATCGACGTACCGCTGCGGGTGCTCAGCTCCCCGTACCGCTCCGTCGCGTCCAGCCGGTCCTGCGCCACATCCGCGACGCGCCCGAGCGGACCGAGGACTCGGTGGTGTCGGTCGTCATCCCCGAGTACGTCGTCGGGCACTGGTGGGAACAGCCCCTGCACAACCAGAGCGCCCTACGGCTCGAGGCCCGGCTGCTGTTCATGAAAGAACGTCGTCGTCATCGACGTCCCCTACCGGCTCGAATCCGCCCGCGAGCCGGCCGCCGAGCGGGCAAAGCCATCAGGGACGCGGAGAAGTGAGCAGGCCGCCTACGGCCAGACCAGGCAGTACGGCTGGTGGCCCGCCTCGTGCAGCCGGTGCGAGAAGTCCTGCCACTCGTGGAGCAGCTGGTAGACGTTGAACGCGTCGCGCGGGCCGCCGCGGTCCGGGACGGTGGACCAGATGAAGGCCGCCGCGCCGACCGACTCCTCGCCGATGCCGCGCAGCGGGTCGACCACGGTCATGGGCAGCTTCACCACGGCGTAGTCGGGGTGGAGGACCACCAGTTCCAGCGGGGGCACCTTGTGCAGGGGCATGCCCTGGATGCCCGTGAGGACCATCGCGGCTATCGTCTCGGGCTTGATCTTGCTGAACATGCCGCCCATGCCGAGCTCGTCGCCGCCCAGCTCCTCCGGGCGCATCGAGATCGGGACGCGGGCCGCCGTGGCGCCGTCGGGTGCGCCGAAGTACTTGTACGTCACCCCCAACCGGCCACTCCCGCCCTCCGTCGTGGGTTCCGTCGGCCCCGTGGACCCTGTGGACTGCACGGGCTCTTCCGTACGCCGTCGCCGGTGCCTCCCCCGCCGGGCAGGCTCGGGACCCAGATCGTCCGTCCCCTCACCCAGTCCGCCACCGCGATGCATATCTCCACCCGACTGCTTTTTAGGCAACACGACCCCCGCCGCGCAACCCGATCATCGTGACAGTGACCTCCCCCACGCTCTCGCGGTGAAACACCTGTCCGCAAGAACGTCCGGCCCTCTGACACCATGGATTCCGTGAGCCATCCCAATGACGCCCCAGTTTCGCAGACGCGGAGCATCGACGCCCCGGCGTAAATCACAGGGGGCCCACGCCTTCCCTCCGTACTCGCAGCCGTACTCGCAGGTCAGGACCACAGTGCCGTATTCATACGAAGCCCCAGTCTCACAGACGCTTTTCGACCGCGCGTCCCTCGTGACGCCCGGCGGCGTGAACTCACCGGTGCGCGCCTTCCGGGCCGTGGGCGGAACGCCCCGGTTCATGGTGTCCGGTACCGGCCCGTACCTCACCGACGCGGACGGCCGGGAGTATGTCGACCTCGTCTGCTCGTGGGGGCCGATGATTCTCGGCCACTCCCACCCCGAGGTGATCGCCGCCGTGCAGGCCGCCGTGGCCCGCGGCACCTCCTTCGGTACGCCGGGGGAGGGTGAGGTCGCCCTCGCCGAGGAGATCGTCGCCCGGATCGAGCCCGTCGAGCAGGTCCGGCTCGTCTCCTCCGGTACGGAGGCCACGATGTCCGCGATCCGGCTCGCCCGCGGCTTCACCGGCCGGGCGAAGATCGTGAAGTTCGCCGGCTGCTACCACGGCCATGTGGACGCGCTCCTTGCCGCCGCCGGCTCCGGTGTGGCCACCTTCGGCCTGCCCGACACGCCCGGCGTGACCGGTGCACAGGCCGGCGACACGATCGTCCTGCCGTACAACGACCTGGAGGCCGTGCACGAGGCATTCCACCGGTACCCGGGCGAGATCGCCTGTGTGATCACCGAGGCCTCGCCGGGCAACATGGGCGTCGTCCCGCCGCAGCCGGGCTTCAACCGGGGCCTGAAGGACGCGTGCGCGAAGAACGGCGCCCTGTACATCTCCGACGAGGTCATGACGGGCTTCCGGACCTCCCGCGCCGGCTGGTACGGCGTCGACGGCGTGAAGCCCGACCTGATGACCTTCGGCAAGGTCATGGGCGGTGGCTTCCCGGCCGCGGCCTTCGGCGGCCGCGCCGACGTCATGGGGCGCCTCGCCCCGGCCGGCCCCGTCTACCAGGCGGGCACCCTCTCCGGTAACCCGATCGCCACCGCCGCCGGCCTCGCGCAGCTGCGGCTGCTCGACGACGCCGCGTACGAGAAGGTCGACGCGGTCTCGAAGGAGATCCAGGGGCTCGTCACCGACGCGCTCACCAAGGAGGGTGTCGCGCACCGGCTGCAGACCGCCTCCAACATGTTCTCCGTCTTCTTCACTGCCACCGAGGTCCGGAACTACGACGACGCGAAGAAGCAGGAGGCGTTCCGCTTCAACGCCTTCTTCCACTCGATGCTGGCCGACGGGGTCTACCTGCCGCCGTCCGCGTTCGAGTCCTGGTTCGTCTCCACGGCCCACGACGAGCGGGCCGTGGAGCGCATCGCCGCGGCCCTGCCCGCCGCCGCCCGTGCCGCCGCGGAGGCGACCGCATGAGCGTCTCGGAAAACGGCAGCGACGACATCACCGTCGTCCACCTGATGCGCCACGGCGAGGTGCACAACCCCGACGGCGTCCTCTACGGCCGCCGCGCCGGCTACCACCTCTCCGAGCTCGGCCGCCAGATGGCGGACCGGGTCGCCGAGCACCTGGCCGACCGGGACATCACGCACGTCGTCGCCTCCCCGCTGGAGCGGGCGCAGGAGACGGCCCAGCCGGTCGCCAAGAGCCACGGCCTGGACCTGGCCACGGACGGGCGGCTGATCGAGGCCGGCAACGTCTTCGAGGGCAAGACCTTCGGCGTCGGCGACGGGGCCCTGCGCAAGCCGGGCAACTGGAAGCACCTCACCAACCCGTTCAGGCCGTCCTGGGGCGAGCCGTACGTCGAGCAGGTCGTCCGGATGATGGGCGCGCTCGACGCGGCGAAGGACGCGGCCCGGGGGCACGAGGCGGTCTGCGTCAGCCACCAGCTGCCGATCTGGATCGTGCGGAGCTTCGTGGAGAAGCGGCGGCTCTGGCACGACCCGCGGCGGCGGCAGTGCACGCTGGCCTCGCTGACCTCGTTCACGTACCGGGGCGACAAGATCGTCTCGGTGGGCTACAGCGAGCCGGCGCGTGATCTCGTCCCCGCGCATCTGCTGGCGGGCGCGAAGCCGGTGAAGGGGAAGACGAAGGCCTTCGGCGCGTAAGCGCTCCACGGGGGAGCGGGAGGAATCCTGCGGGCCGGTGCGAAGGGTGCCGGCCGACCGTGGCTGGTCGTGCAGTTCCCCGCGCCCCTAGGGGGCGCCCCCCCACGTAGAGGTTCTGTGTCGGCGAGGTGCCCCGAGTTCGGGCACCAGTCCACCGGGTACACCGTCAGGGCGATCGGATGATCATAAGTCATCTGGTCGCCCTGAAATTTTTGTGCTAATTCCCGGAACCTACGTGTTCCTCCCGGCATCTCACTCATTGTCGGTTTGGATGACCTTCCGGTCATAGGAAACGCGAATGGGGACGTCATGCGCGGGATCACTCGAAGGAGCCTTATCGGGGCGGGAGTTGGCGCCGCCGCCGCGGTCGGGATCGCCGGATGCAGCGGCAACGGATCGGGCAAATCGGGCACTTCCGGGCCCGGTAAGGGTGGTGACGTCTCGGGATCCCCGAGCGCGCCCGGGCCCACCGAGGAAGAGGCCAAGCTCATCGGTGACGGTTCCACCGCCGACACCGGAAAGCAGCCGAACCAGCCCGACGCCCCCGTCCCGCTCGAACCCGGCCAGACCCCGCCCCAGTTCGTGATCTTCTCCTGGGACGGCGCCGGCGAGGTCGGCAACGGCCTCTTCCCGCGCTTCCTGGAACTCGCCAAGAACCACGACGCCGCGATGACCTTCTTCCTCTCCGGGGTCTACCTCCTCCCGGAGTCCAAGAAGAACCTCTACCGCCCGCCGAACAACCGCGTCGGCGCCTCCGACATCGGCTACCTCACCGACGACCACATCAAGGACACCCTCAAGAACGTCCGCCAGGCCTGGCTCGACGGGCACGAGATCGGCACCCACTTCAACGGCCACTTCTGCGCCGGCTCCGGCTCGGTCGGCAACTGGACCCCGGCCCAGTGGCAGAGCGAGATCGACCAGGCGATGAAGTTCGTCACCGAGTGGAAGACCAACAGCGGCTGGACCGACCTCGACCCGCTGCCCTTCGACTACAGCAAGGAACTGGTCGGCGGCCGCACCCCCTGCCTCCTCGGCCAGGACAACCTGCTGCCCACGGCCAAGCGCCTCGGCTGGCGTTACGACGCCAGCTCGCCCGGCGGCCGCCAGATGTGGCCGGTCAAGCGGAAGGGCATCTGGGACCTCCCGCTGCAGGCCGTGCCGTTCCCCGGCCACTCCTTCGAGGTCCTGTCGATGGACTACAACATGCTCGCCAACCAGTCGAAGAACACCACCAAGGGCATGCCCTCGCGCTACCCCGGCTGGCGCCGCCAGGCCACCGACGCCTATCTCAACGGCTTCAAGCGCGCCTACGAGTCCAACCGCGCGCCCTTCTACATCGGCAACCACTTCGAGCAGTGGAACGGCGGCATCTACATGGACGCCGTCGAGGAGGCGCTCAAGGGCATGGCGGGCAAGAAGGACGTCCGGCTCGTCTCCTTCCGCCAGTTCGTGGACTGGCTGGACGTGCAGGACCCCAAGATCCTCGCGAAGCTCCGTACGCTCGAAGTCGGCCAGTCGCCGGCCGGCGGCTGGAACGCCTTCCTGAAGCCCGCGGGTAGCAGCACGCAGCCGGCGGCATAAAGCTGCGTGCGTCCCTTAAGCCCCCTTGACAAGGGGCTTTACGGGCGCCCAGGGGGGCGCCCAAGATCTCCCAAACGCTCATGCGAAACTTTTCACATGAGCCTTAGCCGTGCCCCTCGACGCACCCTGCTCGCCGTCGGAATCCTGTCGGCCGCCCTCGCTCTGTCGGCCTGCGGCGCGGACTCCAACGGCAAGTCGGGCGGCGGCGGCGGAACCAACTTCGTGACCAACACGGGCGGCATCTCCACCGTCGCCAAGGGCGAGCGCACGGTGCCCAACAAAATCGCGGGCGAGACCCTCGAAGGCGAGAAGCTCGACGTCGCCGACCTCAAGGGCAAGGTCGTCGTCCTGAACGTCTGGGGATCGTGGTGCGGCCCCTGCCGCGCCGAGGCACCGCACTTCGCCAAGGTCTCGAACGACCTCAAGGCCAAGGGCGTGGAGTTCGTCGGCCTCAACACCCGCGACTTCAACAAGCAGCAGGCGCTCACCTTCGAAGAGGACTACAAGGTCCCCTATCCGAGCCTGTACGACCCCGCCGGAAAGCTGATCCTCAACGGATTCCCCAAGGGCACGCTCAACCCGCAGGCCATCCCCTCCACCGTCGTCCTCGACAAGGACGGGAAGATCGCCGCCCGCTCCCTCATGGCCCTCGACGAGAAGAAGCTCCGCTCGATGATCGAGCCGCTTCTCGCGGAGCAGTGATCTTGTGAACGAGACGGTCTTCAGCGGCGCGCTGCTCCTCGCCCTGCCCATCGCCGTGCTCGGCGGCCTGGTCTCCTTCTTCTCCCCGTGCGTCCTGCCGCTCGTCCCCGGCTACCTGAGTTACGTGACCGGGGTCACCGGCACCGACCTGGCCGAGGCCAAGCGCGGCCGGATGGCCGCCGGCGCCTCCCTCTTCGTCCTCGGCTTCTCCGCCGTCTTCGTCTCCGGCGGCGCCCTCTTCGGCTACTTCGGCTCGACGCTCCAGGAGTACCGCGACACCCTCAACACCGTCCTCGGTGTGCTGATGATCGCCCTCGGCGTCTTCTTCCTCGGGCTCCTGCCCCGGTTCACCCAGCGCGAGTTCCGCTTCCACAAGAAGCCCGTCACCGGACTCGCCGGCGCACCGCTGCTCGGCGCGCTCTTCGGCATCGGCTGGACCCCGTGCATCGGCCCGACCCTCGCGTCCGTCAACGCGCTCGCCGCGCAGGAGGCCAGCGCGGGCCGCGGCGCGCTGCTGACCGTCGCGTACTGCATCGGCCTCGGCGTCCCCTTCATCCTCGCCGCGGTCGCCTTCCGCAAGGCGATCGGCACGTTCGGATGGGTCAAGAAGCACTATGTGTGGGTGATGAGAATCGGCGGCGGCATGATGATCGTGACTGGTCTGCTGCTGCTCACAGGAGCGTGGGACAGCATGGTCTCCACGATGCAGGGCTGGTCCAGCGGCTTCACGGTGGGGATCTGAGAGTTCTGATGAGCAAGACCGAAACAACCCAGGAGCAGGACAACCTCGGCGAACCCGGGGCTCAGCTCTCGACCGCGCCCCGCGAGGAGACCGCCGCCGAGGCCATCGTCGCCGGCCCGACCCTCGGGGTCGTCGGCTGGATCCGCTGGTTCTGGCGCCAGCTGACCTCGATGCGGGTCGCGCTGATCCTGCTCTTCCTGCTCTCCCTCGGCGCGATCCCGGGCTCGCTCATCCCGCAGACCAGCGCGGACGAAGTGAAGGTGCAGACCTTCCAGAAGGCCCACCCGACGCTCACGCCGATCTACGAGAAACTCCAGCTGTTCGACGTCTACAGCTCGGTGTGGTTCTCGGCGATCTACATACTGCTCTTCGTCTCCCTCATCGGCTGCATCGTCCCGCGCAGCTGGCAGTTCGTCGGCCAGCTCCGCGGCCGGCCGCCCGGCGCCCCCGGCCGCCTGACCCGGCTGCCCGCGTACACGACCTGGCGGACCGATGCCGAGCCCGAGCATGTCCGTGAGGCCGCGCTCGGCGTCCTCAAGGGCCGCCGGTTCCGCGCGCACATCGTCGAGGACGCCGTCTCCGCCGAGAAGGGCTACCTCCGCGAGGCGGGGAACCTGCTCTTCCACATCGCGCTGATCGTGATGCTCGTCGCCTTCGCCTGGGGCCAGCTCTTCAAGTCCGAGGGCGGCAAGCTGGTCATCGAGGGCGACGGCTTCTCCAACACCCTCACCCAGTACGACGACTTCAAGTCCGGCTCCCTCTGCAGCACGGAGGACCTCGCGCCCTTCGGCTTCACGCTGGACAGCTTCACCGGTACGTACGAGAAGAGCGGCCCGCAGCGTGGCACCCCGCGCACCTTCGAGGCCGCCGTCACGTACTCCGAGGCCGACGGTCCGGACAAGAAGGCGGTCATCCGCGTCAACGAGCCTCTGAAGGTCGGCGGCTCCAAGGTGTACCTGATCGCCCATGGGTACGCGCCCGTCGTCACCGTCAAGGACGGCCGGGGCAAGGTCGTCTTCCAAGGCGCAGTCCCGCTGCTGCCGTTCGACAGCAACGTCACCTCCACCGGCGCGATCAAGGTGATGGACGGCTACCGCGACAAGAACGGCAAGAAGGAGCAGCTGGGCTTCAAGGCCTTCTTCGTGCCGACGTTCGCGGGCGTCGGCAAGGGGAACATGTTCTCCCAGTTCCCGGCGCTCGACTTCCCCGTCATGGCCCTCACCGGCTACCGCGGCGACCTGCGCGTGAACTCGGGGCTGCCGCAGAACGTGTACCAGCTCGACACCTCCAAGATGAAGCAGTTCAAGGTCGAGGGCGGCACCGGCAAGGCCAACCGGCTGCTGCCCGGCGAGACGATGACCCTGCCCGACGGCGCAGGCTCGATCACCTTCGAGAAGGACATCAGGGAGTGGGCGAGCTTCCAGATCTCCCAGCAGCCGGGCAACGGCCTCGCCCTCGCGGGCGCGATCGCGTCGCTCTTGGGCCTGACCGGCTCGCTCTTCATCCAGCGCCGCCGGGTCTGGCTGCGGGCCGTACGGGGGAAGGACGGCGTCACCGTCGTCGAGATGGCGGGCCTTGGCCGGAACGAGTCCGCCAAGCTCCCGGAGGAGCTGGCCGCTCTCGCGGTCACGATCCACGCACAGGCGCCGACCGCGCCGGAACCCGCGGAAGCCGAACCGGCGGACGCCGAATCCGCAACAGCAGAACCCGCCGAAGCCGAACCTGCCGAACCCGCCGAAGCCGAACCTGCCGAACCCGAAACCGCCGAAGGGGCTGAGAAGTGAATCTCGCCGCCGTGAGTCTCGCCGCCGAGACCAACGAGAGTCTGGCGCAGTTGAGCAACTCGCTCATCTACTCCTCGATGGCCGTCTACACGCTGGCCTTCCTCGCGCACATCGCCGAGTGGGTGTTCGGCAGCCGCAGCAAGGTCGGCCGTACGGCCGCCGCGCTGACCACGAAGACGGCGACGGCCGCCGCTCCCGCCGTCACGGTCCAGGTGAAGACGGCCGCCGGAGGTACCGCCGTCCTCGACAAGCCCGTGGTCGTCACCCGGTCCGGCGCGGGCGCCCGCGACGTGCCCGACGGCTCCGGCGCGGCCGGCGGCACGGTCAAGGGCGACCTGTACGGCCGTATCGCCGTCTCGCTCACCGCGCTCGCGTTCCTGATCGAGGTCGCCGGTGTGCTCTCCCGCGCCCTCGCGGTGCAGCGCGCGCCCTGGAGCAACATGTACGAGTTCTCCACCACGCTCTCCACCGTGGCGGTGGGCGCGTACCTCGCCTTCCTGCTCGCGAAGAAGAGCGTCCGCTGGATCGGTCTGCCGCTGGTGACGACCGTCCTGCTGGACCTGGGCGTCGCCACGACCGTGCTCTACACCGAGAGCGACCAGCTCGTTCCCGCGCTGGACTCCTACTGGATGTGGATCCACGTCACGACCGCGATCTTCTGTGGCGCGGTCTTCTACCTCGGCGCGGTCGCCACGGTCCTGTACCTCTTCCGCGACTCCTACGAGAACAAGCTCGCGTCAGGCGGCAACCCCGGCTCCTTCGCCCGCTCGGTCCTGGAGCGGCTGCCCTCCGCCACCTCCCTGGACAAGTTCTCGTACCGGGTCAACGCGGCGGTCTTCCCGCTGTGGACCTTCACGGTCATCGCCGGCGCGATCTGGGCCGGCGAAGCGTGGGGCCGCTACTGGGGCTGGGACGCCAAGGAGGTCTGGGCGTTCATCACCTGGGTCGGCTACGCGGCGTACCTGCACGCCCGCGCGACGGCCGGCTGGAAGGGGCGGAAGGCCGCGTACATCGCGCTCATCGCCTTCGGTTGCTTCCTCTTCAACTACTACGGCGTGAACATCTTCGTGAGCAGCAAGCACTCGTACGCGGGCGTCTGAGCTGGCACAGCACCCTCCCCGGCGTGACGCTAGAGGTATGAGCGAGATACCTCGGGGCAGGTGCGAGACCCACGACGGCAACCTGCATCACCTGCGGTACGTGATCGATCTGCCCCACCCGCTGGTACGGGTGTGGGCGGCGGTCGCCACGCCGGAGGGCCTGCCGCAGTGGCTCTGCGCGGCGGATCCGCTGGAGCCGAGGCTCGGCGGAGCGGTGACGCTGCGCTGGCTGAATGGGGACGTGGTGGTCTCGGGGACGGTGACGGCCTGGGACCCGGAATACGTGGCGGAGTACACGGTCGAGCCGACGCACGGCCGGATCCGGTTCCACCTGGAACCGTCCGGCGGCGGCGGGTCGACCGTGCTGCGTTTCACGAACGAGTTCCGTGCGGCGCGCGAGGAGAAGCTCGACGTCATGGCCGGGTGGCACGAGCACTTCGAACGCCTTGCGCGGGCGCTGGACGGCCACCCCACGGACTGGCGCGAGTGGTCGCCCGACCGGTGGCAGCACCTACGGGACCTGTACGAGCGGGACGAGGCCCCCTGGCCGAAGTGGGAGCCGTAAGCCCACAGCGGGGGGTGGTCAGCCCCTCCTCGGCGGCAGGCACTCCTTCGTCGGGGGCCTGCCCTCCGGCCAGGCGATCTGGACGAACCTCTGCGAGCCGTCCTCGGCCAGTTCGACGATCGGGACCGCCTTGTTGAACGGGTTGCCGTAGTTGTCCAGGCAGATCCAGCCGCTGGCGCCGTCGACGCGGAGGGAGCCCTTCACCTGGGGCCACTGGGTGCCCACGTCCGCCAGTTGCGGGTACTGGGCGCCCTGCGGGGTCGCCTGGCGGATGGCGTGGACGGCCGTCGCCATCGCGTCGTACGCCACGATCGCCTGGCCGTCCGCCAGCGGGACCGGCTTCTTCGACGCGCGGGCCATGTCCGCGACGAACGTCTCGTACGCGGCCGTCGAACCGCCCGTCGTCGGGACCGGGCGGCCCGGGGCCGGCTTCCAGGCGTCGGGGTGGGCGAGGGAGGCGTAGCGGACGGTCAGCTTGGCCTTCAGGGCGGCGCGGTTGAGTTTGCTGTCCGCGCCCAGGTACGAGCCCTCGTCGCCGGTCAGGATCGTGAAGGGCCGCTCCGCGCAGCCGCGCGCGCCGAGCGCGTTGATGAACTGCCGCAGCTGCGTATGGCGGCCCGCGAAGAAGACCGTCTCCGCGCGCGTGTCGCAGATCAGATGGGTGATCTGGCGGAAGGTGTTCGCGGTCGTGCCCTCCTCCGTCGGATCGGCGGGGGAGGTGAAGAGCTGCGGTTCGTACGGCGCGCCCTTGAGGGAGGCCGAGAACGCGGCCTTCAGGGTGTCCGTGTAGTGGTCTCCCGTACGGGTGTCCTGGACGAGCAGCGCCTTCGCCGCATTCACCTCGCCGAAGTGGGCCAGGGCCTTGGCCTCGTCGCCGTTGGTGGGGGAGACGCGGGCGAGGCCGGGGAAGCGGTTCTTGCCCGCGCCGGGGCCGTTGGCGATGTCGTCGGCGGTGATCGTCGTGCCGACGACGGCGATGCCCGCACCCGTAAGGGCCTGCACCGCCTGCCGTATCTCCGCCGAGGAGGTGGCCACCCCGGAGACCGCCCGCAGCCGGTCGTCCCCGCCGGTCATCGTCTTCAGCCGCTCGACCGTCGTACTCCAATGAGCGTTGCCCTTGCCGGTGTTGGCGAGGACGAGCCGGATCTTCGGGGTCTCGCTGTTCGACTCGTGGTTGGCCCGGTACTGGCGGGCGTACGCGCCCTGGATCTCGTGCAGGACCTTGACCCGCATCCCGCTGTCCGTGCTCGTCAGTGGCAGCAGCAGGGCGACCGTCGCGTACTCGCCGGACTTCAGGGTGCGGTTCTCGTCGCGGATCAGCCCGGTGATCTCGGTCAGCGACGGGACGCCGAAGTCGTACCCGTCGCCGTTGACGCCGACGCACTCGGAGCTGCCGGACGGGCGCTCGACGCCCTGGGCGCAGGAACGGTCCTCCGGGGTGAGGGCGCGGTCGATGGCGTACCCGGCGACGGAGCCGAGGACGGCGACGGCGACCGCTGTCGTGACGATCTTCTGCCGGGCGGTGTACCAGAGGCGGTAGCGCAGCGGGCCGACCATGGCTCAGACTCCGTTCTCCGTACCGGGCGGGAGCGAGAGCCCCCGCCAGGCGCGGATGTCCCTCGGCCAGTGGGTGGCCGCGTCCCACAGCGGACTGTTGCCCGTCCGGTGGCGGCCGGAGAGCTGGCGCAGCTCGTGCGCCAGCTTCTCGGTCACCTCCTCGTCGGGCAGCGCGAGCGGATCGGTCAGCAGCCAGACGGCGTGCAGCAACCGCCTGAGGCTGAGGTGGAGTTCGACGGTGTCGTCGTCGAACGTGGCGGGCAGCGGATCGCCCGGTGCCTGCCCGAGCGCGAGCGCCCGGCGCGGGTCGGGCCGCCCGGCCCGGTGCCGGTCGCGGGGGTACGGCGCCGAGGCGATGAAGCGGAGCCGGCCGAGCCAGCCGAGGACGTCCGCCTCGGGGAACGTGACGCGCAGCTGGGTCACGGCGTCGTCGGTGCGGCCGAGGGCCAGTTCCTGGTGCAGCCGGTACGGGATGGGCCACGCGTCGGGCCCGGGGGCGTAGTGCCGGTGCAGGGTCTCGTGGACGGCGCGCCAGGTCGCGTACTCCTCGCCGTCCTCGAACCGCAGCCGGTGCAGCAGCAGGGCGCGCAGCAGCGGGTCGGCGACGAAGTGTTCGGGCCCCTCGGGCCAGTCCTCGGCGCGCAGCAGGTCCCGTACGCGCAGGGCCATGTCGCCGTCCAGGGACTCGCCGCGCAGCCGGGTGCGGGCCAGCAGCCGGGCCGACTCCTCGTCGTGGGCGGCGGCGAGGACGGCGAAGGGGCCGTGTCGCAGCCGCGGCAGGAGCTCTTCGAGGAGGGTCGGGGCGACCGGTACGGGCGCGCTGTCCTCACGCAGCTCCACCGTGAGGTCGAGGAGCGCGCCGGGGGTGAGCGACGACTTCTGGTCGGCCGGGGCCTCGCCCGCCGCCCGGCCGAGCAGCACCACGCCGAGCGGCCGTCCGCCGGTCAACCGGTGGACGGCCCGGGCGAGTTCGGCCGGGGTCCGGCCCGCCGGGTCGAACCGGTCGAACGCGGACTGCGCCTGGGCGGGCGACAGCGGGGGCAGCTCGACCGCGAGGATGCCGGAGGTGACGTCCGGGCCGCGCGGGCAGGTCGCACGGTGCGCGGTCTCGGGCAGCCGCAGCCGGGTCGCGTGCCGGATGCCGTCGTGGTCGCGGACGCGGGAGGCGGCGATGACGACCACCCGGTCGCGGCGGCCGTCGGCGCGGGCCCGCAGGATCGGTTCGACCAGGCGGCGGCCGAGCGGCTCGTGGGCGTTGTCGAGGAGGATGACCGGCCGGCCGCGGCGGGCGCCCCGGTTGGCCAGGCCGGTGAAGGCGCGGACCAGGTCCTCGATCAGCGCGGCGACGAGGAAGTCCTCGGCCTCGCGCCGCCGGCGGCCGCCCTGCTCGAAGTCCATCGCGAGCTGCTGGAGCCCGGCCTTGCCGCGCCCGCCCGCGTTGCGGTAACTCCCGTACCAGCTCTCGGCCTTCTGCTGGAACCGGCCGAACACCTCCTCCAGGACCGTCTCGACGGTCGCCTCGGCGAGCAGTCCGGCCATCGGCGCGGTGGCCTCGGCGAAGTTGGCGGCGAGCTTGGTGAGGACCTTGGTGACCCAGTTCGCGGCGGCGCCCTTGGCCGCGTCGACGGTGGAGAGGACCGGTCCGAGCCGTTGCAGGTCGCGCCGGGCCCGCTCGTCGTCCTCCTGCGACCAGCTGATGGAGGCGACGGCGACGAGACCGAGCGAGAGCCGGGGGAACTGCACGGGCTTGGCCGCGAGCACGCGCGGCGCCAGCTGGACGGCGAGCTCGGCGAGCGCGCCGGTGAGCGGGTTCCAGCCGGGGCCGTGGTCGGCGGGCGGTTCGACGCGCGCGCAGTCGATGAGGGCGAGCGGGGTGGCGGCTTTGTAGGCGTTACGGAGCTGCTTGAGCAGGGCGGTCTTGCCCATGCCCCGGCCCCCGGTGAAGACGGTGACGGGCGGGTCGTCGGCGTGTTCGTACGGGGTACGGCCGTAGCGGTACGGCGTCAGCCCGACCAACCGCGCGGCGAGCCCGGCGTCCTGGAAGACCGCCTCGCGTCCGTACAGCTCTCTGTCCACGTACCGTCACCCCCGTCACAGTCAACTCCAGGATATCGACGGCGTGTTGGGAATGCGGCAGGCTTTTCGAGTCTGGTGCGGGGGAGTTACCGGCCCGTTGCGATCGCGTCGAGCCGGCCCCGGAGGTAGGCGTGGGAGTCGATCCCGTGGATCGTGGTGCCGGGGTCGCACTCGTAGAAGTACACGAGCGAGATCAGCTCCTCGGTGGGCGCGTCGGCGGGCGGCGGAAGGACGCGATGCCGACCGGAGCGCCACCGCCCGCCGGTCCAACCGGCCATCACATCACCGATGTTGACGGTGAAGGCGTCGGGATCGTACGGAGCGTCCTGCCAGCCGTGGGCGTCGGTGAACACCTGAAGCCCACCCTTGCCGGCCTGCCGGTCGAGGACGGTCACCGTCCCGAAGTCGGTGTGCGGCCCGATCCGGAACTGACCGGGCTCGGGCTCGCCGGTCCGCTCGCGCCCGGGGTACCAGTTGATGTTGAACCCGAAGGTCGGGTGGCCGGTGTGCCGCGTGAAGAAGTCCCGCTCCTCGCCGAGGGCGACGCCGAGCAGATCGAGAACCCGGTCCGACAGGGTCCGCATCTGCGCGAGGTACGTCTCGACGAGCGGCTTCAGCCCGGGTACCTCGGCGGGCCAGGTGTTCGGCAGGAACCACTCGGCGTCCACGACGGGGTCCCCGGTCGGCTCGTCGGCGGCGAAGGAGAGCGACTCCTTCAGGTCGGGCGGGGTGACGGTCCCCTCCGCGTACGCATTCGCCTCCGCGCCGGGCCCGAGCCACCCGCGCCCGCCGACCCGCACGGCGTACGGCTCCTTGACGGCGGCGGGGAGATGGAAGAACCGCCGGGCGACGTCCCGGATCTCTTTCCGAAGCCCCGGGTCGACCCCGTGCCCGGTGACGAGCAGGAACCCGGCGTCGCGCAGGGCGAGGTCGACGGCGGGGAGCTGGGGGGCGGGGTCGCGGCCGAGATCGATGGTGGGAAGGCCGGCTTCAGTCATGACCGATGTCCTCGTTCCAGAGGGAAGGGTGGGTGGCGACGAACTCCCGCATGAGCGCGACGCACGCGGGGTCGTCGAGCACGAGGACCTCGACCCCGTGCTCGACCAGCCAGTCCTGCCCGCCCCGGAAGGTCTCCGCCTCCCCGACGACCACCCGCGAGATCCCGAACTGCCGCACGAGCCCGGAGCAGTACCAGCAGGGCGAGAGGGTCGTGACCATGGTCGTCCCCGCGTACGACCGCTGCCGCCCGGCGGACCGGAACGCGTCGGTCTCGGCATGAGCCGCCGGGTCCCCGTCCTGCACGCGCCGATTGTGCCCACGCCCGAGGAGGGCGCCGTCGGCGCCGTAGAGGGCGGCGCCGACGGGGATCCCACCTTCGTCCCGTCCGGCCCGTGCCTCATCGAGGGCGGTGCCGAGCCACCGCCGTGCGTGTTCCAGGTCCACGGGGGGACTCTTCCCCGGCGGGGCGCCGGACTCACGCCTCGGTCGAGGGGCCGTTCTCCTGGGCGGGAAGAACATAGGAGCCCTTGCCGGGCACGGTGACGATCAGACCGCGCTCACGGAGTTCCCGCATGGCCCGGCGGGCGGTCAGTACGGCGATGCCGTACTCCTCGGAGAGAACGCCGGGCGTGGGGATCATCCGGTCGGGGGCGAACTCCCCAGAGGCGATCTTCGCTGCGATCACGTCGGCCAGCTGCATGTACAGCGGGCGTGCCGACTTCGGATCAAGACTCATGGGCCCAACAGTAGATAGTCGTACAAATACACGTTGGGATGGCTCTAGCTACATCGTGATGCATCACTGTGCATCACGCATTACGGTGGGCGCGGACGTAAGTCCCCGGCGACCGCTGGTACCGGTCCCGGGGCATGGCCACCAACTGTTGGGAGTTGATGACGTGCGGAACCCTATCGTCTGCGTACTGATGTGGCTGCTGATCCTGGCCCTGCCACCCACCGGCAGGCACCGCCCCCGCCAGGCCACCCAACGCCACCGCCACACCCCGCGCCAGGCGGCACCGGCTCCGACGTGGCGGTCACCGTACGCCCGGGAGCAGGCGATGCTCCTGGACGGCGCCGGCTCGCCATTGGAGCGCCCCTACCTGACGGCGGCCGCTCGTGTGCAGCGCAGGCGGCGGCGGGCGCTGTGGCTGGCGACGGTCGGGGTGGACGTCGACCACCGGAACATCCATGCCAGGGTTGCCCGATGAGCCGCTGTGGGGCGAGGCGGTCCGTGCTCGCGATCCCGGAGGTGGTGCGGCCGGTGTGGGGTGGGTCGGTCTGCGTGCTGGACGTGGGGCACGACGGCCCGCACCGCGACCGCGCGGGTGACGGCTGGTGGGTGACGCCGGAGATCGCCGACGCGGTGAGCCTGTCCCTGGTGACCCTGGCTCTGGCGGCCGGTGCCGAGCCGGAGTTCCGGTCACCGCGCTGCACCGTCGGCCGCCACGACCGCTGCGGGGACGGGGTCCCTCGGGAGACGGGGGTGCGGGAAGTCCGCCACCTCGCCTGCGGCTGCACCTGCCATCAGGCGCGCCCTACCGTCCCAGGCGCACGCGCGTGAGGCGCCGGCCTGGCTGACGACGGCAGGAGTGGTCGGTTGATGCCGAGTGTCGGAGCGCGGGCGGCGGCTTGGGGAGGCTGCCAGCGGGATGGGGCTGGTTCACGCGGCTCTGACGCCCCGGACGAGCAGAGTCCCCGTTCGCTTCCCCGCCGGGGGCTCGATCACCTCGGCCGTCACGTCAGTGAACCCACTCCGCCGAAGAATCTCCGCCCAGGTGTCGGCCTCGTAGTCCCACCGCTTCACGTACAGGGGCTCCGCCCCCTTCTCCGGTGGCTGCATCTGGGACGCCTGCGGTCCGTAGCAGCCGGTCAGGGCAGGGGGGTTGTGGGAGAACGCGTAGACGCCTCCGGGCGCCAGGCACGCATGGACCAGGGGCAGCAACTCGGCGGGATCGGTGAACCAGGCGGCTCCGAAGACCGAGCAGACAGCCGCGAACTCGTCCGTGCCTGTCGCGAGGAACTTCTCGGCCGTCTGCTGCCTCACATCGAGGTGCGGCCAGCGTTCACGCGCCTTGGCCACCTGGACGGGCGAGATGTCCACGCCGACTGCTTCGGCCCCCAGCGCGACCAGGTGAGCGAGGTTTCCGCCGCTGCCACAGCCGAGGTCGAGGACCCGCGCGCCGGAGAGGGTGCCGAGGATCTTCTCGTCGGGCCCGTGATCGGGCCACTGCGTCCAGTTGAACCACGTTGCGGCTCCGGCCGCGTTCGCCTCCTTGCGTCCCGGCCTGGCCGCCCCCCACACGTCCCACGCGCCGGATTCCTGTTCGCTCACCCTCGTCCTTCCACATGCTGAGGGCCCGCCCGCCGACCGGAGGTCGAGGGGCGGGCGATGTCGCCGTGCCTACTTCTTGCCGCCCACCGGGCTGTCCGTGCAGCCCGAGTGACACTGCGTGCACTCGGCGGCGTCCGGCCACAGCTCCTGGTCCAGGTCGAAGCCTGCCGCACGGATGGCGGCCACGGTGCGATTCCGGGCCCCCTCGGGGCCGCCCGTCTCGGTCGCGTCGGGAACGCCCGGGTGGTGGTGGATGAACCGGCCCGCGTGCCGGTCGCAGAAGTCCTGGTACGCCTGGGTGCGCAGCAGGAACGCGTGCCAGCCCCAGTCGACTTGCTCGGACGGGGACAGCGGTCCGTCGGTCATCGTTCCCGCGATCAGGAAGGCGACGGTCTGGCCGATGATCCGCTCGGCCAGGACCCTGCTCGTACCCGGGTGCGCCTCGATCACGTCGGCGACCAGGGCCCGCCACACCTCTCGGGGCAGGAGCGTGCGGGGCTCGGTGCGGTGAATCGGGGGATGCTCAAGTGCGATGGTCACCTGAAGGTCCCTTTCCTCTTGGCGGAGCGCTGCGGGCAGCAGCGCGGGCATGTGCAGACCGGCATCACGCTGGTCGTCAGCGGCGGGCCGCCCTCGCCCTCGTACAGGGTTCGGGGCTTTGTGCGGGTCCCGTCAGCTCTGACCGTGTAGGCGTCGATGCGGATCGGCATGGCATCCATCGTCCGCATGGGGCCAGGTCATCGCGACGGCAGGAATGACGTCATTCGGGCGTCACCCGTGGGCGTCAAATCGGTGTCATTCGGCTGCTGTTGGGACTACCGTCGAATCCATGACGACCGCCGCGACGAACGATGTTCTGCGGGCCGTGCGGATCAGCCTGCGCATGAGCCAGGACGACTTAGCGAAAGCGCTCCGCACAGCCGGCGAGGAGCTGGGCGAGCCGAACGAAGCAAGCAAGCGTCTCGTCCAGCGTTGGGAATCCGGCACCAGCCGCGCTCCGCGCCCCGTATACGCCCGTGCTCTGGAGCACGTCACGGGGCGCCCCGTCGAAGCCCTGGGCTTCACCCTGCCCGTGCCGCAGGCACGCGTCCATCCCGATTCCGCAGGAGGCCACGACATGGACCTCGGCCCCGAAGGCATTCAGGCGGCGACCGCCACACAGCTGCCACCGCAGGGCATGAACTACTCGGGCATCTGGCTGTCACGGTACGAGTTCTTCAGTTCCTCGCGCGGCGAGACACTGGAGGCCAAGCACTACGTCGTACTGCTCCAGCACGGCGCCCGGTTGACCGGCCAGAGCCTGCCCGGAGCGTCCAGCAACCCGGACAGCCCGCTCACCCTGGACCTGACCATCGACCGCAGCGTGGTCACCGGTTCATGGACCGAGCAGACCGCCGCCGAGGGCTACTACCAGGGCGCCCGCTACCACGGCGCGATCCAGATGCTCGTGGAGCCGACCGGCCGCCGTATGGCAGGGAAGTGGGTCGGCTTCGGAAAGGACTTCGACGTCAACACCGGCCCGTGGGAGCTGAGGCTCGTCGACACCTCGACGTCAAAGGCGACGCTCCAGAAGTACGGCCGCGCTCCGGAGTGAGCGACGCGGGCCGGGCCTGCCATCGGCCGAGTCGATGGCCCCATCGGCAGGACGCCCCACTGGCTCGTGGACCGGCGACGGGCCGTCTCCGTAGCGTCGGGGGCATGAGACACGAGACGCGCGGAACCGTCGAACTGACCCTTGCCATGGTGCTCTCCGGCACCCTCGGCATCTTCGTTGTCGAGTCAGGGGCATCGCCCTTCAACGTCGTGTTCTTCCGGTGCCTCTTCGGGGCCGTCGCCCTCGGGCTGTACAGCCTCGTCAGGGGGTACTTCACCGGGCACGGGTTCACGGCCAAGAAGCTCGGGTCGGCCGCGCTCGGTGGGGTGTTCATCGTGTTCAACTGGGTGTTTCTCTTCGAGGCCTACGAGGCCACCTCGATCTCCTTCGCCACCGTCGTCTACCACACCCAGCCGTTCTTCCTCGTTCTCCTCGGTGCCGTGCTCTTCCGGGAGCGGATCACCGCCGCCAAGTTCGCCTGGCTCGGGGTCGCCTTCGTCGGGCTCCTGCTCGTGTCCGGTGTGCGGCCCGGGGACACCGCTTCCCTCAAGGGGCTCGGGCTCGCCCTCGCCGCCGCCGTGCTCTACGCCCTGTCGACCGTCGTCACCAAGCGGATCACCGGCGTCCGGCCCCATCTCATCGCCCTCGTGCAGGTCCTCGTCGGGCTTCCGCTGCTACTGCCCTTCGCCGACTTCGGAGCCATGGCGGGGACCGGCGCCCGGTGGGGGTGGCTCGTCGGGCTCGGTGTCATCCACACGGGCCTGATGTACGTGCTGATGTACGCCGCCTACCAGAAGCTGCCCACCGCCAAGATCGCCGTGCTCGCCTTCACGTACCCCGCCGTCGCCATGGTCGCCGACTGGGCCGTGTACGGGCATCACATCGGGCTCGTCCAGGCCCTCGGTGTTCCGCTGATCGTGCTCGCCAGCCTCAGGGTGACTCTTGCGGGCCCTGCTCGGCCACGAGTCGCCGCGCCTGCTCCACGAACAGCCGCACATGCGCCGGAAGCCGCTTCCCCCGCCGCCACGCGATCTGCGTGAACAGGGTGAACGGGACCTTCCAGTCAAGCTCCACCAGCGCCCCGGACGCCAGCTCCTCGGAGACGGTGATCCGGGGCACCAGGGCGATGCCCAGGCCGCCCGCCACGCCCCGCTTCGTCGCCTCCAGCGTGCCGAACTCCATGAACGGCGGCGCCCATTCGCTGAGCTCCGCCTCGAACAGGTCGCGGTACGGGCAGCCCGGCTCCGTGCCCATCAGTTGCGCCGCCGCCAGGTCCGGGGCAGTCAGGTTCGTACGGCCTGCCAACGGGTGACGCGGGGAGGCCACCAGGACCAGCGGCTCCTCCGCCAGGACCTCCGCCTCCAGGCCCGCGTGTTCCGTCTCCGGTTCCATCAGGAAGCCGATGTCGTACGTCCCCTGGCGCAGCGCCTGCCGTGTCTCGTCGCCCAGCGTCGGGCGCAGCGACAGCTGGACCTTCGGGTAGCGGTGGTGGAAGAGCTCAAGCAGCGGCGGCAGCCGGTAGGAAGTGAGGGACTCCATCGTGCCGATGGCGATCGGGCCCACCGGCTCCTCGGTCTCCACGACCGCGGCCCGCGCCTCCTCCGTCAGCTCGATGATCCGGCGGGCGTACGGCACGAGGCGCTCGCCCGCCTCCGTGAGCCGGATACGGCTGCCGAGCCGTTCGAAGAGCTCCACGCCGAGGGAGGACTCCAGGGCGCGGATCTGGGTCGTGACGCTGGACTGGGCGTACTGGAGTTCCGTAGCCGCCCTCGTGAAGGAGAGGACCGTCGCCACCTTCTCGAAGGTGATCAGGAGCCGGAGCTCCATCAGCTGCCGCTGTCCTTGGCGTCGCCGTCCTGCTCGCGCTTCTTCAGCTCCTCCTCGCGGCGGCGCAGGTCCGCCTCCCAGTCCTTGAGGACGGACTCGTCCTTCTTGTTCTCCTCGCGGATGGACTGGAGGAACTCGGGGTTGTCGTCGGGGGCGACCCACTCGCTGCGGTGGTTACGGTGCCATTCCGAGGGCGTACGGCCGCCGACGGGGGGCTTGCGCATCTTGCCCGCCGCGAACCAGACGATCGGGCCGACGATCCAGAACAGCAGGATGATGATGACCCAGACGACCTTGGGCAGGTGTTTGGCCTCGTCCTCGGGGGTGTTGAGGCAGTCGATGAACGCGTAGATCGTCAGCGCCAGCGGCAGGATGTACATCAGCGCCCTGAGCATGTGCGACAGCCCCCTGGAAACAGTGGCGGGGTTCGATTCGTCGGCCCCGGTGACGAGTCAAGCCTAGCCGGTGGCCGATACTGGGCCCCATGGCTTACGACGATCTCCGCTCGCTGCTCAGGGCGCTGGAGCGCGAAGGCGACCTCAAGCGCATCAAGGCCGAAGTCGATCCGTACCTGGAGGTCGGGGAGATCGTCGACCGGGTGAACAAGGCGGGGGGCCCGGCGCTGCTCTTCGAGAACGTCAAGGGCTCCGCCATGCCGCTAGCGATGAACGTCTTCGGGACCGACCGGCGGCTGCTCAAGGCGCTCGGGCTGAAGTCGTACGAGGACATCAGCGACAAGATCGGCGGGCTGCTCAAGCCCGAGCTGCCGCACGGCTTCGTCGGCGTACGGGAGGCCTTCGGCAAGCTGGGCTCGATGGTCCACGTGCCGCCGAAGAAGGTGAAGGACGCGCCCGTCCAGGAGGTTGTCCTCACCGGGGACGACGTCGACCTCGACCAGCTCCCCGCGCTCTTCACCTGGCCCAAGGACGGCGGGTCCTTCTTCAACCTCGGGCTGACCCACACCAAGCACCCCGAGACCGGCGTCCGCAACCTCGGGCTCTACCGCCTCCAGCGGCACGACAAGCGCACCATCGGCATGCACTGGCAGATCCACAAGGACAGCCGGAACCACTACGCGGTGGCGGCGGCGAAGGGCGAGCGGCTGCCGGTCGCGATCGCGTTCGGCTGCCCGCCGGCCGTGACGTACGCGTCCACCGCGCCGCTGCCGGGTGACATCGACGAGTACCTGTTCGCGGGGTTCGTGCAGGGCAAGCGGATCGAGATGGTCGACTGCAAGACCGTGCCGCTCCAGGTGCCGGCGAACGCCGAAGTCGTCATCGAGGGGTGGCTGGAGCCGGGCGAGATGCTCCCGGAGGGTCCCTTCGGCGACCACACCGGGTTCTACACGCCGCAGGAACCGTTCCCCGCGCTGAAGATCGACTGCGTGACCATGCGGAAGCGTCCGCTGATCCAGTCCATCGTCGTCGGCCGGCCGCCCACCGAGGACGGGCCGCTCGGCCGGGCCACCGAGCGGTTCTTCCTGCCGCTGCTCAAGATCATCGTGCCGGACATCGTGGACTACCACCTGCCCGAGTCGGGCGGCTTCCACAACTGCGCGATCGTCTCGATCGACAAGAAGTACCCGAAGCACGCGCAGAAGGTCATGCACGCCATCTGGGGCGCGCACATGATGTCGCTGACGAAGCTGATCATCGTGGTGGACAAGGACTGCGACGTCCACGACCTGCACGAGGTGTCCTGGCGGGCGCTCGGGAACACCGACTACTCCCGTGACCTGACCGTCGTCGAGGGCCCGGTGGACCACCTGGACCACTCCTCGTACCAGCAGTTCTGGGGCGGCAAGGCGGGCATCGACGCGACGAAGAAGCTGCCCGAGGAGGGCTACACCCGGGACGGCGGCTGGCCGGACATGGTGGAGTCGGACCCGGCGACGGCCGCGCTCGTGGACCGCCGCTGGAAGGAGTACGGCCTGTGACCACCGCGGCCGTACCCGGCGCCCAGCCCGGGCGTACCAAGGCGTTCCTCCGCCTGGTGATGATCGAGCACTCGGTCTTCGCGCTGCCCTTCGCGTACATCGCCTCGCTGACCGCGATGTTCCAGCTGGACCGGAGCATCCACTGGGACACGCTGCTGCTCGTCACCGTCTGCATGGTGGGCCTGCGGACCTTCGCGATGGCCTGCAACCGGATCATCGACCGGGAGATCGACGCCCGTAACCCGCGCACCGCCGGCCGCGAGCTGGTGACCGGCGCGGTGTCGGTGCGGTCGGCGTGGACGGGGGCGGGGATCGCCGTCGTCGTCTTCCTCGGCGCCGCGGCCCTGCTCAACCCGCTCTGCCTGGCGCTCGCGCCGCTCGCCGTCGTGCCGATGGTGGTCTATCCGTACGGCAAGAGGTTCACGAACTTCCCGCACGCGATCCTCGGCCTCGCGCAGGCCATAGGGCCGATCGGGGCGTGGCTCGCGGTGACCGGGGAGTGGTCCTGGGAGGCGGTGATCCTCGGGCTCGCGGTCGGGATCTGGATCGGCGGCTTCGACCTGATCTTCGCCTGCCAGGACGTCCAGGCCGACCGCGCCGAGGGCGTCATGTCGGTCCCCGCCCGCTTCGGCGTCCCGGCCGCGCTCTGGGGCGCGCGGGTTTCGGCGGTCGTCACGACGGGGCTGCTGGTCTGGTACGCCCTGGCCACGGACGCGGGGCTGTTCTTCTGGATCGGGCTCGTGATCGTGATCGCCGCGTTCTGCTACGAGCACACGATCGTGAAGCCCCACGACCTGTCCCGCCTCAACCGCGCGTTCTTCACGACGAACGGCTTCATCGGCATCTCGCTCTTCCTCTGCGCGCTCATCGACCTCGTGGTGCGCGGCCTGACCGTCTAGCCGCGCACCGGCGGTCGCGCACCGGGAGCGGCTCAGTCGATCTCGAAGCGCCCGGGCGTCGGTGCGGCCGGCGGCCGCGGCGCGGGAGCCGGTTCTTCGGGCGCGCCGATCTGCACGAGGCCGCCCAGAGGATTGCCGCTCCAACTGCCGTCGGAACTGTCCGAGTCGTAGTCCGAGTTCGAACCGACGCCCGCGTTGATGTTCTCGCCCTTGCGCGGAGCGCCCTTCTTCTCGTTGCGCCGCTTGATCGAGTCCTGCAGGGTGTTCGGGTTCTCGAGCAGCGGGAGACCGAGACCGGGGGCGGACTCGCCCGTCGCGGCGTGGAAGACGGAACGGGCGAACGTGGTGCAGTTGAACGTGGCCAGGTTGTACTCACGGCCCTCGTTCGTCCGGATGAACTCCCTCGCGTTGTTGTACTGCTCTTCCGTGAGCTCCGCGGTGAGTTTGGACGACGCGTTGTCCGGATTGTCGTGGTTCCTCTTGACCGCTCCCTTCACCGACTTGAAGGGCTTGGTGTGGGGGACGTCCTCGGCGGGGAAGAAGCCGTAGGACTTCCACGTCTCCTGTCCGCCCTCCTCCTTGTAGAGGGCGACCCAGGCGTGACCGAGCGCGAGGTTCGCCCAGTAGTCGAGGTGGTGGGTGCGGCTGTTCTTCGCCGTCTGGATCTGGATCCGGTACCGCGCCTGGCTGCCCTGCCCGCCGTCGCTGCCCTGCTCGCTGCCGGATTCCACCCGCTGGATCTGACGCTGTCGGCCGAGCGCGCGGACCGCGGCCGCGTTCCCGACGCTGCGTTGCAGAGCGTGCATGTCGGCGGGCGTGAGGTGCTGAGCGTGCCCGGGGTGATGGACGCGATCCCGAGCCACGGGTGCCCGCTGCTCGCGCCCGCGACCCGGCGCGGACTCGGCTGCTCCTCGGTCTCGTTGAGTGAACATGGCCGCTCCGGAAGGCGTGACGTCATGGCGTGCGCTTCCGTAGTCTCCTCGCGGCGCGGTCGAACGGTCCAGGTCTCCAAGGGCAGAGCCAGAGGCACCGCGGGGCAGCCTCAGGAGGGCAGCGCGGCCTGCCCTCGGGAGGGCCGGAAGAGGAACGCCGCGCCCGCGCCCGCCATCAGGCCGACGAGGTGGCCCTGCCAGCTGACCGTCGTGTTGGTGGGGGAGATGCCCATCAGGATCGAGCCGCCCCAGAGCGCGGCGATCGCCACGCCCACCGCGATGCCGAGCGGCTTGCGCTCCACGAAGCCGCGGACCACGAGGTAGCCGAAGAGGCCGAAGACCAGTCCGGACGCGCCCGCGGTGATCGAGTACGACGGGGATATCAGCCAGACGCCGATGCCGTCGGCGACGATGATCAGCGCGCAGACGGCGAGGAAGCGGCGGATGCCACCGAGCGCCGCGAGGAAGCCGAAGATCAGCAGCGGGACGCTGTTGGCGGCCACGTGCCCGAAGCCGAAGTGCAGGAACGGCGCGGCGAGGATCCCGCCGAGGCTCTCCGGGTCGCGCGCGACGATGCCGTATTCGTCGAGCTCGTGGCCTGTCGCGAGGTCGACGAGTTCGAGGAGCCAGAGCAGGGCCACCCAGCCCGCCATGAGCGCGATCGCCGGCTTCGCCCGGTCGGACGTACGCCGGCTCGTCGCTTCGATGCCTGTCATGGTCATCCCCCTGCCGTGTTCCGTCCTGTGCAGGGGGAACGTACGGGACCCCGTGCGGAGTTCTCCGTCCGGGCCGCCGGATAGGCTCGGTCGCGTGGAGCCGGTAGAGGAACAGCAGCGTCGTCCCTGGGTGGTCGGGGTGTCCGGGGCGTCAGGGACCCCGTACGCCGCCGCCGTGCTGAGGGGGCTGCTCGCAGCGGGGGAGAGCGTCGACCTGGTCGTCTCGCGGGCGTCGCGGCTGACGCTGCTCGACGAGACGGGGATCGCCTTCCGGGACGCGCACTGGCGCGAGGACCTGGCGGCCTGGCTGGCGCGGGGCGCCGACGGGAAGCCGGAGACGTTCCAGGTCGACATCGACGACGTGCGGTACTGGGCGGCCGGGGATCTGGCCGCCGGGCCGAGCAGCGGCTCGTACCCGGTGAAGGGGATGCTGATCGTGCCCGCGTCGACCGCTTCGGTGGCGGGCGTGGCGCTGGGGCTTTCGAAGGACCTGCTGCAGCGGGTGGCGAGCGTGACGCTCAAGGAACGCAGAAGGCTTGTCGTCGCCGTGCGGGAGACCCCGCTGAACGGACAGACGCTGAAGCACCTGGTGGCGCTGGACGAGGCGGGCGCCGTGGTGCTGCCCGCCTCTCCGGCGTTCTACGCGGGGGCGACGCACATCCAGGATCTGGTGGACTTCGTCGCCGGGCGGGTGCTCGACGCGGCAGGGGTGCCGCACCGGCTGTACCGCCGTTGGGAGGGGGAGCTCGGTGGAGCCGCCTCTCGGGATGAGTAGCCGGGGGTCAGCGCTTCTTGGCGGCGTGCTTCTTCGCTGCGCGCCGGGAAGCGGTGGACGGCTGGTGGGCACGCGAGCGGTTGGCCAGCTCCTGCAGCTCACGCATACGGGCGTAGGCCATCTCGATCGTGTACACGGTGAACACCACTCCTGAATGATCGTCTCTGTTTAATTGGAAGATTCACAGGGTGTCGACCCCTGTGTACCTTAGATTCTATACCTAAACTCGCGGTATCGCTGGACAATGGAAGGCTTCATACCTATGGACGCCGTGGACAGGCAGCTCATCCAGGCTCTGCGCGAGAACGGCAGGGCTTCGTACGCCGAACTCGGCCGGCTCGTCGGGCTCTCCGGGCCCTCCGTCACCGATCGCATCAACCGTCTGGAGTCGGCCGGCGTCATCACCGGCTACCGCGCGACGGTCGACGCCACCTCGCTCGGCCTCGGTGTCACGGCCCTGATCGGCATCTCCCTCTCCGACGCCGCCGACCACGAGGACGTCGCCCGCCGGCTGAAGGACCTCGCCGAGATCGAGGACTGCTGGTTCATCGCCGGCGACGACTCGTACATGCTCAAGGTCCGGGTCGGCGACGTCGACGGCCTGGAGAAGACGATCCGCCGGCTCTCCGGGACCAAGGGCGTCTCCCGCACCCGTACGACGATCGTGCTCTCCACCAAGTGGGAGAACCGGGTCGGGGACCTGCCCGAGGAGGGCTGAGAGTACGGTGGGTGGAGCCTGAAATCGTCAGACATGGGAGGCGGCCGCATGACTGCATCTGTTCAAGATGTGGGTCTCAAGCGCGAGCTGGAGCAGAAGGTCCGTTCCGGAGAGCGGCTGAGCCGCGAGGACGGCATCGCTCTGTACGAGTCCGACGACCTGGCCTGGCTCGGCGGCCTGGCCCACGAGGTCCGGACCCGCAAGAACGGTGACGTCGTCCACTTCAACGTCAACCGCCACCTCAACATGACGAACGTGTGCACCGCGTCCTGCGCGTACTGCTCGTTCCAGCGCAAGCCGGGCGAGAAGGACGCGTACACGATGCGCATCGAGGAGGCCGTCCGCCTCGCCAAGGCGATGGAGAACGAGAACCTCACCGAGCTGCACATCGTCAACGGGCTCCACCCGAACCTGCCCTGGCGCTACTACCCGCGCTCGCTCTCCGAGCTGAAGAAGGCGCTCCCGAACGTCTCGCTGAAGGCCTTCACCGCCACCGAGATCCACCACTTCGAGACCATCTCGGGCATGTCGGCCTCCGACATCCTCGACGAGCTCATCGAGGCAGGTCTGGAGTCCCTCACCGGCGGCGGCGCGGAGATTTTCGACTGGGAGGTGCGGCAGCACATCGTGGACCACCGCACCCACTGGGAGGACTGGTCCCGGATCCACCGCCTCGCGCACGAGAAGGGTCTGAAGACCCCCTCGACGATGCTGTACGGGCACATCGAGGAGCCCCGGCACCGCGTCGACCACGTGCTGCGGCTGCGTGAGCTCCAGGACGAGACCGGCGGCTTCCAGGTCTTCATCCCGCTGCGCTACCAGCACGACTTCGTGGACATGCAGGACGGCAAGGTCCGCAACAGGCTCCAGGCGCGTACGACGATGGCGACCGGCGCGGAGGCCCTCAAGACCTTCGCCGTCTCCCGCCTCCTCTTCGACAACGTGCCGCACGTCAAGGTCTTCTGGGTCATGCACGGCGTCCAGACCGCGCAGCTCGCGCTCCAGCACGGCGCCGACGACATGGACGGCTCGGTCGTCGAGTACAAGATCACGCACGACGCCGACAACTACGGCACGCCGAACAAGCTGGGCCGCGAGGACCTCCTCGAACTGATCCGGGACGCCGGCTTCCGGCCCGTGGAGCGGAACACCCGGTACGAGATCATCCGCGAGTACCCGGGCCCGGACGCGGACCGCCGTGAGTCGCCCCAGCCGATGCGGGTCTGAGGCTTTCTCGTGGCACTGCGCTTCGAGCTCGACCCCTCGATCACCCCTGAGCTGCGGGACGGCGTCCTGCGGCTCTGGGCCGACGTCTCCAACGCGGGCGGCGCCGTCGGCTTCGTCCCGCCGGTCACCCCCGACGAGGTGCGGCCCGAGCTGGTCAAGCACCTCGCCGCGATGGCCGAGGGCCGGATGCGGCTCGTCGTCGGGTACGAGGAGGACGGCACCGTCGCCGCCACCACCTTCGTCGCGTACAACAGCCACCGGCTGATGAAGCACTGGGTCTGGCTCTACACGGTCATGGTCCACCCCTCCCACCAGGGCAAGGGGTACGGGCGCGACCTGATGGCCGCCGTCGAGGACGCGGTCCGCGGCTTGGACGGCATCGAGGCGATCCGGCTCACCTGCCGGGGCGGCACGGGCGTCGACCGCTTCTACGGCTCCTGCGGCTACAAGGAGGTCGGGCGGGTGCCCGGCGCGATCCGGGTGACCGAGGGCGACGACCGGGACGACATCATCATGCTGCTCCCGCTGCATTGATCGCCCACCCGTCGCCCGACCACCGCCCCTCATCGAGGCCCTGCGGGCCGCCCCATTTGTTTCCCGTGCTTCACTGGACGGCACAGACTTTGAGTACAGAGAAAGGGGCCGTCGTGGCCGCGAACGGGACGGGCGCTGCGACCCTCCGCTACACCTTCATGCGCCTCGGCATCTTCGCCGCGTGTTTCCTCGTGCTCGTCGGGCTCGTCCGTCTCGGCGTGCTGCCGCGCGGCCTCGGCGACTCGAACCTGCTCTGGGTGCTGCTGCTCTCCATCGTGATCTCCGCGCCGCTCAGCTTCGTGCTGCTGCGGGGCCAGCGGGACGCGATGTCCGAGCAGATCGTGGCCAAGATCGACAAGGCGAAGGGCCGGCTCGACACCAACCGCGCCAGCGAGGACGCGTAAGGCCCGGGTAAGTTTCGTCACAGCACAAACACCCCGATCGGGAGCTTCGAAGGCTCCTGACCGGGGTGTTCTGCGTTTCGGAGGTCGAAGTGGGGTCTCATAGACCCAAAGAAGGGCTTTGAGGTTCTCAAAGTTCAAGTGTTAACGTACCTGCCATGACGACAGCCGTGCGCCTCCCCGATGCCGTGAGCATTCCGCTCGTGGCGCGCCGCCATGTCGATCTGTGCCGCTGTATGTCCGCGGTCTGTTGCCGCGAGCTCTGACCCCGGCATCATGCAGCGGTACGCCTGAGCGCGTGTGTACCGCACCCCCGTCCCCGTATTCCCCGATACGCACCTGTGGAGTGTGTCCGTGTCCGCGTCCGCATCCCGTATGCCCAAGGTCCCCTTCTGGGCCCAGATAGTCGCCGGCCTCGTGCTCGGTGTCCTGCTCGGCTGGCTCGCCCGCAGCCAGGACATCAGCTGGCTCAAGGAGACCCTCGGCCAGGTCGGCGACATCTTCGTCCAGCTCCTGAAGCTGGCCGTCGCCCCGCTCGTCTTCTTCGCGATCCTGGTGTCGATCACCAACCTCCGCAAGGTCAACAACGCCGCCCGGCTGGCCGCCCAGACCCTGATCTGGTTCATGATCACCTCGCTGATCGCGGTCGCCATCGGCCTCACGATCGGCCTGCTCACCAACCCCGGCGAGGGCACCGGCCTCACGCCGAAGGACGGCGAGCTGCCCAAGCGCGAGGGCACCTGGATCGACTTCCTGACCGGGATCATCCCGACGGACGTCATCACCCCGTTCACCGAGCTGAACGTCCTGCAGATCGTCTTCATGGCCGCCGTCGCCGGCATCGCCGCCCTCAAGCTCGGCGACCGCGCCAAGCCGATCCTGTCCCTCTCCGAGTCGGTCCTGGAGCTGCTCCAGAAGGCTCTCTGGTGGGTCATCCGCCTCGCCCCGATCGGCACCGTCGGCCTCATCGGCTTCGCCATCGCCGACTACGGCTGGGAGCTGATCGGCAAGTACGCGACCTTCACCGCCGACGTCTACATCGGCTGCGCGCTGGTGTTGTTCGGCGTCTACCCGCTGCTGCTCGCGACGGTCGCCAAGGTCAACCCGATCCAGTTCTTCAAGGGCGCCTGGCCCGCGATCCAGCTGGCCTTCGTCTCCCGCTCCTCGGTCGGCACGATGCCGGTCACCCAGAAGGTCACCGAGCGCCTCGGCGTCCCGAAGGAGTACGCCTCCTTCGCCGTCCCGTTCGGCGCCACCACCAAGATGGACGGCTGCGCCGCGATCTACCCGGCGCTCGCCGCGATCTTCATCGCGCAGATTTTCGACGTCCAGCTGGGCATCCAGGACTACCTGCTGATCGTCTTCGTCTCGGTCGTCGGCTCGGCCGCCACCGCCGGTCTGACGGGCGCCACGGTCATGCTGACCCTGACGCTGTCCACCCTGGGCCTCCCGCTCGAGGGCGTGGGCCTGCTGCTGGCGATCGACCCGATCCTGGACATGATGCGTACGGCCACCAACGTCGCCGGCCAGTCGCTGGTCCCGGTCATCGTCTCGGCCCGCGAGAAGATCCTGAACCTCGACGCGTACAACAGCGCCTCGTCCTCCCCGATCGAGGAGTTCGACGCGGTCGAGGCCGAGCAGAAGGTCGCGGTGCCGGTCACCGCGTGACCCCCGCCTGTTCGTGTGTGGCTTGATGCCGATGCCCATGTCCCTCCGGGGGCATGGGCATCGCGCGTTCCCGCCGTAGGCTCCTCCCCGGAGAGAGGGAGGGCGCGGGTGGGTGGCACGAAGGTGAAGCGGATGCCGCGGGAGGTGCGCGAGCGGCAGATGATGGACGCCGCGGTGCGGACCTTCGGGCAGCGGGGGTACCAGGCCGCGTCGATGGACGAGATCGCCGAGCTGGCGGGGGTCTCCAAGCCGCTCGTCTATCTGTACCTGAACTCCAAGGAAGAGCTCTTCACCGCGTGCATCCGGCGCGAGGCGCAGGCGCTGATCGCCGCCGTCGTGGGCGGGGTCGACCGGCGGCAGACGGCCGAGCAGCAGCTGTGGGCGGGGCTGCTCGCCTTCTTCACGCACACCGCCGAGCACCCCGACGGCTGGGCGGTGCTGAGCCGGCAGGCGCGGACGCACGGGGAGCCGTTCGCCGGTGAGGCGGGCCGGATGCGGGACGAGATCGTCGCGTACGTCGGGACGCTGATCGGGGCCGCCGCCGAGGAGACCCACCGTGAGACGAACCGGGATCCGGAGCTGGCCGAGCGGGACGTCGCGGGACTCGCCCAGGCGCTCGTCGGGGCGGCCGAGTCGCTGGCGGGCTGGGCCAACGAGACGCCGGGGATGACGGCGTGGGAGGCGGCGGCGACGCTGATGAACTTCTCCTGGGCGGGGCTGGGGAATCTCATGAAGCACGAGCGGTGGTCGCCCAGGGAGCCTCGGGACTCCCGGACCTCCGCCTGAACCCGGGTCGCCCCTGAAGGGGCTCTCACACCATGAGGCTCACTTCGTGGATCTCGTCGGCCGAGTGGCCCGTGCGGGCGTGGATGCGCTGTACCGCGTCGGCCGACGGGCCGTGGGACAGGCAGTAGACCGTGCCCGACTCCGGGTCCGCCCACGCCCTCTCGAAGTGGACGCCCTCGTCCTTCTCGATCGCGAGGTCGGCCGCGTGCGCCTCCCGTAGCTGGTCGGCGGTGATCCCCGTCATGTTCCGGTGGACATCCATGTACGTACCCATGGTTCTCAACCTCCTGTTCCCATGGTGCGCCCCGGCCCGGGGTCACGGCCAGAGGAGCTCCCGCACCCAGCCGGTGGTCTCGCGGCGGTAGCGGAGCCGGACGTGGCGCCGGCGCTCGTCGCCCTGGAAGAACTCGACCTCGGTGGGTTCCAGGACGTACACCGTCCAGCTCTCGGCGTGGGCGCCCGGCTCCGCCGACGCCCGCTCCCAGGCCGCCTCGCTCACCCGGCGCAGCTCGTCCAGCGACCCCAGCACCTCGCTCTGCCGGCCCACGAGCGCCGAGGCCAGCGCCCCGGTCGTACGGGCGTGCAGATCGGCGTACGCCTCGTCGCGCGGGGACGTGGAGACCCGGCCCCTGACCCGTACCTGACGCCCCTGGACCGGCCAGTAGAAGCCGAGCGCGGCCTCGGGGCGGGCGGCCAGCTGGCGGCCCTTGGCGCTGGTGGCGTGCGAGGCGAAGTGCCAGCCGCGTGCGTCGGCCCCGTGCAGCATCACCGTACGGACATCGGGCCGGCCGCCGTCGTCCACGGTCGCCAGGGACATGGTGTGCGGCTCCACCTGCCCGGCGTCGGCCGCCGCCACGAACCAGTCGTGGAAGAGGGGGAGGGGTTCGGCGGGCGCGGCCGCCGGGTCGAAGGCGGGCAGTTCGGTGTCCCAGACCCGGAGGGAGCGGAGGGCGCGGTCGAAGGACGACGTGTGCGGCGACTCGGTCATGGCGTCCACTTTGATCACGAGAGGCGCGTCGCGTCCACCATCATGGGCCTATGGCACCTTCCTTCGACGACCTGGTCCGTGCGGCCGCCGCCGCGCCCGTCGCGGGCTGGGACTTCTCCTGGCTCGACGGCCGCGCGACCGAGGAGCGGCCGACCTGGGGCTATCAGCGGATGCTCGGCGAGCGGCTGGCCGACGCCTCGGCCGCGCTGGACGTCCAGACCGGCGGCGGAGAGGTCCTGGCCGGCGCCCTGCGGACCGGCGGGAAGCCCGCCCTGCTGGCGGCCACCGAGTCCTGGCCGCCGAACGTCACCAAGGCCACCCGGCTGCTGCACCCGCTCGGCGCCGTCGTCGTCGCCGGCCCGGACGAGCCGCCGCTGCCGTTCGCGGACGCCGCCTTCGACCTGGTCACCAGCCGCCACCCGGCGACGGTCTGGTGGAGCGAGATCGCCCGGGTGCTGCGCCCCGGCGGCACGTACCTCGCCCAGCACGTCGGCCACTCCTCGGTCTTCGAGCTGGTCGAGTTCTTCCTCGGGCCGCAGCCGGCGGAGGTCCGGCGGATGCGCCACCCGGACGCCGAGACGCGGACGCCCGCGCCGCGGGCCTGGACGTGGTCGATCTGCGCTTCGCGTCGCTGCGGACGGAGTTCTTCGACATCGGCGCCGTCGTGTACTTCCTGCGGAAGGTGATCTGGATCGTGCCGGGCTTCACGGTCGAGGCGTACCGGGACCGGCTGCGCGAGCTGCACGAACGGATCGAGCGCGAGGGCCCGTTCGTCGCCCACTCCACCCGCTTCCTCATCGAGGCGCGCAAGGCGTAGGGGCGGGGAGCGGGGGTCTTATCGGCTTGCCGCCGGTCGGAGCGGTCGGATAAGAAGCGTGCATGCTGAGAGGCGGAAAGGTCGGGCTGAGGGCCCGGCACGAGGACGACATCCCGATCCTGCGGACCGAGCTCTACGACGACGTGGCCAACGCCGCGCGGGCCGAGGGCGGGCCGTGGCGGCCGATCACGCCCGGCTCGAAGGATCCCCGGCTCGTGGTGGACGACACGAACCAGGGGCTCGTCCAGTTCTCCGTGGTGGAGCTGGACGGCGGCAAGCTGGTCGGTACCGCGACGCTGTGGGGCATCGACACCCACAACCGGTCCGCGCACATCGGCCTCGGGCTGCTGCCGGCCTCCCGCGGCCAGGGCTACGGCACCGACGTGGTCGCGGTGCTGTGCCACTACGGGTTCGTCGTGCGCGGCCTGCAGCGGCTGCAGATCGAGACGCTGGCGGACAACGCCGCGATGCTGCGCTCCGCCGAGCGCAGCGGCTTCGTCCGCGAGGGCGTGCTGCGCTCCTCGGCCTGGGTGATGGGCGAGTTCCTGGACGAGGTGCTGCTCGGGCTCCTCGCCCAGGACTGGAAGCCGGACTCGCAGGCCTAGGGCGCTGTGCGGGGCGCGGGCCGGCCCCGCTCTGCTGTGCCAGGCACGGGCTAGCCCCGCCCCAGGATCACCGTCCCCGACGAGCAGAACCAGCCGCCCGTCCCCGACGCCACCGCCAGTTCCGGCAGGCTGCCGTCCGGGCGGCGGACCTGGTGACCCGGGGCCTCGCCGCGTAGTTGCCGTACCGCCTCCACCAGGAGGAACAGGCCCCGCATCCCGGGGTGGCAGGCCGAGAGGCCGCCGCCGTCCGTGTTCACCGGGAGGTGGTCCTTCGCCTCGATGAACGGGCCGCCCTCGCCCTTCGCGCAGAAGCCCAGGTCCTCCAGCGTCACCAGCGTCATGTAGGTGAAGGCGTCGTAGACCTCCGCGAGGTCGATGTCCTCCGGCCGTACCCCCGCCCGCTCGAACGCGAGCCGGCCGCTGACCGCCGCTGGCGAGGTCGTGAAGTCCTCCCACTCCGACATGGTGGTGTGCGAGACGTGCTCGCCCGTGCCGAGGATCCAGACGGGCGCCTTCGCCGTGTCCGGTACGTACTCCTCGGCCGCCAGCAGCACCGCGCAGCCGCCGTCGCTGCGGATGCAGCAGTGCAGCTTGGTGAAGGGGTCGGCGATCATCGGGCCGTCGAGCACCTCGTCGACCGTGATCGGCTCCCGGAACATCGCCTCCGGGTTGAGCGCCGCGTTCGCCCGCGCCTGGACGGCGACCTCGGCGAGCTGCTCCAGGGTCGTCCCGTACTGGTGCATATGGCGGCGGGCGGCCATCGCGTACTTGGCGATCAGGGTGTGCCCGTAGGGGACCTCGAACTGCAGCGGGCCGCGTGCCCCGAAGGAGAGGTTCGAGGTGCGGCGGCGGGCCTTGATGTCGGCGCGGGCCGTCGAGCCGTAGACGAGGAGGACCGCGTTGGCGTGCCCGGCGGCGATGGCGTCGGCCGCGTGCGCGGCCATGACCTCCCAGGTGGCGCCGCCGACGGCGGTCGAGTCCACCCAGCGGGGCCGCAGGCCCAGGTACTCGGCGACCTCCACCGGGGCGAGGGTGCCGAGCCCGGCGGAGGCGAGGCCGTCGATCACCGAGCGGTCGAGGCCGCTGTCCGCGAGGGCGCGGCGGGCGGCCTGGGCGTGCAGAGTGTAGGGAGTGGCCTCGTCGACCCGGCCGCAGTCGGAGAGGGATATGCCGACGACGGCGACGCGACGCCCGGCGCGGTCGCCGACGCGGTCGCGGTCGCGGTCGCGGTTCCGTGAAGTGGTGGGCATGAATCTGACGGTACATCAGATAGGAGAATCGGATGCCGAGAAGTACGGCCGAAGACGTCGACACGTACCTCACGGAGGTCGTGGATCAGGACCGCCTGACGGCCCTCGTCCGGCTGCGCGAGCTCTGCCGCACCGAACTCCACGGTTTCGAGGAGGTCATGGCGTACGGGATGCCCACGTACCGGCGGCCGGGCGGGGAGCCGGAGATCGCTTTCGCCTCGCAGAAGCAGTACATCTCCTTCTACTTGATGCGGCCGGACATCCGGGAGGGCTTCGAGGAGCGGCTCGCCGGCCAGGACATGGGCAAGGGTTGCCTGCGCTTCCGGCGCCCGGAGCGGGTCGACTTCACGCTCGTACGGGACCTGCTGCGGGCGACGGCGAAGGCGCCGGGGGAAATCTGCTGATCCGGCGAGCATCCGGCGAGCATCCGGCGAGTACCCCGCGAGCATCCCGCGAGCATCCGGCGAGTTACGCGGCTCCCCGCTCTGGGTTTCTGCCCTCAACCCCCCTAACATGACGGGCCGTCAGATAGGGAGGGGAGCCCCATGGACGCCGCCTTCACCGCGGAGCAGGACGAGATCCGCCGCACCCTGCGCGAACTGCTCGCCAAACGCTCCGGACCCGCCGAGGTCCGCGCCGCCGTCGCGACCCCCGAGGGGTACGACACCGACCTGTGGCACCGGATGTCCGGCGCCCTCGGGCTGCCCGGGCTCGCCCTGCCCGAGGAGTACGGAGGGGTGGGCTGCGGCCCCGCCGAGCTCGCCCTCGCCTGCGAGGAGACCGGCCGGGCCCTCACCCCCTCGCCGCTCCTCGCCACCGCCGTCCTCGCCGCCCCGCCGATCCGCGCCCTCGGCGCCGAACGGCAGCGCGCCGAGCTGCTGCCTCGCATCGCCGACGGCACCCTGACCTGCGCACTCGCCGTCCCCGGCGGCTCGCTCGCGCTCGCCCTCGGCCTGACCGGCGACAACGGCGCCTGGGTCGCGGGCGGCGGGCGGTCCGGAGGCGTACAGGCGCGGGCCGTGGACGGGGGGTGGCAGCTGTACGGGGAGGTGACCCAGGTCCTCGACGGGCACAGCGCCGGACTGCTCCTGGTCGCCGCCCACGCCGGCGGCTTCGCGCGGAGCCGGACCCTGTTCTTCCTCGTCCGCGGGGAGGCGGCCGGACTCGTCCGCGTACGGCAGCCCACCCTGGACGCGACCCGCTCCCAGGCCGCGCTCCAACTGCGGGACGTGAAAGCCGAGTTGCTCGGCGAGGAGCCGGTCGACGTGCTCGGGGCGCTCGCCGCGACCGGGCGGACGGCGGCGGTGGCGCTCGCCGCCGAGGCGCTCGGCGCGGCCCAGGCCGCCCTGGACCGTACAGTCGAGTACGTCGGCACCCGCGAGCAGTTCGGCCGGCCCGTCGGCTCCTTCCAGGCCGTCAAGCACCGGGTCGCCGACCTGTACGTCCAGGTGGAGGCGGCCCGCTCGCTCACGTACGGCGCGGCCCGGGAACCGGGCGACGGCGCCGGGACGGGGGCGCTCGCCCTCGCCGCCGCCCTGGAGGCGCTGCGGACGGTGGCCGGCGAGACGATCCAGCTGCACGGCGGGACCGGCTTCACCTGGGAACACGAGGCGCATCTGTACTTCAAGCGGGCGACGGCGGACGAGCTGCTCTTCGGGCCCGCGCGACGGCTGCGCGAGCGTGCCGCCCAGGTGACAGGACTCTTCGGAGAGGTGGCGGCCTGATGCCCGTCGGCGTACGTCTGATGCAGAAGGTGTCGTCCACGAGGACGTTCGCGAAGGTCGCCCCGCACTTCATCCCGGCGATGGACCGGGCCGTGCACCGGCTGACCCGCGGCAAGGTGATGCTCAGCGCCCAGATGCTGCCGGGGCTGATCCTGACGGCGAAGGGCGCCAAGTCGGGGCAGCCGCGGGTGACTCCGCTCGCGTGCATGCCGGAGCCGGCGGGCACCTGGCTGCTGATCGGCTCCAACTTCGGCCGCGACGGCCATCCGGCGTGGACCGGGAACCTGTTGAAATACCCGGACGTGGAGGTGAGTTGGCGCGGCGAGACGATCCCGGTGCGGGCGGAGCTGCTCGCGGGGGAGGAGCGGGTGGCGGCGTGGCTGGCGGCGCTCGCGTTCTGGCCGCCGTACGCGACGTACCAGGCGCGGATCGAGCGCGAGATCAGGCTGTTCCGGCTGACGCGACGGTGAGAACCCTGGAGCCCTGCAGCCCTGGAGTCCTGGACAGAGGAATGCCGACGGCGGTCTCGCGGAGAGGCCGCCGTCGGCACGACAGGACGGATGGGGAGGGAGCGGGCGTACGGAAGCGGGTGACGGTGCGCGGTGCACGGTGCGCGAGCCGAGCTGCCCGCCGCGCGGCCGCATGGCCGTACGGGGGTACGTACCGGGCGGGCGTACGTACCGGGCGGGCGTACGTAGCGGGCGTACGTACCGGGCGGACCGGCTACTTCGTCGGCTTCTTGCCCGTGATGCCCAGGTGCACCAACAGCGCCAGGTTCGGCTTCAGTTCGGCCTGTTTCACGCCCCAGGTCTGGAACCCCTTCTGGTGTCCGGCCACCGAGGCCAGCATCGCCACCAGGGATCCAGCCATCGCCGCCGGGCTGACGTCCTTGTCGACCTTGCCCTTGGCCTGGAGGTCCTTCACCGAGTCCGTAAGGGAGTTGGTGACGGAGTTCAGGATCTTCATGCGGATCTTGTAGAACCGCTTGTCGCCCTCCGCGGCGCCGAGGTCCACGACCCGCAGGATCGCGTCGTGCCGCCGCCAGAAGTCCAGGAAGCCCTCGACCAGTTCCTCGGAGGTCTGCCAGCCGGCCTTGCCGACCCAGGAGCGGCCGGAGACCAGTTCGGTCAACGCGGCGCCCTCCTTTGCCATTTCCTCCGCGATCTCGAGGACGGCACCCTCGACGTCGGGGAAATACTGATAGAACGTCGCGGGCGAAGTGCCCGCCTTCCGGGCCACGTCGATGACCTTGACGTCCCGGTACGGCGAGGAGCTGAGCATCTCGCTGAGGCAGTCGAGCAGCTTCTGCCGCGTCGCCTGACCGCGTCGTCCGGCCACGCGGCCGTCGACGGTGCGTACTTGTCCTGTCATGCCGTCAGCTTACCGAGGGGTGATCGGCGCGCGATTCGACCGAGTGCAAATGGGGTGCACCCCCGAGCGGACGGGTTCCGGTCGGCTTCCGGACGGGTTCTGGGCGCCGGCCGCAGGGGCGGGAGGCGACCCGCACTCGAAAAGGCTTATTAACAGCCTGTGGACAACTTCGGTGGACAACTCGGGATGCCCAGGGGTGGCCGCCTCCCTATATGGCGGTATGTTCGAATATGGGGCGTGCGGTGGGCCACCCCCCGGCCTAGCGTGGAGCCATGGCGGTATTCACAGAGGGCACCCCTTGCTGGGTGGAGGCGCAGCTTCCCGACCTGGAGGCGGGGAAGCGGTTCTACCGCGAGCTCTTCGGCTGGACCTTCGACCCGGACCGCGACGAGGCCCTCAGTGACGGCAAGCGCGTCGCCGGACTCGTACCGAAGCGCGACGGCCGGATGCCCACCACCTGGACCGTCTACCTCGCCACCGAGAACGCGGGCACGCTGGCCGCCCGGATCAAGGCCGCCGGCGGCCAGCTGATCATGGAGCCGTATCCCGTGGGCCCCTTCGGTGTCCTCGCGCTCGCCGCCGACCCCGGCGGCGCCGTCTTCGGCCTGCGGCAGGCGGGCGACGACGACGGCTTCGAGAAGACGATGCTCCCCGGCTCGTTCTGCTGGATGGAGGTCTATACGAGGGAACGGGACGCGGTCGACACCTTCTACGCCTCCGTCTTCGGCTACCTCGGCCGTCAGGTGGAACCGGGCGAGGAGGGCAGGGAGAGCGACTTCGACTACCGCGTCTGGTCCCCGCCCGGCTCCCGCCCCGGCGACGACACCGCCTTCGGCGGCCGGGCCGTGCTCACCGAGGCCTTCCCGGCCGAGATGCCGGGCCACGTCCTCGTCTACTTCGCCGTCGCCGACTGCGACGCGACCTGCGCGACGGCGGTCAGCCACGGCGGCCGCGTCACGAACCCGCCCTTCGACACCCCGCACGGCCGCATCGCCGTCCTCCACGACAACCAGGGCGCCCGCTTCGCCGTCCTTGCGGAACCGAAGGACGAGCCCACCGCCACCGGCATCGAACGATCGCCCCACACCGTTCGGGGGCACACGTCCCTAGGGGCTGAGGGGTAGCGGGGTCCTGTTGCCAGGACTCGTGCTCAGCCGCGTCAGGCACGCGTGGGAGATCCGCGTTGCCGTCCGATTTCGTGTCGCACACCGTGGCGTCCGCACTCGTACATACGCGCCCGTATCGCACGCGAGAAGCACATTGAGTGACGCTTCACTCACGTGTTCGCGGCCGCGTAAGGCCGTTGGACACCCCGGTGCTCCGGCCGGCACGACCCGGCGGCCGAACGGGCGACACCCCGATCCGCCCCCGGGTTCGCAACCGGCGGCTCGGACAGGAAGAATCAGGGCCACGGGGCCGTATTCTCATGGCCCGTACGGGGAGGTGGCAGGCAAGTGGAGCAGCTGACGCAGCACGACCCGAGACGGATCGGGCCCTTCGAGGTGCTGGGCCGGCTCGGTGCAGGTGGCATGGGTCTCGTCTATCTCGCGCGCTCGGCGTCCGGGCGGCGCGTGGCGATCAAGACCGTGCGGACCGAGCTCGCCGAGGACCAGCTGTTCCGTGTCCGCTTCACCCGTGAGGTCGAGGCCGCCCGGGCCGTCTCCGGGTTCTACACGGCCGCCGTGGTCGACGCCGACCCGCGGGCCGCCGTGCCGTGGCTGGCCACCGCGTACGTCCCCGCGCCCTCCCTCGAAGAGATCGTGAACGAGTGCGGGCCGCTCCCGGCCCAGGCCGTGCGCTGGCTGGCCGCCGGGGTCGCCGAGGCCCTGCAGTCCATCCACGGCGCGGGCCTGGTCCACCGCGACCTGAAGCCGTCCAACGTCCTCGTCGTCGAGGACGGCCCCCGGGTGATCGACTTCGGTATCGCCTCCGGCGTCTCCAACACCCGGCTGACCATGACCAACGTCGCCGTCGGTACGCCCGCGTACATGTCGCCCGAGCAGGCCCGTGACTCGCGCAGCGTCACCGGCGCGAGCGACGTCTTCTCGCTCGGCTCGATGCTGGTGTTCGCCGCCACCGGGCATGCCCCGTTCCACGGCGCGAACCCCGTCGAGACCGTCTTCATGCTGCTCCGCGAGGGCCCGGACCTGGAGGGGCTGCCGGACGAGCTGCGGCCGCTCATCGAGTCCTGTATGCAGATGGACGTCTCCCGCCGGCCCACCCCGGCCGACCTCCAGGCCCAGCTCGCGCCCCATCTCTTCGGACCCGGCAGCGACGACAGCGGTACGGCGTCGGCCTGGCTTCCGCAGTCCGCCGTCGAGATGATCGAGCGGCGCCGCGGCGGCCGCCCGAGCGCCCCGCCGCCCCCGGTCACCCCGCCCACGCCCCCGCGTCCGCCTCGGCAGGCGCCCGAGTGGGGCGCCGACCCGCGCCCCGCCCACGTCGGCGGCGGTGGCGGTGGCGGTGGCGGCGGCCGGCACGCGGCACCGGCCGAGTCCGGCGGGCCCGTACGGCTGGCCGGCGCGGCCGTCCCGATCGGCCCCGGTCTGCGCGTCGCCGACACCCGCGCCGCGCTCGGTCCGGTCGCCGACGTGGGCCCCGCCACCGGCTGGATCCGCCCGCCCGGCGGCGGCGCGAACGGCGTCGCCGAGCCCGGCCCCCCGCCGGGCGCCCGCCCCCTGTCCGTACCCCCGCCGGCTCCGGAGGCCGCGCCGGAGCCCGCGCACTGGCGGCCCTGGCGCTTCCGGATGTCCAACGACGTCTGGGGCACCCCGGTCGTCGCCGGCGACCTGCTCTACGTCACCTCCTTCGAGGTGCACGCCCTGGACGTGGCCAGCGGCCGCCGCCAGTTCAAGACGCGGGACGTCGCCTGGTCGATGGCGGTGGCCCAGGGCCGTATCCACGCCTCCGACGGGCCCACCCTCTACGCCCTCGACGCCACCGACGGCAGCGAGCGCTGGCGGCTCCAGACGGACGCCTGGGTGTACTCCCTCCAGGTCGACCGGGGCACGGTCGTCACCGGCACCCGGGGCGGCGGCGTCCAGGGCTGGGAGGCCTCCAACGGCGCCAAGCTGTGGGAGATCACCGGCGCGCAGACCGACTTCGAGACCGCGGAGGCGGGGCCCGCCGTGCACGGCGACACCGTGTACGTCTGGCGCGACGCCCGGCTCCAGGCCCTCGACGCCCGTACGGGTGTGGAGCGCTGGTCGTACCCGGTCGGCGACGCCGCCGCCTGCGGCAACGTGCCGGTGCGGGTGGCCCCGGCGGAGGACGGCTACGTGTACGTCGCCGCCGGTACGCGCGTGCTGTCGATCGACATCGCGTCCGGGCGCGTCCGCTGGCACTTCGAGGCGCCCGCGGTCTTCCTCTCCCCGCCGGCCTTCGCGCCGGGCCCGGCCGTCACGGGCGGCGGGGTCTACCTCGCCGACTACCTCGGCACGGTGTACGCCCTCGACGCGACGACCGGTCAGGACCGCTGGCGGATCGCCACCGAGTCCCGCCAGTCGATCGAGCCGGTGCTCGTCGTCGACGGCAACATCCACGTCGGCAGCGGCAGCGCGCTGTACACGCTCGACGCGGTCACGGGCACGCCGAAGTGGCGGTTCGCGGCGGGCGGCGAGCTGATCGGTACGCCGGTCGTCGCCGACGGGCGGGTGCACTTCGGCTCGGCGGACCACGTCCTGTACACGCTCGACGCGACCGGCGGCCAGCTGCGCTGGAAGCTGGCGACCGGCGGCGAGATCACCGGCTCGCCGGTGGCGCGGGGCGGGGTCGTGTACGCGTGCAGCAAGGACCGGTGCGTGTACGCGCTGGACGCGGTGAAGGGCACGGCGACCGGGCGGAGCGCGGCGCCGAGGGTGTGACGGGTGTGACGGGTGTGACGGGTGTGAACGCGGGGCTTGCGGGGCTCTAGGCGCGGTCGTTACTGCCCGCGCCGGGGTCCTGGATCCGCGTACGGTCCCGGTCCTGGTCCCAGTCCTGGGTTCCGTCCCAGGTCGGGACGTCCATCGTCCTGGTCGGATGGTCGGCCGGGGGCGGTGCCGTGTACGGGCCGCCGTCCAAGGTCGGATGCGTCGGTCGCGTCGGCTGGTCGGGATGGACGGGGTACGTCGGCTCCGGTTCCAGCGGCATGCTGCGCGCACGCGTGCGGCCCGACATGACGAGGGCGCCGAGGAGGAGCAGGAGCCCGCCGCCGAAGGCGTTCGCGACGCCGTCGCCGAGTCCCGTACCGTCCCCGCCGACCGTCAGGCTGCCCTCGGCCTGCCCGACGCGGACCATCCACAGGATGGTGAAGCCGAGCACGACGAGGCCGGCGAACGCCACGAGCAGCCGGGAGCGCAGCACCACGCCGAGCAGGGTGACGACGGCCGCGAACGCGAACGGGAGCAGCAGCGAGCCGATCACCTCGGCTCTCACGTCGGTGATCCCGCCGAACAGGTCCTCGATGCGGTAGTCGCTGCCGTGACGGCCGTCGTACCAGGCACGGAAGGGGCTCCAGACGGCGGCCGTCGCTCCGGCGAGGGCCAGGACCGAGCCGATGACGTTGCGGACCATCGATCGGCCTCCTTACGGTCCGGCTCTCGGTCTTGACGCTACGCCGGGTGCGGGGGCCCCGCCACGCGGCGCTAGGGTGGCGCGGACACGACAGAGGAGCGGCAATGGCAACGGGGACGGCGCGCCGCAGAGGGCTCAGGCTCGCGGCGACGCTCACGGTGGTGGTGCTCGCGCTGACGGGTTTCGAGACCAGCAAGGGCAGCAGCGGCGGCGGCAGCGGGAGCGGGAGCGGGAGCGGCAAGAGCAAGAGCAAGAGCAGCGGTTCGGGCGGTGGCTGCTCCAGCTCCAAGAAGAAGAACAACGACTACGACTACGACGGCGACGACCTGGGCAGCGGCTCGGGCGGCAGCGAGTACACCACTGAGCCCGCCACGCCGAGTGTCACGTCCTCGCCGACGTCCACCGTGGACGTGGTCGTCGTCGATTGTGTGAAGCCGGCGCAGAAGAAGCGCAAGGGCAAGCCGGCCCGCAAGGCGGACACGACGGCGACCCTGCGGATCACCTCGCGCGAGACGTTCACGGAGACGTTCAAGGTCGAGCTCGACTTCGAGGACGCCGCGGCGGTGGACGTCGACGAGGCGGAGAAGCTCGTGACGGTGGAGCCCGGCGAGACGAAGACCTTCGAGATCGCCATGAAGAGCCCGAAGGCGGTCGCCAAGGTGAAGAAGTGCTGGGTCGACCGGGTGACCGCGCAGTAGGGATACGCCCTACCCGTAGGGGCTAGGTGTATTGCCCTGTGAGGTTGGGGACGCGGCTGGCGGGTGGTTTGCCTGCGAGGGCGGTGTGTCCGCGGTGGT
>NZ_JAUPWM010000612.1:0-259 GCF_032436795.1 Streptomyces sp. P9(2023)
CGTGGCTGGCGGGGCCGACACCATCACCGCGCTTCAGTCCGAACTGGCGTCGGTGACGACCAGGCTCAACACGCTGACCGAGACCAGCCTGCGCGACAAGGCGGCCGGGTTTATCGACACCGAAATCCGCAAGGGCCGGGTCGGCCTGAAGCCGCTGCGCGACCATTATATCAGCCGCCATATGTCGGATGCCGCATCGGTGGAAAAAGAGGTGGCGGCCCTGCCGCTGATGGCGGGTGCCACCACCTCGGCCGCTCCG
>NZ_JAUPWM010000613.1:0-259 GCF_032436795.1 Streptomyces sp. P9(2023)
GTCATCGATACCGTGACATTCTTGATGAACATGTACGAGAGTGTCTATGTCATCGGTGACGAATGCCGACACGGCATCAGGCTGTTCAATCACCTGATCCAACAGATCGAATATCTGATACGGGTCAGTGATTGGCTCTTCAGCAAACTTGGATTTGAACGGCAAACGCTTGTTCGCTTCACAGTTTGCAAAGAGCACTCGTTCCGGGTCACGGAGGTTGGCGAGACTGGCAGATTTACCAGTCCCACTTTCACCACCG
>NZ_JAUPWM010000134.1:0-528 GCF_032436795.1 Streptomyces sp. P9(2023)
TTTCATTTTTATCGCCTTGCAATACAACAAAAAAAATGACCTTATTGCCCCACGCCTGGGAAATATTCTGACACGATATAAGTAAATTGTCTTTATATTGAAGCCAATCCTTTTTTGTTAAACAGATACCAACTAGCAAATCAACTCCCACATTGATCTGGTTCATTTTTCATCCTTTCTTAACCAATTTTTTATACTATGGTATGGCAAAGCCATTATTCCTCTACGACTAAGCATTAACTTTTGAGTAAACGATAAATCAGATCGCCATACTGCATAAAGTCTTTCTTGCCACATACGAGCTTTGTTAGATGCTTGTGAACTGACACCGGTTGTATCAAAATTAGCAATACAAAGGTCAAGTGCTTTGGGTTTAAGGCGCGGCCATACAGACAGAAGATGCGCATAATCTGCACAAAATCGATAACGGATGTCATATCCATGCTCTAGTAAAGAACGATGATAAATCATACTTTGATGGTTTATCATATAAGCGTTTAAAAATGGCAATGTACATACTTGTTTTTG
>NZ_JAUPWM010000614.1:0-259 GCF_032436795.1 Streptomyces sp. P9(2023)
TGAAGAGGGTTCCAGATGACCACGATCACCATTGCGATCACGGACGACGAAGTCTCGGCCACGCTGGACGGTTGATCTACTGGATCTGACGGCATCGCTGAACCGGGACGGGGTCGATCTGATCGAGGGGAGGCTGGAATGACGAAAGCCGGGTTGGGGTCGAACCACCATGCATCGACCGCAGGCGCGGCCCATGACCTTTACCGATCAGGCACCGGCTTTCATCGTCAATATAATGCTGCGGCGGCGCGAAATGAAG
>NZ_JAUPWM010000615.1:0-259 GCF_032436795.1 Streptomyces sp. P9(2023)
GGTGGGCTTCGCCTTATTTTTAGTCACTCAAGTCTGGGTATTAACTCTGGCTATGGTGTTTATTGCATGTGGTGCTGCGTTGCTTATGCCTGCTTATACTACCGCCGCGACGGCCCAATATTCGGATGCACCCGGAGCGGTCGCGGGTTATATCTCTATGTCACATACCATCGGCTATGGTTTAGCTTCTTTGTTAGCTTTTAGTGCAACTCTTTCACCACATTACCCAATTTACCTGTGTGTTCTTTTTGCATTATTG
>NZ_JAUPWM010000616.1:0-259 GCF_032436795.1 Streptomyces sp. P9(2023)
CTCCCGGCTACACGGCCGTGCCCGGCACTCTCGGGATCGAGACGAAGGTATGGCGTCCGACTGACTCCGACCGTGACGGCTACCGTCTGCGTGTCCGTCGTGTCGGTGTCGCTGCCGTGATCGAGCCGAAGGCCGCGATCCGCATCACGGGCACGGGGGTCTGACCATGGCGTACCGAGTGAGCGGACCCAAGGCTGTCGTGCTGGTTGGCGGCGCATACATGCACATGTCGCACGGCTGTGTGCTGCCCGACGGGTCG
>NZ_JAUPWM010000617.1:0-259 GCF_032436795.1 Streptomyces sp. P9(2023)
CGCCGTCACGACACCCATCGTCCCGTGGCCGCACATGTCCAGATACCCGCCGGTGTCCATGAAGAAGAGGCCGAAGTCGGCGTCGGGGTCCGCCGGTACCGTCGGCACGGCGCCGAACATATCCTTGTGTCCCCGCGGTTCCTGGACCAACCACGTCCGGATGTCGTCCTGCTCTTCGGCGAAGGCATCGCGCTGGGCTTTCACCGACCCGGATCGTTTCGAGCGGGCTCAACCGTTCGAAGCAGGCTCGGGGGTCGGT
>NZ_JAUPWM010000618.1:0-259 GCF_032436795.1 Streptomyces sp. P9(2023)
GCCGGCATCGAGGGCTTCCACCCGCACCTACTGAGACACACGGCCGCGCACCGCTGGCTCGCCAAGGGCGGGTCCGAGGGCGGTCTCATGGCCGTGGCCGGATGGACGCGACCAGACATGTTGCAGCGCTACACCAAAGCTAGAGCCTCCGATCGCGCGATGGCCGAGGCGCAGACGTTGAACTTGGGAGAGATATGACCGACGAGTCCACCATCGATGAGCAGCTCGACTACCTAGCCGCCCAGCCCAGGCTCAAAGG
>NZ_JAUPWM010000619.1:0-259 GCF_032436795.1 Streptomyces sp. P9(2023)
GGTCGAAGTTCGGTTCGATCCAGCTTGAGACGTAGTTGAGACCGTCGGGCATCTGGCGGCCCTGGTCGCGCAGGCGGCGGTAGATCGGCTTCGGGTCGCGGTTCCTGAAGCGCTCGATGATCATGAACTGCATGCGTGGCCCCCTCTCCATCCGTTGTCATGGCCCGCAACTGCGGGCCATCCAGTTGGCGCGCTTCAGCGTTGCAAGCAACGCGGCGCATGAGCCTGCGCCGACCGTCGTAGGATCACCTGGATGGCC
>NZ_JAUPWM010000620.1:0-258 GCF_032436795.1 Streptomyces sp. P9(2023)
CTCCCGACTCAGCAAGGTATTCTCGATTACTACGCAGATTAGACATCGAACCTGTCATACTTTGACCAATTACCGTTGTTCCAGCCCCTTGGCGTTTTTCGACCATCGCCATTTTCACTAATTCATCAATGGCCTTACGCACGGTAATTCGACTAACAGCGTACTCTTCAACCAATTTGGTTTCGGTCGGTAAATTATCACCGATTTGAAACTCTCCTGAATCAATACGCTGCTTTAGCGCCAACATGACTTTTTTAT
>NZ_JAUPWM010000621.1:0-258 GCF_032436795.1 Streptomyces sp. P9(2023)
GATAGTTCAGATCGCTTGCAGCAATCCCATTCTTTTCGAGTGTACGCAGCGTCTTGAGATGAGGCTGCAACTCATTCATCTTGCGTCCGAAACCAGCACCCATTTGCATGAGACGCTGTGCTTCTTCCACAGATTTGATTTCGATGGTCTTGCCGTTCGCTTTGATCGGCCCTATTAACTGCTTGTATGCAGCCTCGAAATCGATAGGGGCAGGTGCCTCTGCTTCAGGGGCAGGAGGATTACCTTGCTTATTATCGG
>NZ_JAUPWM010000622.1:0-258 GCF_032436795.1 Streptomyces sp. P9(2023)
GCATGCACCGAGCTGCAGCATAGTAATAAGAAGCTTAGCCAAAGTTTTTTCATATTGTTCTTCCTTTTATCTTAATGCAGCTTTCCAAGCGGGATCTTGCAAAAGTTGGCTCAATACTTGTTCGGTTAAAATACGTAACTCTCGTTCAACTGCAGCTAAATCTACTTTAAAAGGCGCTGTGTAGCTGCTATCACCCGCATAAGATTTGCTAAAGGTGCCATTATCACTTTGAATAAAAATGGTTAGCGCAACCTGATT
>NZ_JAUPWM010000623.1:0-258 GCF_032436795.1 Streptomyces sp. P9(2023)
CCGACACCCTGGAAGGGGCGACGCCGCTTCTGGTTGGCCTGGCGCTCGGTGTGTATGGCCTGACTCAGGCGGTTCTGCAGATTCCGTTCGGGTTGCTGTCGGATCGGATCGGCCGGAAACGCGTGATCGCCATTGGCCTGCTGATCTTTGCCGCAGGCAGTATCGTGGCCGCCATGGCGGACACCATTGGTGGTGTGATCGTCGGGCGGGCGCTGCAGGGGAGTGGTGCCATTGCGGCGGCGATCATGGCGCTGCTGG
>NZ_JAUPWM010000624.1:0-258 GCF_032436795.1 Streptomyces sp. P9(2023)
TTTAAAAAACCTGGGGAGCTTTTCATACAACCTTTCATTCAATGAAATTACGGGGATATTTTTGTAATCACCTTCAGCAATACCATCAGGAGGCACTTGTCCAGACACGACCTTAACTTTATAGCCCAGTTGACTAAGCGTTACACAATTACCATAAATTCTTTTAGCTGCAGCGCCACCTTTTGGAAAACTATAAGGCCCGACATAAACGGCTAACTTATTTTGCTCAGTCATATACTTTCCAAACCGTCCGCATCA
>NZ_JAUPWM010000625.1:0-258 GCF_032436795.1 Streptomyces sp. P9(2023)
TGGATCATCAACTTTCTTTTGTAAAAGACCAATCGGGATCATATCAGTTTGAAGGGTATAAGGCTATTTTATACAATGAAGCAAGGCCAGGTGAACACAAGCAGCAATACTTCGGCATAAATAACGGACAAGTAGTAAATACAACAGAAGCGTACAATCTGTTATCAGGCAGATATATTCAACGGGAAGGCGTCTGGATGCAACTTGATTTTAATGACAAAGATGCGCAGGGAAATTTTCGCATCAAGCAATTTCATT
>NZ_JAUPWM010000035.1:0-73078 GCF_032436795.1 Streptomyces sp. P9(2023)
AACGGAATCTTGCCGTCCAACGCCCACTGACGAAGCGTCATCGGGTGTATCCCGAGACGCTTCGCAGCCTTGGACATGCGCAGCAACTCCATGCCCTCAACTATACAGGCACAACACTAGGGATAACTAATGAAGTTGATGAGCCTGCTACGAACTGGTCTCGCGGCTACGCCTGAGGGGCTGCCACCACGCCGCCCACGCCGTCGTCTCCGCCGTGGTCGACCGGGAGCGGCCGCCGGACGACCTGCTCTTCATCCAGCCGTGGGTGTACCGCTGGGGGCTGCTCTTCGAGTACTCGATCACCGCGTACTGGGTGGGTGGCCACGCCGCCTCGCTCGCGGCCTGCGACCGGCTGCTGGCCCTGCCGGACCTGCCCGAGCCGTACCGCGAACAGACCCGCACCAACCGGGAGTTCGCGGTACGCAAGCTCGTGCCGGCCCCGCACCCGGCGGTGGAGCCGGCCCCGCACGCACCGGAACCGGCCCCACGCGCCCGCTAGCGCACCCGGGCGCGGTGCTCCATCGCCTCGCGGGCCGTGTGCTCGTCGCCGTAGACCTCGCACATGTGGCGGCCGTCCGGCGTCGCCGTGTGCTCCACCTCCCAGAGGCTCAGTTCGGTGCCGTCGAGCAGCAGGAACGCGTGCTCGTAGAGCGTGAATCCGGCGTCCCGGCCGCCCTCCATGGGGCACAGGCGGCCGAACGCCTGCGTGATGTGGTGGGCGAACGCGACCCGCAGCCGGCGCGCCGTCTCCTCGCCGGGCCGGTCCGGGTTCTCCGCGCGGCGCAGCACCCGGCGGGCGTGGTCCGGGGAGTTGTCCGGGACGTACATCCGGGGCTGCCTGGGTATCGGGCGCGACAAGAGCGCGCTCAGCAGTTCCAGGTCGTTGTCCTCGTCGAACTCCGGACCGGCGGAGTGGTCCACGCCCCGGCCCGGGGAGAACCGGGCCGGCAGCCGGGAGGCGGCGAGCCGGGCGTCCGCCTCGTCCGCGTACAGCTCGTGCCGCTCGGTGCCGTCCCGGCCGGAGTTGTGTACGAGCTCCCACAGGCCGAGCGCCGTGCCGTCGGCGAGCAGATAGGTGTGGCGGTACGTGGTGCGGTGCAGCGACGCGCTGTGGTGCGAGGAGTGCAGCGCGCTGGAGTGGGCGAACGCGGTCTCCAGTCGTTCGATCGTGGTGTCGGGCAGGTCGAAGGAGTTGAGCGCCCGGCCGAGGAGCCGCTCAAGGTGCGTCTCGGTCGTCTCGTACGGATCGTCCGGATCGTACGGATGCTGCGGATCGTTCAAGAGGGTCTCCAGGCCGTCGCCGCATGTCACTTGGTGCTTGCTTAACGTAGTCCCTGGGTCTGGCATCGTGTCCGGGTTCGGCAAAACGAAGGGGGTGTGCGGGAAGTTCCCACCCGCCGGTCGTCGTTCGTCGGCTGTTCGTCTCAACTCCTCTTGTTGGAAAGGGAGTTGATAGTGGCGTCGGGGCCGTACAGCTCGCGGTGCGCGGGGAAGTCTCCGCCCGGTCCGGCCACCCCCTCGATGACGTCCCGGACCGCCTTCACGATCGCCCGGGTCACCGCGTCCGCGCCCGCCGCGAGGATGTCGTTGAGGGCGAGCGGCCCGCCCTCCGGGGGCAGCGGGCGGTCGCCGGTCGCGAGGGCGAAGACGGTGTCGCCGTCGTTGAGGAGGTGCACCGGGCGGACGGCGCGCGCGATGCCGTCGTGCGCCGTGCCCGCGAACTTCTGCGCCTGCGCGCGGGTCAGGTCGGCGTCGGTCGCCACGACCGCGAGGGTGGTGTTGAGGGGCGGCGGGGTGTTCCGGGCCCGCGCCTCGGCGAGCAGCCGCCGGGCCGCCTCGTGCACGGCCGGGTCCGGGTAGGCGGGGCGTCCGCCCTGGAAGTACTCCCCGTACAGGACCCCGGTCTCCGGGTCGAGCGCCGAGCCGACCGCGTTGACGACGACGAGCGCGCCGACCGTGATCCCCGACTCCAGGACCGTGCTCGCCGTGCCGACCCCGCCCTTGAGCCCGCCGACCACGGCCCCGGTGCCCGCGCCGACCGCGCCCGTCTCCACGCGCGCGTGGAGCTCCGTCGCGGCGGCGGCCTCCACCGCAGCGCGTCCCGTGGCCGCGTCAGGCCGGGCCGAGAAGTCGCCGCCCCGCCCCAGGTCGAAGACACAGGCGGCGGGGACCACCGGGACCACGTGCGAGGGCTCGGGCCCGACCCGTACCCCTCGCCCCCGCTCCTCCAGCCAGGCCATCACCCCACCGGCCGAGTCGAGCCCGTACGCGCTGCCGCCGGTCAGGACCAGGGCCTCGATCCGCTGGACGAGGTTGCGGGGGTCGAGGGCGTCGGTCTCCCGGGTGCCGGGGCCGCCGCCGCGCACGTCCACGGCCGCCACCGCCCCGCCCTCCGGGGCGAGGACGACCGTGGTCCCGCTCAGGGCCCCGGCCCCCTCCACGCGCGCGTGGCCGACGCGCAGCCCGGTCACGTCCGTGATCGCGTCATGGTTCGACATCGTGGTCTCGGTCTTGGCCGTCGTCTGGGTCATGGTCCTTGCGTACCACGGGCGTTCGGTCAGTGGCCGGGGCCTGTGCCGTGCGAGGCCGGATTGCGCGCGGCCAGCGTCACTCCGACCGCCACCGTCGCCGCCGCGACGAGACCCGCCGCCAGGACGGCCCAGCGGCCGGCGAACGTGCACATCAGGATCGCCAGCGCCGAGACGGGCAGGATGAGCTGCTGGGCGATGCCGGCCTTGAAGTAGCGCGCGTGCAGCAGCCACACGCAGAGCAGGAAGACCGCGGCGGGGATCGTCACCGCGGAGGAGGCGGCGAGGGTGGAGATGTGGGCCTTGCCCACGGCCTGCTCGACGGCGACCTCGATGCCGGCGCCGATGGCGGCGGCGGAGCCGAAGATCAGGTAGTGGCCGTACCCCCAGAGGAAGGCCTGCCGGTTGGAGGCGAGGCGGAGGTGGGCCGGGGAGGCGAAGTAGATCCACCAGGCGGCGTAGACGATCAGCAGACCGCCGGCCGCGATCGGGAGCAGCTTGTCGAGGGCGTCGTACTCCGCGACACCCGTCTTCACGGCGATGGTCGCCGCCGCGATCGTCTCGCCCAGCACGATGATCGTGAACAGGCCGTACCGCTCGGCGATGTGGTGCGGGTGCCAGTGGGTGCTGACGGCCTTCTCCGCGAACGCGGGGACCGCCAGCTCGGCGACGATCCCGGCGAGGAAGATCCAGGTGCGGGCGGATTCCGGCGCCCAGAGGAGGGCGGTCCAGCCGATCTGGCAGAGCAGCACGCCGCCCGCGTACCGGCGGCACATCGTGCGCTCGGCGGGGTCGGTGGCGTGGTGTGCGGCGCGCAGCCACTGGAAGGCGAGGGCGATCCGCATGACGACGTAGCCGAGCACGGTGATGAGGAAGTCGTCCTCGAACGCGCGGGAGATGCCGGCGGCGAGGATCAGGACACCGGCGATCTGGACGAACGTGACGACGCGGTAGAGGGTGTCGTCGTTGTCGTACGCGGAGGCGAACCAGGTGAAGTTCATCCAGGCCCACCAGATGGCGAAGAAGAGCATCGCGTAGTGGGCGGTCCCGTCGGCGGCGTGGTGCTCGGCGACCGCGTGCACGAGCTCGGCGCCGGCCTGGGCGACGGCGACGACGAAGCAGAGGTCGAAGAAGAGTTCGAGCGGCGTGGCGGCCCGATGCGCCTCGCCACGAGACCGCGCGATGAGCGGCTGGAACGGTTGCGTCATGCACCCCACAACACCAGAACGCACGCCTCACGGCCGGCTTAGGCACGCGGGACTCCCGTCCACGGGTCGCCACCGCTGTGGGGTTCCGCAGGGTGATGGGGGTCCCCTTGCTCGGGGGGAGGGCGGGCCCACCCCCCGGGTGCCCGGGCCGTTCAGGCCCCGTCCACGACGCCCCCTCCGGTGCCCGTACGGCCCGTGACTGACGGGACCTCCGCCCGGCGGGGTCGCGACCATGGCCTCTGACCTCCCCCCTTCGACGCCCGTACGGGAGAGGTGACCGCCGACCGCCGGCCCGCCACCCCGGGCGCTGCCCAAGGTGCTCCTGGTGGAGGAGGTCGACGGCAGCGTCTGGGCCGTCGGCACGACCCGCTCCGGTGAGAGCGCCCGGGAAGGCCTGTGCCGCCAGCTCGGCGAGGACCGCCCCGACCTGGCCGAGCGCCTCGGCTGCCCGGGCGCCTCGGCGGGCGGCCCGGCTACGAGGGCGACGGGGACGCGGGCCGCGGCCACGAGGAGTGAGCGGACATGACCGACGCCCCCTTCCCCCGCGCCCCGGACGTCCCCGACCGCGCCCCGGGCGCCCCCGACCAGGCTCCCGGCGCCGGCCCCCAGTACCCGCCGCTCCCCGCCTACACCCCCGGGAGCGCGCAGCCCCGCTTGAACCGTCCTGTCCGTGAGCGCTACCCGCAGATCCGGCCCACCAGCGGCTACGGCGACCCCCGGGTCCGCCACACCGGCCCCGGCCCGGGCGCCGGTACGGAGCAGGGGCCCGAGCGTTCCTCGAAACCGAGCGCGCGCCTGGCGCTGGCCCTCACGGTCGGCTGACGATCGTCGTCGACGAGTGGATGGCGGGCGACACCGGCACGGCCTGGTGGGGAGCCGGCTTCCTCGTCCTGTCGTTCCTCGTCGTGCTCGGCCTGTGGCTGCTCGATCCGAAAGACCGCTGATCGGGGCGGTTCAGGGCCGAAATCCCGGCGTACCCTGGAGGTATGAGCACCGCCCCCGCCCACGGACCGCGAGACGCGAAGCAGCCCGGCAAACAGTCCACCCCCGAGAACACCACGAAGCCGAAGCTGATCTTCGACGATCCACTGGACCAGCAATCCGCGGACGATACGGACCGCGGGTGGGGCGAGCGGCCTCTCGGCGGCAGCGACAGCTCCGCGGATCTCGCGCGCTTCCTCGAAGAGAAGCCGCCGCACCACCTCTGATGCCGGTGCGAGTCGCCGGCTAGGGGGTGGGGTGCGTCCCCGTCCCGGATCCGGAGCCCGTCCCGGATCCGGAGCCCGTACCGGAACCGCCGCCCGTCCCGGAGTCGCCGCTCGGGCCGCGCTGTGCGACGAGCACGTCGCGGATCTCCTTGAGGACCTCCAGCTCGCTGATCTCCAGCGTCTCCTGGACGCCCTCCTTCGCCCTGTCGTGGGCGGCCCGCTTCGCCAGGTACTTCGCCATGGGCAGCACCATCAGGAAGTAGACGACGGCGGCGGTGATCAGGAAGCTGAGGATCGCGCTCAGCACCAGGCCCCACATGATCGGGATGCCGGCGACCGCGTTCCCCGCGTCGTCGACGACACACGGGCCCTTCAGGCAGGACCGGTAGCTCTCCAGGTCCTTGGTGCCGAAGGCACCCACCAGCGGGTTGATGACGCCCTTCACCACGGAGTTCACGATGTTGGTGAACGCGGCACCGATGACGACCGCGACCGCCAGGTCGATCACATTGCCGCGCGTGAGGAAGGCCTTGAAGCCTGCCATCACGCTTTCCTTCTTCGGGCTCACCCGGCTGCCTTTCGTCGCATGTGCGGTTACGTGTGCAGTTAGCGCAGCCATTAGGCCGCGAACGGTGCAGAGCCGTCCAATCCGTACACACGCAACGGTTACTTGACAGACAGTCAGTGCGAATCAGCACAGTGTCACCGCCAACCGGGACGTGACACCCGCACCCGCCAGAGCAGTCGCCGTGGGCCGTGGAACGGACAGGACGACGAGCGCTCCGCCGTCCGAACGAGTCTCAGCCGTGCGCGGAACTTCGGCCACCCGAGCGCCCGTAGCCACGACGCGGGCCTCACCGGCCCCGCCCATCGGCGAGTTGGGCGCGGCGATCACGTCGACCCGGTCCCCGGGCCGCAGCAGCCGCACGGTCGCCGCGTCGGCGATCCGTACCGGCGCCGACACCAGCCGCACCGCTGGCGCGGGGCGTTGCTCCCGTACCGGCGCCGTCGGCGGCGGGTCGGCCGAGACCTCGCCCCCGCCCGCCACCGCCAGCGCGGCCGCGCTCATCGCGAGGATCGCCGCCGGTGCCCGCCCCCTGCGCCGCAGCGCCCGTCGCAACCGCTGCCGCCCGCCCCGTACCCGCAGCGGCTCGAACGGCGGGACACCGATCGGCGCGGGAACGGGCGAACGCTCGAGAGGAGGGGAGTCGAGAGAAGGAAAGTCGAGGGAGTGAGAGGTCGTCATCGCGGACACCGCCTGTCGGGAGTCGAGTTCGAGTCGAGCCGAGTCGAACGGCTCGCTCCCACCATCCCGGCCCGACGAGAATCCCGCTCCCGCCTGTGGATCAACCGCCCACTGTGGACAACTCCCTCACTCCCCAGGGGGATTCACGGCAGCTCGATCCCCAGGTCCCAGCCGTCGTGCGCATGCGTGCACAGGCAGTCCCGGTCCGCCGTGTCCGGCAGCGCGCCCACCGCGTCGAAGAGCACCTCCCGCAGCCGCCCCACGTTCTCGCCGAACACCCGCAGCACCTCGGTGTGCGAGACCCCCTCACCCGTCTCCGCGCCCGCGTCCAGGTCGGTCACAAGGGCGAGCGAGGTGTAGCAGAGCCCCAGTTCGCGGGCGAGGACCGCCTCCGGGTGCCCGGTCATGCCGACCACCGACCAGCCGGCCGCCGCGTGCCAGCGCGACTCCGCGCGCGTGGAGAACCGCGGCCCCTCGACGACGACCATCGTGCCGCCGTCCACCGGGTCCCAGCCCTTCCCCCGGGCCGCCTTCAGCGCCACCCGGCGCCCGTCGGGGCAGTACGGGTCGGCGAAGGTGGTGTGCACGACGTTCGGCACGGCCCCGCCCCAGGCCGCCGGCAGCGGCTCCCCGTCGAAGTACGTCTGCACGCGTGCCTTCGTGCGGTCGACCAACTGGTCCGGTACGACGAGGGTCCCCGGCCCGTACTCCTCGCGCAGTCCGCCCACCGCGCACGGCCCGAGCACCTGCCGTACGCCCACCGAGCGCAGCGCCCACAGGTTGGCGCGGTAGTTGATCCGGTGCGGCGGCAGGCTGTGGCCGCGGCCGTGCCGGGGCAGGAACGCGACCCGCCGCCCCGCGACCTCGCCGAGGAGGAGCACATCGCTCGGGCTGCCGTACGGGGTCTCCACGGCCACCTCCTCCACGTCCTCCAGGAAGGAGTAGAGCCCCGAGCCGCCGATCACACCGATGTCCGCAAATGCCTTGGTCGCCATGGCGGTCACATTAACGGCCCGCGAAACGCCGAAAGCCCTACCGCGCACAGCGGTAGGGCTTTCGTAAGAACTTGGATCGAGCGTCTTCGTCAGGCGGCCGAGCTGGAGCTCGACGAGCTCGACGTGCTCGAAGTCGACGACGAGGTCGAACCCGACGAAGACGAAGCGCCCGGCTTCGAGTCCGAGGACGACGACGAGGAGGTCGTCGAGGTCGACGCCGCGGCGGACTTCGACGACGAGGGGGAGCTGGAGCTCGACGAGCCGCGGCTGTCGTTCCGGTAGAAGCCGGAACCCTTGAAGACGATGCCGACCGCCGAGAACACCTTCTTCAGGCGTCCCTTGCAGCTCGGGCACTCGGTCAGCGCGTCATCGGTGAACTTCTGCACCGCCTCGAGGCCCTCGCCGCACTCGGTGCACTGGTACTGGTAGGTCGGCACTTGTCTTCCTCCTGGCACTCACACTCATCGAGTGCTAACGACGATCCATAGTGACGTATTCCGCCGGTTCAGTCCACCGTCACCGGCACTCGGTGACCGATACCACGTGCCGCGACCCGCCCCGAAGGCCGGGGGGTCAGGCGCGAGCGGAGCGCGAGGAGCGTGGCGAGCGCGAGCGCCGTGCCCACCAGCGGCACCAGGAATCCGGTGCTCGCGCCGTGCTCGTCGGCGAGCTGTCCGGCGACCGTCACGGCCGCCGCCTGCCCCAGTGCCACGGCGCCGGTGAGCCAGGTGAAGGCCTCGGTCCGGGCGGAGGCCGGGACCAGGGTCTCGACGATGGTGTAGCCGGTGATCAGGGCCGGGGCGATGCACAGACCCACGACCAGACCCAGGGCGCCGAGCAGCAGTACGGAGTGCGCGGACCAGAGCAGCGAGGCGGCCACGGTCAGTCCGGCGTACCCGAGGATCAGGCGCTTGCGCGGGCCGATCTTCCAGGCGATGGCGCCGCACGCGATGCCCGCGAGCATGTTGCCCGCGGCGAAGATCCCGTAGAGCAGACCGTTGGCGCCGGGGTTGCCGATCTCCTCGGAGAACGCGGTCAGCGAGACCTGCATGCCGCCGAAGACCGAGCCGATGCCCAGGAAGGCGACGGCCAGGACGCGGACGCCGGGGATGGAGAGCGCGGAGGCGTGCGGCTCGGCGGCGGCCGCCGCGACCAGGCCGAAGGCGGGCTGGGTGCGCCGCTGGGCGGCGAAGAAGAGGCCGCCGAAGAGGGTCAGCGCCGCTTCGGCGATCAGGCCGGCCGCCGGGTGCACGCCGGTGCTGAGCGCCGTGGCGAGGACCGGGCCGACGACGAAGGTGAACTCGTCCGTGACGGACTCGAAGGCCGCGGCCGTCGGCATCAGCGGGGAGTTCTCCAGCTTCGCCGCCCAGCGGGCGCGGACCATCGGCCCGATCTGCGGGACGGAGGCACCGGCCGGTACGGCGGCGAGGAACAGGGCCCACATCGGGGCGCCGGCCAGCGCGAGCACGACGAGCAGGGAGACGGCGACGGAGTGGATCAGTACGCCGGGGATCAGGACGGCGCGCTGGCCGAAGCGGTCGGCGAGCCTGCCGCTCTGCGGCGCGAAGAGCGCCATCGAGACGCCGGTGGCGGCGGCGACGGCGCCGGCGCTGCCGTAGGAGCCGGTGGTGTGCTGGACGAGCAGGACGATGCCGATCGTCAGCATCGCGAACGGCTGCCGGGCGGCGAAGCCGGGGAGCAGGAAGGACAGGGCTCCAGGGGTACGGAGGAGCTGCCCGTATCCGGCGCGCTTGCGGGCCTTGCCGGGCTTCCCGCCCTTGCCCGCCGTCTGCGCAGACGCGTCAGAAGTGACCGTGGACACCACGGTCCTTGCCTTTCTGCCGCCTGGTAGCGCGCCCCGTGCACGGTGGTGCGGGCGTAGCCGAGAGCTGTCCTCTTGCGCGGAACTGCGGTAGATACCGGACCCCTGCGGAGGGCTGCTCGGCCGCCATACGGTCGCGCCAGCTCTGCGTCAGGCAGAGTTGGTTCGATCAAGTGTGCCTTCATGGTACAGGGAAGGGCGTCCTCCCGCCTGGGAAAACGCCCTTCCTCGCGAATCTACGCCTGTGATTAACCGGACGTTCGCTTGGTGAAGGGCAGATGCGGCCAGTGCGCGTGCCCCTTGGGCTCGGAGACCGCCGTCGCGCCGCCCGTCCCGAGCCAGCCGGCCAGCTTGCCGCCCTGCCCGACGGCCCGCAGCCGCCGCTCGGTGGCGTCCCGTACCGGATCGGTCGCGACGACGAGCAGCTCGTCCCCGCGCCGCAGCACCGTCGCCGGACTGGGCACGAAGCTCTTCTCCTCCCGTACGACTAGGGTGACCGCCGCTCCGGCCGGCAGCCGCAGCTCGGCGACCTCCACGCCGTGCATCTTCGAGCCGTCCGGGATGGCGACGGACAGCAGGTGTCCGCGCAGCCGCTCCAGCGGGGCGGACTCGACGCCCAGGTCGGCGGCCTCGGAGGAGTCGCCCAGCTTCAGCGCCCGCGCGAGCCAGGGCAGCGTCGGCCCCTGGACCAGCGTGTAGACGACGACGAGCACGAAGACGATGTTGAAGACGCGTTCGCTGCCTTCGATCCCGGACACCAGCGGGATCGTGGCCAGGATGATGGGGACGGCTCCGCGCAGGCCGGCCCAGGACATCAGGGCCTGTTCCTGCCAGGGGATACGGAACGGCAGCAGGCTGACGAAGACCTCCATGGGCCGCGCCACCATGGTCAGGACCAGGCCGATGATCACCGCCGGCCAGAAGTCGTCGACCAGCTTGGACGGGGTCACGAGCAGCCCGAGCAGCACGAACATGCCGATCTGGGCGATCCAGCCGAGCCCCTCGGCGAAGCCTCGGTTGGCCGGGGCGTGCGGCAGCTTGGCGTTGCCGAGGACCATCGCGGCCAGGTAGACGGCGAGGAAGCCGGAGCCGTGGGCCAGGGCGCCGGCCGCGTACGCCACCACCGCGATGGCCATGACGGCGATCGGGTAGAGGCCGGAGGCGGGCAGGGCGATGTGGCGCAGGCCGAGGGCGCCGAGGAAGCCGACCCCGAGGCCGATCGCGGCGCCGATGGCCAGCTCCATGGCGATGGTGCCGACCAGGACGTACCAGCTGTCGACCGGACCGACCGTCGAGAACGCGACGACGAGGATGACGACCGGGGCGTCGTTGAAGCCGGACTCGGCCTCCAGGACACCGGTGACGCGTGCGGGCAGCGGGACCTTGCGCAGGACGGAGAAGACGGCGGCGGCGTCCGTGGACGAGACGACCGCGCCGATGATCAGCGCCTGCCGCCACTCCAGGCCGACCAGATAGTGGGCGGCGGCCGCCGTGATGCCCACGCTCACCGCGACGCCGACGGTCGACAGCACGACCGCCGCGGGCAACGCGGGTTTGATCTCCTTCCACTTGGTGCCCAGGCCACCCTCGGCCAGGATCACCACCAGTGCGGCATAGCCGATCACCTGCGTCAGTTCGGCGTTGTCGAAGGCGACGTTGCCGATCCCGTCCTGCCCTATGGCGACCCCGATCCCGAGGTACAGGAGCAGGCTGGGGAGCCCGCTGCGGGACGAGATCCGCACCGCCGCGACGGCGATGAGCAGGACGAGGGAGCAGATGAGCAGGAGTTCGTTGAGCTCTTGGACAGTCAGTGGCCGATCCTTCCCCTCACGTGCGGCCGGATCGTTCCTCCAGCAGCCGGTACTTCGTTACCTTACCTAATCTTTAACGCTTTCTTGATGCCCCCCTTGCGCCCCCTCGATCGCCAGTGCGATCTTGGCGGCCCTTCCTCCAGACCTTCCTCAAGACCTCGCTCCAGACCTTCCTCAAGGCCTCCTTGGGACACCGCGTCCCGGCCGCTCGGACGCTGCGCCTAAGGTTGCTCCCGTACTCCAGGACCACCCTGCCCCTCGAAGGACAGCGATGCCCTCCAACACGACCGCGCCCCCCGCCAAGAAGAAGGGGCGGCGAGCCCGCCTGATCGTCCTCGTCCTGGTCCTCGCGCTGGTCGCGGGCGCGGGCTACGGCGGGTACTGGGGCGTCAGCACCGTCCGCGGCTCGTTCCCGCAGACGACGGGCGATATCCGGCTCGACAGCCTCTCCGGCGAGGTCGAGGTGAAGCGCGACGCCTACGGGATCCCGCAGATCTACGCCGACACCGAGGCCGACCTCTTCCGCGCGCAGGGCTACGTCCAGGCGCAGGACCGCTTCTACGAGATGGACGTACGCCGTCACATGACGGCCGGCCGCCTCTCCGAGATGTTCGGCAAGAGCCAGGTCGACACCGACGCGTTCCTGCGCACGCTTGGCTGGCGCCAGGTCGCGCAGCAGGAGTACGACAAGGTCCTGTCGGCGGACACGAAGAAGAACCTCCAGGCGTATGCCGAGGGTGTCAACGCCTATCTCAAGGGCCGGGACGCCTCCGACGTCTCCGTCGAGTACGCGGCGCTCGCCTTCACGAACGACTACGAGATCGAGCCCTGGAGCCCCGTCGACTCGGTGGCATGGCTCAAGGCGATGGCGTGGGACCTGCGCGGCAACATGCAGGACGAGATCGACCGCTCCCTGATGACGAGCCGGCTGAGCCCGGCGCAGATCAAGCAGCTGTACCCGGGGTACCCGACCGACCTGCACCAGCCGATCATGCAGAACGGCGCGGTCGACAAGGGGGCCGGGAAGTTCGACCCGAAGGCCACGGCGTCGAAGCACGACGACGGTGACGGCAGTGGTTCGGGCGACGCGCTGCGGGGCGCGCAGACCCAGCTGGGCGCGCTCTCGAACACGCTCGACGAGATCCCGGCCCTGCTCGGCCCGAACGGCAACGGCATCGGCTCGAACTCGTGGGTCGTCTCCGGGAAGTACACGACCTCCGGCAAGCCGCTGCTCGCCAACGACCCGCACCTCGCGCCGATGCTGCCGTCCCTCTGGTACCAGATGGGCCTGCACTGCCGCTCCGTCTCGGCCACCTGCCGCTACGACGTCTCGGGCTACACCTTCTCCGGTACGCCCGGCGTGATCATCGGCCACAACGACACCGTCGCCTGGGGCCTCACCAACCTCGGCGCCGACGTCACCGACCTGTACCTGGAGAAGGTCTCGGACGAGGGCTACGTCGTGGACGGCAAGGTCAAGCCGTTCAGGACCCGCGAGGAGACCATCAAGGTCGCGGGCGGCGGCGACCGGAAGATCACCGTCCGCTCGACCGAGCACGGCCCACTGGTCTCCGACCGCTCCTCCGAACTGGAGAAGGTCGGCCAGAAGGCCCCCGTCGGCAACGCCGCCCCGGACCGCGGCACCGGCTACGCCGTCTCCCTCCAGTGGACCGCGCTGCAGCCCGGCAGATCCATGGACGCGATCTTCGAGCTCAACCGCGCCAAGAACTTCAAGCAGTTCCGCGCCGCGGCCAAGAACTTCGAGGTCCCCTCCCAGAACCTGATCTACGCCGACGCCGAGAACATCGGTTACCAGGCGCCCGGCAGGATCCCGGAGCGCGCCAAGGGCGACGGCACGGTACCGGCGCCCGGCTGGGACTCCTCGTACAAGTGGAAGGGCTACATCCCGTACGACGAGCTGCCGTACGAGCTGAACCCCTCCCGCGGCTACATCGTCACCGCCAACCAGGCGGTCGTCGACAGGGACAAGTACCCCTACCTCCTTACGGAGGACTGGGGATACGGCTCCCGCAGCCAGCGGATCAACGACCTCGTCGAGTCGAAGATCAAGGACGGCGGGAAGGTCTCGCCCGACGACATGCGGACCATGCAGATGGACAACCGCAGCGAGATCGCGACCCTGCTCAACCCGCTCCTGCTGAAGATCGACATCTCGGACCCGTACGTCCGCGAGGCGCAGAAGCTGCTCGAGGGCTGGGACTACACCCAGGAGCCCGACTCGGCCGCCGCCGCGTACTTCAACGCGGTCTGGCGCAACGTCCTCAAGCTCGCCTTCGGCGACAAGCTGCCCAAGGAGCTGCGGGCCGAGGGCGACTGCATCAGCGTCCGCCCGGCGGACCTCACCGGCCTCCCGGTGGACGAGCAGAACAAGCGGGTCCGGGAGTGCGGCGAGCGCGACGCGGACACGGCGCAGCCGGACGGCGGCGACCGCTGGTACGAGGTGGTCCGCCCGCTCCTCAAGCAGGAGAACAGCGAGTGGTGGAAGACCGAGGCCAACCGCACGGACCAGGCCACCGAGACCCGTGACCAGCTGCTCGCGCGCGCCATGGAGGACGCCCGCTGGGAGCTGACCGCCAAGCTCGGCAAGGACGTCTCCACCTGGAGCTGGGGCCGGCTGCACCAGCTGACCCTGCAGAACCAGACCCTCGGCACCGCGGGACCGGGCTTCGTCCAGTCCCTGCTCAACCGCGGCCCGTGGAACCTGGGCGGCGGCGAGGCGGCGGTGAACGCGACCGGCTGGAACGCGGCCGGCGGCTACGAGGTCATCTGGGTGCCGTCGATGCGGATGGTCGTGAACGTCGGCGACTGGGACCGGTCCCGCTGGATCAACCTGTCCGGCGCCTCGGGGCACGCGTACCACGACAACTACACCGACCAGACCGACAAGTGGGTCAAGGGCGAGCTGCTCGACTGGTCCTTCGGCAAGGCGGCGGTCGACGCCTCGACGAAGGACACGCTGGTCCTGAAGCCGTAGCTACGGGGCGAAACGGATGACCCCCTCCGGGGTCACCACCGCGTGCACGGGGTGGTCGTGCGGTTCCTCCGGGACCCGGGCGACCACCTCGTTCGCGTACAGGAGGACGACGAGGGCGGGGTCCGCGCCCGCCCGGGCGAGCCGGGCAAGGACGCGGTCGTACGAGCCGCCGCCCCGGCCGAGCCGCATCCCGCGCTCGTCGACGGCGAGCCCGGGCAGCAGGACCACGTCCGCCGCGCACACGGCCTCCGGGCCGAGCCGCGGACCGGTCGGTTCCAGCAGGCCCCGGCCCGCCTTCGCCAGCTGCTCGGAGCCCTCGTACGCGGCCCAGTCGAGGTCGTTGTCGGGCAGCAGGACCGGCAGCAGGACGCGGACGCCCCGGGCACGCAGAACGTCCAGCAACGCGCGCGTGCCCGGTTCGCGGCCCACGGACACATAGGCGGCGACGGTGGCCGCCGTCGCCAGCTCGGGGAGCTCCCGCGCACCCCGCGCGAGCAGCTCGCCGGCGGATTCGACATCATGGCTGGTCAGCTGGGCGCGGAGGGCCAGGAGTTGGCCGCGCAAGACGGCTTTTTCGGGCATGTCGGTCATCATCGGGTCATCACGTGGCTTCACGAACCTCTCGTAAGTGTCTTTATGCACAGAAAGTTAATCGGAGCCCCATCTTCGTCTCATTCCGAACGGCTATGGTGCTCCGCATGACTCAGTCGCCTCCCAGGATCAGCAAGGCTGTCATCCCGGCCGCCGGTCTCGGCACGCGCTTCCTCCCGGCCACCAAGGCCACCCCGAAGGAAATGCTGCCGGTCGTCGACAAGCCCGCGATCCAGTACGTCGTCGAGGAAGCCGTCGCGGCCGGACTCTCGGACGTCCTCATGATCACCGGTCGTAACAAGCGTCCCCTGGAGGACCACTTCGACCGGAACTACGAGCTGGAGGAGGCGCTGGCCCGCAAGGGCGACGAGAAACGCCTCTCCAAGGTGCAGGAGTCGAGCGACCTCGCCACCATGCACTACGTGCGCCAGGGCGCCCCGCGCGGCCTCGGGCACGCCGTGCTCTGCGCGGCCCCGCACGTCGGCGACCAGCCCTTCGCCGTGCTGCTCGGCGACGACCTGATCGACCCGCGCGATCCGCTGCTTTCCCGGATGGTGGACGTCCAGGAGCGCGAGGGCGGCAGCGTGATCGCACTCATGGAGGTCGAGCCCTCGCAGATCCACCTCTACGGCTGTGCGGCGGTCGAGGGGACGGCCGACTCCGACGTCGTGAAGGTGACGGACCTCGTCGAGAAGCCGGACGTGGACGAGGCGCCGAGCAACTACGCGATCATCGGCCGTTACGTACTGGATCCGGCCATCTTCGGGATACTGCGTGAGACCGAGCCGGGCCGGGGCAACGAGATCCAGCTGACCGATGCCCTGCAGAAACTCTCGCAGGACGAGAAGATCGGCGGCCCGGTGCACGGCGTCGTCTTCAAGGGCCGGCGCTATGACACCGGTGACCGTGGCGACTATCTGCGTGCCATTGTCAGACTGGCGTGCGAACGTGAAGACCTGGGACCGGACTTCCGGACCTGGCTCCGCAAGTACGTCAGCGAGGAGATGTAGCACCTTGAGCAGCAGCACGGCACCGGTGCCAGGGGATCCGGCGGCCGACGAGGCCTCGACCACGGAGGCGGTCGGCGACACGTCGGGTGATCCCTGCGCCGGGCCGTCCCGTGGCCTGTGGTCGGTGGACGAGCACCTGGCGGACATCCTCGGGGCGGTCACCCCGCTCGAACCGATCGAGCTGCAACTCCCCGACGCCCAGGGCTGCGTCCTCGTCGAGGACGTCACGGTGCCGGTCGCGCTGCCCCCCTTCGACAACAGCTCCATGGACGGCTACGCGGTGCGGGTCGCCGATGTCGCCGGTGCCACCGAGGAGTTCCCGGCGGTCCTGACCGTCATCGGTGACGTGGCGGCCGGGGCCGGCGGCCTGCCGACCGTCGGCCCCGGCGAGGCCGCCCGGATCATGACCGGCGCCCCGCTGCCGCCCGGCGCCGAGGCCGTGGTGCCGGTCGAGTGGACCGACGGCGGTACGGGCGGGGGAGCGGCGAGCGGGATGCGCGCCGCCAGCGCCGCCCCCGAGGGCGCGGGCGGCGAGGTCCGCGTCCACCGGTCCGCCGAGGCCCGCGCGCACGTCCGCGCGCGCGGCAGCGACGTCCAGGCCGGCGACCTGGCCCTGGAGGCGGGCACGGTCCTCGGGCCGCCGCAGATCGGCCTCCTTGCCGCCATCGGCCGCGCCACCGTGCGCGTGCGTCCCCGCCCGCGGGTCGTCGTGATCTCGACGGGCAGCGAACTGGCGCAGCCCGGCGAGGAGTTGGGCGAGGGCCAGATCTACGACTCCAACAGCTTCGCGCTGGCCGCCGCCGCGCGCGACGCCGGAGCCATCGCGTACCGGGTCGGCGCCGTCACCGACGAGGCCGACACGCTGCGCGCCACCATCGAGGACCAGCTGATCCGCGCCGACCTGCTGGTCACCACCGGCGGCGTCAGCGTGGGCGCGTACGACGTGGTCAAGGAGGCGCTGACGGCGGAGGGGCAGTTCGAGGGGCAGGTCGACTTCCGCAAGCTGGCCATGCAGCCGGGCAAGCCGCAGGGGTTCGGGACGATCGGTCCGGAGCACACGCCGCTGCTCGCCCTGCCGGGGAACCCGGTCTCCTCGTACGTCTCCTTCGAGCTGTTCGTCCGCCCCGCGATCCGGGCCCTGATGGGCCTGCACGACCTCCACCGGCCGACGGTGCGGGCCACGCTGGCCGCCGACAAGGCGCTGACGTCCCCGGCCGGCCGCCGCCAGTTCCTGCGCGGCACGTACGACGCCGGGTCCGGCACCGTCACTCCGGTGGGCGGAGCGGGCTCGCACCTGATCGCCGCGCTCGCGCACGCCAACGCGCTGCTCGTCGTACCGGAGGAGAGTATGGAGGTGGCGCCCGGCGCCGACCTGGACGTGGTCCTCCTCGGCTGAGGAGGTCCTGGTGGCGGTACCGTGGCGTCCCACACAGCGACCGGGAGTGTCACGGCCATGAGCACGCAGCAAGGACTCACCCACATCGACGAGGCGGGTGCGGCCCGCATGGTCGACGTCTCCGCGAAGGACGTCACGGCGCGGACCGCGCGCGCCAGTGGCCGCGTCCTCGTCTCGCCGCGCGTGATCGAGCTGCTGCGGGGCGAGGGCGTCCCGAAGGGCGACGCGCTCGCCACCGCCCGGATCGCCGGGATCATGGGCGCCAAGAAGACCCCGGACCTGATCCCGCTCTGCCACCCGCTGGCGGTCTCGGGCGTGACGCTGGACCTCACGGTCGCGGACGACGCCGTGGAGATCCTGGCGACCGTGAAGACGACGGACCGCACCGGCGTCGAGATGGAGGCCCTGACGGCGGTCTCGGTGGCGGCGCTGACGGTGGTCGACATGATCAAGGCGGTCGACAAGGGCGCGGTCATCTCCGACGTACGGGTGGAGGAGAAGACCGGCGGCAAGTCGGGCACGTGGACGAGGACGACCGAGTCATGACGACGACGGACGCCACAGCCACATCCACGGCCACAGCCACAGCGACGGCCGGGCTCCACGCGCAGGCGCGGGCCGGACGGGTGGGCGAGACGCACGGGCACGACGCACACGCGGCCGGGGCCACGGCCCCGGCGGACGAGACCGCGCCCGGCGCCGTCGGCGCCGCCACGGGCAGCGCCCTCCTCTCCGCGTACTCCGCGCTCGTCGTCACCGCCTCCAACCGCGCCGCGGCCGGCGTGTACGAGGACAAGGGCGGCCCGCTGATCGCCGAGGGCCTGACGCGGCTGGGCTTCGCGGTCGACGGACCGCAGGTCGTGCCGGACGGCGCGCCCGTCGAGGCGGCGCTGCGGGCCGGGATCGAGGCCGGGTACGACGTCATCCTCACCACCGGCGGCACCGGCATCTCGCCGACCGACGAGACCCCCGAGGTCACAGGCCGGGTCCTCGACCGCGAGATCCCCGGCATCCCCGAGGCGATCCGCGCGTACGGCCGGGAGAAGGTGCCGACGGCGGCGCTCTCGCGCGGCCTGGCCGGGGTCGCGCGCGGGACGCTGATCGTGAACCTGCCGGGTTCCTCGGGCGGGGTCCGTGACGGCCTCGCCGTACTGGAGCCGCTCCTCGTCCACGCCGTCGACCAGATCCGCGGCGGCGACCACCCGAGACCGTCATGATCCCGACCTGGCCCGTGGTCCTCGCCGACGGCGATGTCGTGCTGCGGCCGATAAAGCTGCGGGATCAGCGGGCCTGGCGCGAGGTGAACCGGCGCAACCGGGACTGGCTGCGCCCCTGGGAGGCGACGATCCCGCCGGCGGCGCCGGGCGCCCCGGTCGCGCAGCGGCCGACGTACCGGCAGATGGTCCGCCATCTGCGCGGCGAGGCGAACGCCGGCCGGATGCTGCCGTTCGTGATCGAGTACCGGGGAGAACTGGTCGGTCAGCTGACGGTGGCGGGGATCACCTGGGGCTCGATGTGCTCGGGCCATGTGGGGTACTGGGTGGACAGCGCGGTGGCGGGCCGGGGCGTCATGCCGACGGCGGTCGCGCTCGTGACCGACCACTGCTTCCGTACGGTAGGGCTGCACCGGATCGAGGTCTGCATTCGCCCGGAGAACGTTCCGTCGCGCCGGGTCGTGGAGAAATTGGGATTCCGGGAGGAGGGGCTCCGCCCGCGCTACCTCCACATCGACGGGGCCTGGCGGGACCATCTCGTCTTCGCGCTGACGGCCGAGGAAGTCCCCGGCGGGCTGGTGCGGCGCTGGCACCAGGCACGTCCTTCCCATCCCGCCCAATGAAATAAATGTTCGAATTCAATCAGCAGTTGACCACCAATCGATCTGAACAATCACAAAAAAGTTCAGTGATATCAGCCAGATCGTGCGACACACCGGGCCAATTGGCCGATGCCCGTATCGGAACCCCTCTACGGTGTGAGGCGTGAGCAGCAGCGGCCTCATCTACGCAGTCATCGTCGGGGCCTGGGCCGCCTACTTGGTGCCGATGTGGCTCCGCAGGCAGGACGAGCTCAACGAGGCCCGTCCGACGGAACGCTTCAGCACCGCCATCCGGCTGCTGTCCGGACGGGCGGGAATGGAGCGCCGGTACGCCAAGGAGCTGAAGGACCGGGAACCCGACGCGGACCCGGACGCCGAGACCGAGCATTTGAGCTCGGTCGACGTCCGGGCCTTTTCCGCGCCCGCGGCCAGGACGGAAGCCCGCCTGGAGGTCCCGGAGCCGGAGCCCGAACCCGTACGGGTGTCCGGCCGGGCTCCCGTACGGGCCCCCGTACGCCGGCCGCCCTCCAAGGCGGCCGTGGAGCGGGCCCGCCGCGGCAAGGTGCTCGCCCGGCGCCGTCGGACCACGGTCGTCCTCTTCCTCGCGTTCACGCTCGGCGCGGTCGTCGCCGCGGTCGGTGGCCTGGCGTTCCTGTGGGCGCCGGCCGTCCCGGCAGCCCTGCTGAGCGCGTACATCGTGCATCTGCGGACGACCGAGCGGCGCCGCTTCGTGTACGTGATGGACCGTCGGCGCGCCGAGGCGGCGGCGGCCCGGCTGCGGGAGAACCGCCCGCGCCGCCAGGCCGCGCCCGCCGAGCCGGAGGAGGAACCGGCCCGCCCCGAACCCGAACCGGCCCCCGAGGTCTCCCCGCAGGAGGCCGACCGCCGCGCGCTCGTCGAGCAGACGGACCACGCGGAGTGGGTGGACCAGCAGCGCGAGCGCGGCCCGGCCCGCGGCGACAGCTGGGAACCGGTCCCGGTCCCGCTGCCCACGTACGTCACCGCCCCGGTCGCCCCGCGCGCCACGAGCGGCATCGACATCACCGACCCGGAGACCTGGAGCTCGGCCCGCTCCTCGACGGCGGCCACGGAGGCGACCCCGCCGGCCGCCCCGGCACCGTCCCCGGCCGTGACCCCGAACCCGGCGCCGCGGCAGCGCACGAACCCGGGCCGGGGCCGCCGCGACCACGGCCGCACCCCGCTCTTCGACCAGTACGCGGACGACGACCGCCCCCGCGCGGCCAACGAGTGACCGTCGGCCGCGGGCTCTCCGGAGCCCGCGGCTGACCTGCGGGGGAACGGATTTCCATGCACCCCGATCGGGATGCTAATGTTTCACACGTCGCAAGGGCCTGTGGCGCAGTCTGGTAGCGCACCTCGTTCGCATCGAGGGGGTCTGGGGTTCAAATCCCCACAGGTCCACCAGCGTCAACGAGATCCCGTCCGGTCGAAAGATCGGACGGGATCTTCGTCGTTTCGGCGGGCTTTCGATAGGCGCGGGCCGCCCAGGCGGCGGCCAGGGCGAAGAGGAGCATGGCGGCCGCGAGGCTCCAGAAGCCCGCTCCGAGGGAGGCGGCCGCGGAGCGGCCGACCAGCGGCATCAGGACGGCCGTACCCAGGCCGATGGAGAGCAGCCGGAGCGAGGCCATCTTGCCCTTGTCGCCTTCGTCGGCCCTCTGCTGGAGGGTCGTGAGCAGCCACGTGAGGCTGTTCAGGTTGGCGAAGCCGGCCAGGAAGAAGGCGGCGAAGTGCACCGCGCTCGACCCGCCGAGCGCGAGCGCGGCGGCCGCGCCGGCCTGGCAGAGCAGCCACAGCGGCAGCAGCCGCTGGGAGACCAGCCGGTCGGTGAAGACCGAGGCACTGATCATGCCCACCGCGAAGGTGGCTTCCAGGGCGGCGATGTACCAGCCCTGCCCGCCCTGGGAGTTGTCGGCCAGCGGGACCACCAGGGTGCTCAGGCCGTGGGCGAAGACGAAGTCCCCGGCGCACAGGGCGATCAGCAGGAAGACGATCTTGTCGCCCCGGTAGCGGCGCAGCATGAGCCGCCACTCGCCGACCGTGCCCGCCACCGCCGTGCCCAGCGTCCGGGCCGACAGCGGTGAGGTGCTCTCGGCTCCGGTGAGGCGCATACGGCTCACCACCAGCGCGCAGCCCAGCGCCATCGTGGCGTCCACGAGCAGTGCCTGCTGGGCGGTGCCCCAGGTCAGGATCAGGCCGAGCAGGGCCATGCCGCTGAGCGCCCCCGCCTGGAACGCCACCCCGATCAGGCTGTTGAACCGGGTGATGTGGGTCTGGTCCACATGGTGCGCGGTGAGCTTGAACAGGGCCGATCGCTCGACGTTGTCGAAGACGGCGAGGAGTACGGCCACCGCCACCATCCAGGGCACGGCGCCGTCTCCGGGCATCGACGCCAGCAGGACGATCAGGAGGACGGTGACGGCGCGGCCGATGCCGCAGGCCACGTACACCCACTTGGAGCTGACCATGTCCACGAGCGGCCCGCACACCGGCAGGACGCAGAAGGCCGCCACGCCTTGGAGGGTGAGGATGAGGGCGAAGGCGGCCGGGCTGCCCGTGCGGGTGTAGAGCAGCTGACCCATCGCCAGGGTGTGGATGCCCACGCCGACGCTGGAGAGGGAGATGACGCCGAGCATGGTGCGGGCCACCGGGTCGCGGAACATCAGACCGTCACCTCCAGCCGGCGGTCGATGACGGTCTTGACCTTGCCGCTGACGGCGTTGCGGGGCAGTTCGCCCTCCGCGTGGCACTCGACCCTGAGCTCGTACAGATCGAGGGCGGCGTCGAAGTCCTGGTAGTCGCCCAGCACGTCGAACCTGGAGGTCAGCAACGAGCGCACCTCGTCGGCGCCCAGCGGGCGGGGGGACTCCGTACGGATCGTGAGGCACTCCTTGCTGCTCTCCGAGGAGACCTCGACCTGGAGCTGGGAGACCTGGAGGGCGGCGAGCACGTCGTATATCTCGTTGTAGAGGACGGTCTCGCCCTTGAAGCGGATCAGCCCGTCCGAGCGGCCCAGGTACTCCAGGACCTTGCCGGAGACCCCGCAGGCGCAGGTGTGGTGGAAGATCCGTCCCATGTCACCGATGCGGTAGCGCACCAGCGGCCCCTCGAACTTCTGCAGGCAGGTGACGAGCAGTTCGCCGACCTCTCCTTCCGCGACCGGCGTGCCCTGGTCGTCCACGACCTCGATGAGGTTGTAGTCGTCGTTGACGTGGTGGAGCGTCCCGCCGAGCGCCGCGCACTGGTGGCCGAGCTGGGCGCCGTCGTTGGCGGCGAGGATGCTGGAGACCACCCGTACCCCCAGCTCCGTACGCAGCCACTCCTTGTCGGTCTCCGTCATGGGGGTGCCGCCGTAGATCACCTTCTCCAGGCGCAGGCCGGGGTGGCGCTGCTTGGCATCGCGCAGCAGCGGCAGGAGCAGGGCCGGCATGCCGAGGACGACATTGGCGCGGAAGCTGTCCACGAGCATCAGCAGGTCGTCCACGGTCACGAACTGGCCGGTCGAGTAGCACTCCACCGGCATGCGGGAGAACTCGCTGAACGTGGTGGTCAGGCCGCCGTACATGCCGCCGCCGAAGAGCGTGTTGACGATCCGGTCACCCGGCTCGACACCGAGGTCGTAGAGCACCGGCACGGCCTCGCGGACCATGTTGTCCCAGTCGCCGCGCGCGTACACGATGTAGCGGGGGCTGCCGCTGGTCGCTCCGGAGCGCAGGACCTCGCCGGTGGGCATCCCGCCGCTGCACAGATCCCGGCTCGCGGGCAGCGAGCGGGCTTCGAGGGTGGGCTTGTCGAGGACGGGGAACCGGGTGAGGCCGGCCGGGCCGGCCACCGTGGGCAGCGCCGCGTAGTGGGGTGTGCGGCGGGCGCGGGCGACGAGGTAGCGCAGCTTCGCGGCCATCCTGCCCTCGTAGGCCGCCGCGTCCTCGCTGCGGGCCCGGGCGAGCGAGACACCGGGCCGGTGCTCGCGCCGCAGCAGGCTGTGTGCCCAGGGGGCCTGGCAGTCGAGCGTGAGGTTCCCTTCCGAGGGCAGGGCGGGGGCCTGTACGAGGGTCCCGGGCACCTGCGTGCCGGGGGCGGTCACCTCTCCCTCGGGCAGCGGTATGTCCGCCTGGCGTAGCGCGTCCATGACCGAGGTCCACAGCCCCGGCCGCGCGGAGCGGACGACCACCCGGTTGCCCAGGGCCCAGGCGAGCAGCAGGGCGCGCAGCGTCGCGTCGGCCGACCCGGTGGTCGGATCGGCCGACCCGGCGGCCGGGTCGTCGAGGACGACGGTTCCCACCGGGCCCGTCTCCACCACCTCGTTGCTGTCGTACAGCGGTTGGAACGGGTACTGGCTGACGCCGCCCAGCAGGCGGTCCAGGCCCTCGAAGAGCCGGTCGCCGTCGAAGCGCGCGAGCGGGTCGGAGATGCCGGCCTCCGTCAACCCGGCGTGCAAGTCGGTGAGTTGGCCGCTCCGGAGGGAGCTCTCGACGTGTTCGACCGCCAGGAGGAGATCGGTGGGGTAGTGCCTCATGAGGGAGTCCTTGGGTTGGGCGGTCGGGCGGTCAGGCGGTCGGGCGGTCAGCGCTGAGGTTCACGTCGGTGCCGGGGGTTCACCGCCACTCGGCGATCACGGCGGCGAGCCGGCGTACGCCGAGGTCGATCTCTTCCGGCAGGGGGTAGGAGAAGGAGAGGCGGGCGTTCCGGGTGCCCCGGCCGTCGGCGTAGAAGCCGGTCCCGGGGACGAAGGCGACTCCCGCGGCCAGCGCGCGGGGCAGCAGCACCCGGGCGTCGATGCCCTCGGGGAGCGTCACCCAGACGAAGAAGCCGCCGTCGGGGACGGTCCACGACACGCCTGCGGGCATGTACGCGGACAGCGCGCGCAGCATGGCGTCGCGCCGCTCGCGGTAGCTCGTGCGTACCGATGCGAGCCGCTCCTGCCAGGGCTGGGTGCACAGGTAGCGGTCCACCGTCAGCTGGGCGAGGGCCGAGTGGGAGAGCATCGCGCTCTCGGCGGCGAGCACGAGTTTGCGCGTCAGGACGGCCGGGGCGTGCGCCCAGCCGATCCGCAGGCCGGGGGCCAGGATCTTGGAGAACGAGCCCAGGTACACGACCCGTTCCGGGTCGTCGGCGCACAGCGCCCGGGACGGTCCGCCCCCGTAGTGGAGCAGGCCGTAGGGGTCGTCCTCCACGATGAGGACCCCGGCGGCCCGGCAGATGTCCAGGATCTGCCGCCGCCTGCCCGCGGAGAGGGTCACGCCCGTCGGGTTCTGGAAGGTGGGGATCGTGTAGAAGAGCTTCGCGGGGCGCCCCTCCGCCGCCGACCGGGCGAAGGCGGCGGCCAGTTCGTCCGGGATCACGCCGGCCCGGTCCATGCCGACCTGGACGACCTCGGCCTGCGCCGCGGCGAAGGTGCCGAGCGCCGTGACGTAGGTGGGGCCCTCCGCGACGACGGTGTCGCCGGGGTCGAGCAGGACCCGGGCCACCAGGTCCAGGGCCTGCTGGGAACCCACCGTGACCAGGACCTCGTCCGGGCGGGCGGAGATCCCGGCGCTCGCCATGACCCCGCAGATCCGCTCCCGGAGCCCGGGGTCGCCCTGGGCGGAGCCGTACTGGAGGGCCGCGGCGTTCGGCATGCCGCCGGCCAGCGAGACCACCTCCGGCCGGTCGGCGACGGCGAACAGCGACCGCACCTCGGAGGGCACCATCCGCCGGGCGCTGTCGGAGAAGTAGTGCTCCAGCGGGGTGCCGACCGGCTGCAGGGACGTTTCTCTCGGCTCTGCTCTCAGCTCTGCGGGAAAGCGCATCACGGTCTCCTGGGGCGGGTGGCGTCGGGGGTTGTCGCATCGCTCGCGGCATTGGCGAGCAGAGCCGTCGTGTAGCCGCGCAGTACGTCCTGCGGCCGGCGGTGCAGCAGCCGTACGCGGCGGTCCGGGGATCCGGGACCGTCCGGGCTGCGCAGGGTCACCGCCGCGGCGTGCCGCTGCAGGGGGTAGGGATCGGCCGCCCGGGCGTGGAACGCGGCGGGGGCGTCGCGGGCAAGGTCGGCCCATTCCCGCTGTCCGTCGCCGGTGGCGGCGCGGGCCAGTTCGAGCAGCTCCTCGGACCGGCACAGGCCCGGCCGTACGGCGCCGGGTTCGATGCCCTCGGCCGTCGTGGTCAGATCCACGCAGACGGGACCGTCGCCCGCGTCGCCCTCGTCCAGCGTGGCGACCGCGGTCTCCACGGCCCACCGCTGCTCCGCCCCCCGGCGGGGCAGCAGCAGAGCTCCGGAGAACGCGCAGGGCGGATCGTCGGCGGGGGCTCCGAGCGGGCTGCCGACGCGCCATGCGACGACTCTCCATACGGCGCAGATCCGGTGGGTGTGGCCGAGGGAGACGACGTGGAGGTGCAGTCCCGCGGCGAAGGTGGGCATGCCGCTTGTCTCATTTCTTCCGTGGCCACTCCGTGCGGCTCTTCCACGGCCACTCCGTGCGGCCTCGATCAACCCTGGGGAGTCAGCCGTACGACCGACTTGCCGGTGTTCTCACCGCGCAGCATCCCGAGGAAGGCGTCCACGATCCGGTCGAAGCCGTCCGTCACGCCGAGCCGGTCGGAGACCGTCCCCGCGCGCAGGTGCGGCACCAGGAACTCCTCCAACTCCCCTTGCACGTCACGATGGTTGGCGACGAGGAAGCCCTCCAGTCGGCTGCTCTTCTCCACCAGGTCGAAGAGGTTGCGCGGGGCCGCCGGGGCGGTCCCCGTGTTGTACTGCGCGATGGCGCCGCACCAGGCGATCCGGCCGAACTCGCGCAGCGCGCCGATGGCGGCCTCCATGTGCGTACCGCCGACGTTGTCGACGCAGACGTCGATCCCGTCCGGCGCCGCCTCGGCCAGCTGCGCGTCGAGGGAGGGGCCCGCCCGGTAGTCGAACGCGGCGTCGAGGCCCAGCTCCTCGGTGAGCAGGCGCACCTTGGCCGGCGATCCGGCACTGCCCACGACGCGGCCCGCGCCGAGCAGCCGGGCCAGCTGGCCGGCCGCCGTCCCCACGCCGCCGGCCGCCGCCGAGATGAAGACCGTCTCGCCCGCGCGGAGTCGGGCGATCCGGGTCAGGGCCACGTAGGCGGTCAGGCCGGTGCCGCCGAGCAGTCCGAGGAACGACTCGGGCGCGATGCCCTCGTACCGGGGGAGCACCCTGACCTCGTCGGCGGCCACGACCGCGTGGGTGCGCCAGCCGTCCCGGTGGAACACCAGGGAGCCGACGGGGAGTTCGGGGCTCAGGGACTCGACGACCCGGCCGATGGAGCGCCCCTCCAGCGGGGTGTCCAGCTCCCAGTCCCCGTCCATGCACTCGCGCATGTACGGGTCCACGGACAGCCAGAGGTTCTCCACCAGCGCCGTGCCGCTCTCCAGGGGCGGCAGGACCAGCTCGACCTCGGCGAAGTCCTCGGGCACCGGCATCCCGTCGGGGCGCCGCTTCTGCTGTACGGCCCGTGCGATGCGTACGGGGTTCGAGTTGCTCATGCCGCCGGCTCCCTGGTCGAATCGGTCTTCGTCCCGGTCTTCGAGACGGTCTTCGTCGGCCGGGTCGTGACGGACACGGCGCGGGTGCAATCCTGAAGGAAACGGCGCAACCGTGCCGGGTCGGGGTCGGAGGCCTCGATGAAGACCGGCACCTCCCACTCCTGGTAGGTGATGTGGCGGGGCGTCAGCTGTTCCGGCGCCAGGGTGTGGATCCGGTCGACACAGGGATGCGCGCGCACCCACTGCGGCACCTCGGTCTCCCGTACCCCGTCCTCGGCCAGGTGGTGGCCGGGGAAGGCGAGCCAGCCGTGGTGCCGACCGGTGGGCGGCTCGGTCGCCGGCCGTTCCAGGCCGAGCCGGACGGCGATCTCGTGCGAGGGCAGGTGCACCCCCGTGTGGAGCTCGTGCGTCGTGACGACGGCTGCTCCGCCGACCCGGTTGGCGACCTCCAGGAAGACCAGCTCGCCCTCGGGGGTCTCGAAGAACTCCAGGTGGAGGCTGCCCTCCTCGATGCCGAGCGCCGCCACCACCTGCGCGGCGAGGGCCCGGTGGGCCGGTGTGCACGGCTCCTGGTGCGAGCCGAGCGGCACCCCGGAGGCGTACTCGACCGGCTTGTTGACGTAGCGGCTGACCGCGAGGTCGACGAGCCGGCCGTCCGCCACCAGACCGTCGGCGTGCAGGATGTCGCCGTCGATGTACTCCTCGAGCTGGAACATCTCCCGGTCCGGCAGCCGGTGGTAGGCGCTGAGGGCCGCACGGGCCGTCTCGTGGATCGTGACGTCCTCGCTGGAGGCTCCCTGCCGCGGCTTGAGGACCGTGGGGCCTTCCCAGGGCAGCGGCCGGCACGGTGCGGGGTCGGAGACGAACCGCGGGTGGCGCAGCCCGGAGCCGACCAGCGCCTCCTTCATCCGCACCTTGTCGCGGACCCGCTCCAGGCTGTCCAGCGCGGGACCCTCGATGCCCAGGTGGCGGCGTACGTGCCAGGCCTCGGTGATCCCGAACTCCGAGAGGGCGAGCACCTTCTCGTACCGGTCGGCAGGCGAGGTGCGGGCGCACACACCGGCGACCAGGTCCTCGTCCGCGTCGAGGGTGATGCGCTCGCAGGGCAGCTCTTCGGGGAGGTCGGCCATGCGGTGCGGGTGGCCGATGTACGTCACCTGGTGCCGCTCGTGGTCGATGCCCCGGTCGTACGAGATCTTCCGGTACGGCACCTGGTGAATGACGAGGTTCTTCATCCCTGATACTCCAAGGTCGTGATGCCCCAGCTGAACCCCATGGCGCTGGTGGCGAGCATGATCAGATCGCCGGGTCGCAGCCGGCCCGCCCGCTCCAGGTCCCCGAGGGCGATGAGGGTGTCCGCCCCGCCCATGTGGGCCAGCCGGTGGTAGTTGAAGACGCTGCGCTCGGCCGGGATGCCCAGGGTCCGGAGCAGCCGCTCGTGCATGTCCCGGTCGCCGTGGTTGATCAGGAAGTGGGCGATGTCGTCCTGCTCGACCTCCAGCGCCGCCAGCGTCTCGTGCACAAGCCCGGTGAACTGGCGTACGTAGGTGTCGGCGAGACCCCTGCGGTGGGCCGCGCGCCGGATGCGGACGCGGTCGCCGGTCAGCTCGCCGTGGTAGTAGTCGGCCCAGCCGCCGTCGGTGCGCATGGCGGAGTGGAGGACACGGAAACGACCCGCACCGCCTGCCAGCAGCACCGCCGCAGCCGCATCACCGAAGTTGAACAGAGCCTTGGAATCCGGGTCACCGTGGTCCACCATCCGACTCAGCCGGTCCCCCACGAGAACCAGCGCGTACTCGCCCTCGGCCAGCGCCCCCGGCCCGCTGAGGAGCCGGATCGCGGTCATTCCGGCGTTGCAGAAGTTCGCCACCTCGAAGCAGTGGGCGTCCTCGATGCCGAGGCCGTGCGCCACCTTCGCCGCGGGGGACCAGAAGGGGCGGTCCCATTCGCCGGAACCCGCGTAGACGACCTGCCGGACGGCGGAGGGCGCCACGCCGGTCCGGCGGATCACGGTGCGCGCCGCGGTGAGCGCGAGTTCCCAGGCCTGTTCGTCGTCCGCGAGCACCGGGAAGCTCTCGCAGTGCGTGATCCGGACGATGTCCGCGAGGGCCACGCCCGAGGCGGCGTGCATGGCGTGGACGTCGGCCCTCGCGGACGGGAAGCACACGTCGAAGTCGACTATGCCGCCCACTGCTCGCCCTCTTCGATGCTCACCCGGTGCACGGTCCGGGTCGCACCGGGCTCGACCTCGGTCGCCGCGTGGTAGGTCGTCGCCGTCTTCCACACCACCAGGTCGTTGGTGGTCCAGCGGTGCGTGTAGACGTGCTCGGGGTCCTGGATGAGCCCGTCGACGACCGCGAAGAACTCGGCGTTCTCGTTGGCGTCGAAGCCCACCACCGAGTCCATGTACTCCGGGGCGCCGTACAGGTACGGGCGGCCGGTGTACCGGTCCTCCCGGACCAGCGGGTGCTCGGTGGGCGGGTACTGCTGCTCGACCAGGGCCTTGAACTCGGCGATGGAGAGGCCCGCGTGCTCCGGGGAGATGCGCTGGCGCTTGCTCACCGTGTGCAGGGCCGTGCGGCCGGCGATCTTCTCCTTCCACTCCTGCGGCAGCCGGTCGTAGACGTCGAGGGCGCTGGCGTAGAGGGTGTGGCCGCTGGTGCTCGGCACGTCGACCCCGTGCAGCATGGTGTACGGCGCCGGGTCCTTCATGTACGAGGAGTCCTGGTGCCAGAAGTTGCCGACCCGGGCGATGCCGACCGGGCGGTTCGCCTTCATGGCGTTCGAGGAGATCATGATCTCCTCGTGCTCGGGGTGGCGGTATGTGGCCATCAGGAACGGAACGGGCCTGCCCACCCGGGTGGCCAGTTCGATCTGCTGCTCCGGGGTGAGTTCGAGGCCGCGGACCACGAGGAGCTCGCGCCGGTGCACGATGTCGATCAGCTGCTCGAAGACCTCGGGGCGCTGAAGGTCCTCATACGTCGCGCCGGCCACCTCGGAGCCGATGAACGGGGTGAGTTCCTTGATTTCCATGGATGTTTCTCCTCGGAATGCATGCGTGTGGCAATGCGTGTGGCAATGAGATGGGGAATGCGAGTGGGATGTCCCTGTCGGAGAAGAGGTCCGCTGCGGGCGTTCTCACGAACCGTCGAGACAGGTACGCAGGGCGCGTACGAACTCCTCGATCTGGGTCTGGGTGCGGAACGGCGCGACCGTGACGCGGAAGCGTTCGCCGCCCTTGGCGACGGACGGGAAGTTGATGGGCTGGACGTAGATGCCGAACTCGTCCAGCAGCCGTGCCGACACGCTCTTCACGCGCTGACCACCGGGTACGAGGACCGGGACCAGGTGACTCTCGGCGTCGATGAAGTCGATGCCGGCCTTGTGCAGGGCCGCGCGCATGCGGGCCGCATTCTCCCGTAGTTTCTTCCGGAGTTCGACGCCGGCGGCCGACTGGACGACATCGAGACTGCGCTGTGTGGCGTCCAGGCTGGAGCGCGGAATGGTGGTGGTGAAGATGAACCCCGGGGCGTTCGAGCGTACGTAGTCCAGGGCCGTGTCGGGCCCCGCCACATAGCCGCCGGTCGTGCCGACCGCCTTGCCGAAGACGCCCTGAACGAAGGTCGGCCGGTACTCGCCGATCTCCTCGCATATTCCGGCGCCGGTCGGGCCGTTGACGCCGATGGCGTGCGTTTCGTCCAGGTAGGTCATGGCATTGTGACGGTCCGCCAGATCGCATATCTCGTGGATCGGCGCGATGTCCCCGTCCATCGAGTACACGGACTCGAAGACGATGATTTTGGGTCGCTCGATGTCGTACTGGGACAGCATTTCCTCCAGCGCCGCGACGTCGTTGTGCGGGAAGATGTGCTTGCGGTTGCTGGAGGCGCGTATTCCCTCGATCAGCGAACGGTGGTTCAGCGAGTCGGAGAAGACCACCATGTCGGGTACGGCGGAAAGCAGCGTGCTCAGCGTCTCGAAGTTCGCCACGTACCCGCTTGTGAAGACGAGGGCGCGGGGCCGGCGGTGCCACTCGGCGAGGCGCCGCTCCAGCTCGACATGGGCCTCGCTGGTGCCGGCGATGTTGCGCGACCCCCCGTTGCCCGTCCCGTGCCGCCTCGTCGAGGCGATCTGGGCCTCCATGACCTGGGGGTTCTGGCTCATGCCCAGGTAGTCGTTGGTGCACCACACCTGGATGCGCCGCCCCTTGTGGATGGCGTGACCGGGCTGCTCCGCCAGGTATGAACAGGGTGTGAAGTCCCTGTAAAGCCCGGCGGATTTCAGATCCGCCAGACGCTCGCCCAATCCGTCGAACACGGACAGGGCCTGGGTGTCGATGGGAAGTGCCGACATTACGCCTCCTGTAGCCGAAGGGAAGGGGTGCGGGAGCCCGTGAAGGGGCCCGGCATCAGCCCCACTCCGGGTCGAGCGGCAGGGCGGCGATCGAGACGGTTTCGGCTGCGCTCGTGGTCTCCCCCTCGGTTTGGACGGTCAGGGCGAGGGCCGCCAGAACCGCTACCGCGAAACCACCGAGAACACTGCGAAGTACATGCCTCTTGAGCAGGAGAATCCCCCCTGTTTTTCTGCCGGGCCGTGTTGTTCCGGCCCGTGAGAAGAATCATGACCGGCCGTTCTCGCCCGGCACAGGAAAGTCCTGGAGCATGAACCTGCAACGCCGGAACCAGAAGGATCGACACATGTGCGTAAACAGGGGCGAACCGGGCAATCTCTCGCCTCTTCAGGCCTGCGAAGAGGGCCTGAGCTTCTACGCGGAGGTCCTGGCGGGCCACACGCCGACGGGGGAATGCCCCGAATGCCTGATCTCTCTGGGTCTGCTCCAGCGGCTGGAATCCGGCAGCCTCGTCGCCATCCCCCCGAGCCTGGCCGCCAACACCGTCATGCGCCCCATGGAGGAGGTCATCGAGCGGAGCCAGCGCACGCTCGCCGCGGCCCGCACCTCCATGCACCTGGCGGAGGAGGTCTACCGCGGCAGCACGAGCGCCAACGGCGGCCTCGTCCGTGTCATCCGGGACGCGGACGTCATCAGCACCGCGCTCGCCTCGGCCGTACGGTCCTGCCGGCACGAGCTCCTGACCGCCCAGCCCGGCGGCGGGCGGCCGCAGACGCTTCTGGAGAAGGCGCTCGGCGGCGCGCTGGACGCGCTGAGCCGTGGCGTGGGGCAGCGCACCATCTACCAGCACACCGTGCGCACGCACGGACCCACGCTCTCCTACGTGGAGCAGATTTCCGCGGCGGGCGCCGAAGTCCGCACGCTGGACGAGGTGTTCGACCGGCTGATCGTCTGCGACCGCAGGATCGCCTTCGTACCCGACCCGGCGGAGGAGCGGCGCCACGCGGCCCTGGCCATCGAGCACCCCGGCCTGATCCGGTACCTCGTCGGCATCTTCGAGCACTCCTGGGAGCGGGCGGTCCCGCTGCCCCACACGCCGAGCGACTACCGGCCGGCCCTGCTCGTGGACGAGACCCGCCGGGTGGTCCTGCAGCTGATGGTGAGCGGCTACACCGACGAGTCCATCGCCGGCCGCCTCGGCATGAGCGTCAGAACGGTCGCGACCCACGTACGCAAGGCGTCGGAGCTGTTCGGCAGCCGCAGCCGCGCCCAGCTCGCCTATCTCATCGCCAAGGCCGGCATCTTCGACGAGGACCTGCCGGACGCCGAGTAGCGTCCCGTCGACTGACAGGGGCCGGCCGGTCGGGGCAGGTGTCAGGCCGAGGTGAGCCTGAAGATCACCGTGGCCACGCAGGACGGCGTACCCGCTACTGGGCGCCGTAGCGGTGCCTGCGGACTCGTCCTGATCCAGGACGTTTTGACGTGCCGTGAGACTCTCGGGTCGCGCATCCCGCGAGTGGACGGCGGCCGTTGTGTTGCACCATGATAGGTCGTTCTGCACAGGTCCGAGTGACTGCAGATGCCGGGGGCGGGCGCGGGATCTCGATGTCTCTTCTCTTCCAACCTTTCGCATGCGCAGCGCTCTTGTGGCCCTGACACATATGGCCCGCAGCGCGACTACGCTGCCGCGGTCCCGAAGGGAAGTCCGGTTTGTGACCCGACCAATCCGTACGCCTCGTACGGCGCACAGCCGCAGCCGACGCAGCCACCGGAACAGTCGCAGACACCCCCGGCCCATGGCCAGCAGCCCGGGATGCCTCCGCCCACGTACGGCGGGCAGCAGGGGATACCCCCGCAGCAGCCCCCCGCGTACGGGCAGGCTCCGGGCGCGCCGTACCCGGGGCAGCCTCCCGTCTACGGTCAGCAGCCTCCGGCGTACCCCCAGCAGCAGCCTCCGGCGTACTCCCAGCAGCAGCCCCCGGCGTACCCCGGGCAGCAGCCTCCCGCATACGCCCCCCAGCAGCCCCCCGCGTACCCCCCGCAGCAGCCCGGTGTGTTTCCTCCGGCGGCGCCGGGGTTCGCGCCGTCGCAGCAGGGGCCGTACGGGCCGCAGCCCATCGCTCCCCAGCAGCCGCCCGGCATCATGGCCGCGCCGGGGGAGCCGTACGCCCCCGAGGCCGTCCGGGTCAGTCGGGGGGCCGACTCGACGGCCGTGACGAGGCTCCTCCTGATGCTGCCGAACTTCTTCGGCAGCCTCCTCGTGATCCTGATGGCCGCGTCGCTCATGCCGAGCGGCCTCGACGTGGTGTTCGTGATCGTGTGGCTGGCGTCCGGTGCGCTGGTCTTCTCCCCGGCGGTCGAGCGGGTGCTCGCGAAGATGTTGTTCAGGTGGCGTGAGCCGACCGGTGCCGAACGAGCGGCGATGGAGCCGTTGTGGGCGCGCGTCACCCAGCGGGCCGGTATCAAGAACTCGAAGTACGAGCTGTGGGTGGAGGACAGCGAGGAGATCAACGCCGCTGCCGCCGCCGGACACATGGTCGGTGTGACCCGATGGGCGCTCAAGCTGCCGCCCGAGCGGCTGGAGGCGATCCTCGCGCACGAGCTGGGGCACCACCTCGGCGGCCACGCGTGGGCAGGCCTGCTCGGACAGTGGTACGCGCTGCCCGGCCGGCTAGTGATGGTGCTCGCGCGGTGGCTGCTCCTCGTCGTCGCCGTCGTCGCCCAGGCCGTGCCGCTGCTCGGCTGCCTGGTGGGCCTGGTGTTCGTCGCTGTCGTCCTGGGGGTCGCGTTCGCGTTCCCGCCGATCCTGGTGGTGTTCGTGACGCCGTACCTCCTGGCATGGGCGGGGCGGTCCGGGGAACTGCGTGCCGACCGGAGCGCGGCACAGCTCGGGTACGGGCCCGCGCTGCACGCCGTGTTCAGCGAGTGGCAGGGGGAGGGCGCGGACGACGGTCGCCGCGATCAGAAGGTCCTCGACCGCCTCCTGGCCTCGCACCCTCCGATGCACGAGCGCATCCGTGAGCTGGAGAAGTTCGCCGGAGCGATCGGCCACTGAGCAGCTCCGAGAGCCGAGCCCGTTCCTCATCGACCAGGAGTCGCCCTCATGTCCGTCCAACCGTCCGAGGCGAAGCCGGAGGCCGAGCCGCTGACCCGGCTGTTCGATCCGGGCCAGCGGCTGGGCTGGGTCTACCGTGACGCGGAGACCTGCCGTCGCCCCTTCGTCGAGCCGCCGCCCCACCAGGAACTCGTACCCGAAATGCTCCAGAACCGGGCGCGGGCGGAAACCCTGAACGCGGACGACCGCATGCGCATGGCGCTGAAGGTCGGCGGCGGCGCCACCGTGTTCTTCGTGCTGGTCGCCCTGGTCACGGGCAGCGGGGCGGGCTGGGGGCTCGCGGCCCTCGCCGCGGTCGCCGCGGGCATCGTGTACGGGACGACCGGCGGTTCGGCGACGACCGCCGTGCAGCAGGTGCGGCAGGCGCAGCACGACGTGACGCAGCGGTACCAGCACGCGGCGGCGGCGTGGGCCCAGCGCAAGGCGCACTTCGAGTACGCCGAGGACCGGCGCGTCCGTGCCCTGAACCTGTGGGGCGCCATGCCGCTGGAGCCGGGCACCCGGCGGCTCGACGTCTTCGGCGGCAGCCAGCGCAGTCGCGAGGGTTTCCTCACCGTCTTCGGCGCGTCCACCCTGCGCGAGCGTCCGCTGATCGTCCTGGACCTCACCCAGGCCCAGATATGCCGGGAGCTGTCCGTCCTGGCCGCGCAGATGGGTGCCCCAGTCGACGTACAGCTGCTCCCCAGCCAGCAGGCGCAGAGCAGCGTCTTCGACGGACTGTCGAAGGGCGAGCTGGTCGACGCGCTCGTCGAGGCGGTGTACGGGGACAGCGGGGAAGCCACCCGGGCCGCGCGCAGCATGGACACCCGTATTCTCGGGCGGCTGTGCGACGCCCTCGGGGAGAACGTCACCCCGGCCAGGATCGCCGCGGGCCTCCGTGCCCTCCTCGGTGAGCTGGACGCGGACGGCCCGGACGGGAGCGGTCTGACGCGCGCCGAACGCAACCACATCGCCGACGACCTGCTCACGGACAAGAACAAGGACCAGGCACGCGAGAACCTGATGCGGCTGGAGTCGTTCATCCAGCCGTTGGCGACCCTCGGCGCCGAGCGGGCGGGCCGTGGCCCCGGCTACCTGACCTGCCTGACCCTGGACCGCGCGACGGGCAGCGCGAGCACGGAGCTGCTCGTCGACCTGGCGATCCTCAGCGTGTCGCGCCGCCTGTCCATGCTCCAGGAGGAGGCGCCGGCCGTCGTCGTCGCCCTCGGCGAGCACGAGGTGCAGCGGCGGCACCTGGAGCGGCTCGCGAGCGTCTGCGAGTGGCGGGGTGCCCAGCTGACGATCATGCACGCGCACGTGCGGGAGACCGCGCGCGACATGATCGGCGGCGGCGCCGTCGCCTTCATGCGGCTCGGCAACCACCAGGAGGCGGGCGTCGCGGCGGACTTCCTCGGGCGGGGGTACAGCTTCAAGCTGTACTCGCTGACGGACACCAAGGGCGAGAGCGTCACCTCGTCGGTGGCCGTCACTAAGGGAACGTCCATGTCCGTGGCCCAGACGGAGGGCTTCTCCCGCTCATGGGGGAGGAACTGGGGCGACAGCTCGTCGAGCACGTACTCGGACGGACCCGGTTTCCCCAGCACGACCAGCGGCAGCAGCAGCGGTGGCAGTTACACGGAGACGGAGAACTCCAGCACCACGCGTACGCGTACGACGAACGAGTCCACGACGCACACCAAGGGCACGACGGTCAGCACCAGCGAAGGCACCACGACGCAGCGGGTGTACGAGTACATGGTGGAGCCGACGCAGCTCCAGGGGCTGCAGGAGTTCGGCCTGGTCTTCGTGGAGCGCGCTGCGGACGGCTCCGTCCGGACGTACACGGCGCTGTGCAACCCGAACATCGTGAAGCTGGAGCGGGTCGGCACCGAGCCGCTGGCGGAGCAGCCCCCGGCCATGGAGCAGCAGCCCCAGCAGCACCCGGGCGTCCCGGCCCAGCCGGCGCCGACGCTGCCTCCGTACGTGCCGGGTCAACCGGTGACGCAGCCGCAGGCCGGCGGCCCGAACCCCTACGCGGGGTCGTACGGCACGCAGGGCTTCCAGCCGGGTCAGCACAGTCAGCCCGGTCAGCCCGCGCAGCCGGGTCAGCATCCGACCTGGAACTGGCCACCCGGTACGCCCCCGCAGCAGCCCCCACAGGGCGGCGCCTGGCCACCTCAGTGGCCGCAGCAGTGACGACGCCGTGGGGCCACCGCGAAAACGGTGGCCCCACGGGCGTGTCCAGCCCGGCCCGAGATTCGCGGTCATTTCTTCGTTTCGCCGTCGGAAATGCGCGTCCTACGGTCCTCCGGCACCGTGGCCTCGTACAGGGCCACGATCTTCTCCTTCCCTTCCTTCAGCTCGAACAGCACTCCGCCGTCCCCGGGGTAGGGACGGCGATGGTCGAACCCGCCGGGAGAGATGTCACCCGGAATTCCATCCGGGAAAGCCACGCAGTACATGATGTATCTGTCAGCCGTGGTCCGGGACTCGGGATTTCGACGGCGCTGGAGGTGCTTGCAGGCATCACACAGCACAGGCGATCGGCGCACGTGCTCACTCCTTCGTGTCCTTGAGGTACTTGTCGATTATCTGGCCGACTTCCACGGCGAATGGCCGGGGACTGTCGGCCAGCTTGTATTCCGTGAAGCACTCGGCGACCATCTCGTGCGGGTCCGTGGCCCCGTACTCCGAGACCAGGGACTCGATCGCCGCGGCCGTCTCGTCGTCGTGCGGCTCGACACCGGTGTCGTAAGGCTGCCCGATCGCGTCGGACACGACGGTCTCGAGTTCCTGGTTGGCCTCGGGCGAGTCGAAGATCCGCTGAGCGCAATGATGCCCGAACTCGTGATGGAAGATCCCCTCGACGGATCCGCCTCCAGGAACGGTCCAATTGCTCTCCTCTTCGAGCTTCCCCTGTTCCGAGAGTGCCTCGTAGTCGCCGAAGTCGCCCGAGTCGAGGTAGATCCCGACGGCATCCTCACCACCGGGCTCGAGCACGGCGTATGCCAGAGTGGAATCCGCGCCGGCGGCCTCGGACTGTACGACCTCCAGATCCTGGAACACACCGGGATATTCGGCGGACAGCTTCTCCATGGCCTGGTTGACGTCGTTCGCGGAGTCGGGCGCGATGGGATGGGTCGTGTAGTCGACCTGAACACCATGGGCGTCACCGATCTCCTGTCCCTCGGCCTCGGCCTGCGCGAGACGGACTTCGTCGGACACCTCGTCCGGCGCCTCCGGTTCGTCCAGCGTCTCGGGCTCGTCCGGCAACTCGGGCTCGTCCGGCTCGTCCGGCTCTTCCGCATCGGCCTCGGGAAGCTCCGTTGTGTCCTCGGCGAGGTCGTCCGGCTCGTCCGGCTCGTCCGGCAACTCGGAGTCGGCGTCGTCGTCCGGAAGCTCCGGGACGTCCTCGAACGGCTCCGGTTCCTCAGGTTCGCCGACGACTTCGCCCTTGGACAGTTCCGGGCTCTCCAGGGCCGACCGCGGCTCCGGAAGGTCCGTGCCTTCGGCCGTGTACAGCTCGCTCATGAGGTGTTCCCCCGGTCCAGGTCCCGTACGTCCCGCGTCATGGCTTGCGGATCGTGCGCTCGAAGCACGACAGGGCCTTCGCGAAGCGCTTGCCCCAGTGTTCCGACGGATCCGCGCAGCCGACGATGTGCTCGACCGTGGAGGGTGTGCGGCGGCCGTGGTAGTAGTGGCGGGCTCTGGTGCCGGGGAGGGCCTTCCACATCGGTTCGCCGACCGGGCAGGGGTCGGCGCCGTCGAGTTGGGAGGACATCATGCGGGCGGTGTGTTCGGCGAGTTCGGCCGGGGTGGCCACGGCGGCGGGGCGGTCCGCGACCGCGCGGTCGACGGCCTGGGCGATGGCGCATTCCACCAGGTGTCGGTCGCGTGCCCAGGTGGGCGCGAGGGAGGCGCGCATCGCCGGTCCGGGGAGCGGGGTGCGCCAGCCCAGCAGATGCGCCGCGACCGCCATCTCGGCCCACAGCGTGATCCTCGACTCGTCGACATCCAGGAGCCGTTGCGCGCCGCGCAGTCGCCGGAGGGTGCACGGAGTGTCCGCGCAGGCGGCGGGACACGCGGCGCTGCGCCGGCCGACCATGGGCGCGGCGGAGGCGGTGGTGACCGGGCCCGCGTTCTCGCGCCCGGTGCCGTCGGCCATGCGGACGAGCAGCGGCTGGTCCATCCCGTCGGTGAAGACGGCCGCCTCACCGGGGCTGAGGGTGACGAGGAACTCCGACTGGGCCTCGGTGATGTTCATCGTGGCGCCGACGGCCTCGCGGTCGTCCCGCGCGGGCAGCCGGTGCACGACCTTGGCCGCGGTGTTCTTGATGACGTCCGGGACGAGCTTGCCGGGGATCTGCTCGGCGATCACCAGCCCCTCTCCGTACGCGCGGATCTCGGCGAGCAGCCCCGCGAACATCTCGACGGCATGCGCGCTCGCACCGCCCTCCTCGCTGCGGCGCAGCAGCCGGTGGGCCTCCTCGAAGACGCTGAGGTGGCGCAGGGGGAAGGAGAGCCTGCCGGTGTGGCGTTGCTCCAGACGCAGGTACTCGACGAGCCGGATCAGGACGGTGCCCATCAGGAACGCCTTGTCCTTGTCGTCCCCGACGTCCTCGATCTCGAAGACGACGTTCCGCTTGAGGAGTTCGCCGAAGTCGATCGGGTGCCCGCCCTCGAAGAAGCGGCCCGTGGTACCGAGACGGAGGCTGGAGATACGGATCCTGATGAAGCCGCGGACGTTGTCGGTGATCTCCTTGCTGTAGCCGATGTCCGCGACGACCCGCTCCGCGGTCTCCTGGAGGTCCTCCAGTGTCGGGTAGCGGGGAGTCGCGCCGGGGACGGCGGGCTCGTTCAGGGTGAGGTCCCAGCCCAGCTCCTCGTAGCAGCGTGTCAGGGCGGCGCTGAGGACCTGCGGGAACGGCTCCTGCGGGTCGAAGGAGGCCAGGAACAGCGCCCGCACCATGTCGAGATGGGTCTGCAGGGGGAAGTGCAGGCCGCCCCCGTACGTGGAGGGCTCCAGCGGATTGAGACCGGCCGGCAGCATGTCCGGGTCGCCCGGCCGGATGACGGCGACCTCGTCGTCGGGCAGACGGGAGGCCATGAAGCGGTACTCCGCCTTGGCCGGCTCCACGACGAGCCACGGCAGACCGGAACCCGTGGCCGCCTCAAGGAGACCGCGTACCGTCTGGGACTTGCCGCCACCGGTGGCCCCGCACACGAAGGTGTGCCGGTTCAGACTGGAACGCGACAGCCTCAGGTCGCCGACGGGCATCCGATTGCGGTCGAGTACGGCTCCGAGACGGACGGCGTCGGGGTCGCCGCCCACCCCGTTCTCCGGGGTCACGTCGAACTCGGGCCGTAGGGCGAACCGAACGCCCGGGATCTCCTGGGTGGGCGGCCGGAAGAGGGCCGAGAGCAGCCCGGCGCCCGCCACGAACGGATCTGCGGCGGAGCCTCGTTCACTACCGGTCGCGGCGGTGAGGAGGTCCGTCGCGGGCCCCCGTGCGCCATCGGTTCCGGCGGTGAGGATCTCCTCCAGGGACCCGCACCGGTCGGCCCGCGGAGCGAGTGCGTACGGCAGGCCCTTGAGGTCGGCCGACGCGCACAGCAGCGCCCCGACCCGCGCCGCCCGCTCGGGTGTGTCCGAACCGGCGAGCAGTCGAACCCGCCACAGCCCGCTCGAAGCCGCCAGCGCCAACTCCCGGTGCCGCCGCTCCAGACGATCCGCTTCCAGCGCGTACTCCGGTGAGCCCTCGGCCTTCGCCTGCGCCCGGCGCCTGCGGTCGGCGACCTCCCCGGCGAGCTCCTCGGCCTCCCCGCGCGGGATCGGCTCGGCGATCAACAGCCAGGCGAACGCGTCCTGCCACACGCTCAGCAACGAGTCCTCCAACGAGGGGCGCAGCGCGGTGGCTTGCTCCCGTACGTCCTCGTCCACCAGCAGCCCGTCGGTGATCGCCCCGACCGACGTCCAGTACGGCACGGCGGCCATGCCCTGCGCGGCGGATCCGGCGGCCAGCCGCTGCGCCCGCGCACCGGCCGGCAGGCTCAGCAGGGTCGCGGCACCCGGCCCCGTACCGTCCTGCCCGCCGAACAGAGCGGCACCGCCGATGAGAACCTCTATGGGCCGCTGCGCGCCCACCCGCCGCCACCCGAGCAGTACGGCCCCGCCGCCGGGCGCCCCGCCGCCGGGCGCCCCGCTCTGCCCCGCCTGATACGCGGACACCAGCGCGGCGAACCGCTGATCCCGCAACGCGTCGCCACCGGAGGTTCGTTCGGCTTCCTGGCTCCGCCCCCGTGGCACCTCGGTCAGCAGACACGACTCGATCCCGTGGAGAATCTCCCACCCCGTCGCCACCATCGCCACCGCTTCTCCGTCCCCCGCGCCCACTCCGGCGCCCCCGCGAGGCCGGAATCCCCCACTCGATCACATGATCGCGAGATCCGTAAAGCGCCTGAGCCCGCTCCTGTCGCGTGCTGTCGTCCGGGGAGAGCGTTCCAGTCCGCGTTCGGGGAGCGGGCGTTCCCGCAGGTCAGAGGGGGTGGAACGTTCCAGCTTCCCGGATCGGCGGGTGGCTCTGGCCGGGGGAGCGGGCGGCCGACAGAGTCTTCCCAGGCCGCCGGAGCGGGCGGTCGCACCTCGGCCACCGCGCCGTCTTTCACGGGGAGTTCTCATGCGTTCGTACCGCACCCGCACCACCGTCCTGGCCGCCGCCACCGCCGCGCTCGCCCTCGCGCACACCGCCTGTGGGGGCGGCGAGGGTGGCCGTGCGGGTGCGAGCGGGGCGAAGGGTCCGGAGGGTCAGTCGGGGAAGGCGGCCGCCGTTTCCGTCGCGCCCTCCGCGCCGGCGAAGGGTGCGGACGCCGATGTGTCCCCCCGCGTCGCCCGCCTCCGCGTCCCCGGCCTCGGCCGCGAAGAAGCCCGCCCGCACGAGCCCGTCCCGCACGTCACCCGCCTGCACCGTCAACGACGTGAAGATCACCGCGGCGAAGCAGGACGGCGTCCCCACCACGCACATCACCCTGACCGCCACCAACGTCTCGGGCCGCACCTGCACCCTGCTCCACTACCCGCTGATCGCGTTCGGCGACGTCCAGACGGCCAAGGATGTCCCGTCCGTGGCCAAGAGCAGGCCCGCCACCCCCGTCGTCCTCGCCGTCGGCGCCCCGGCCCACGCCGCCGTACGGATCAACAACGGCGGTGTCGACGACGAGAACCGCGCCGTCACGTCCTTCCACGTCAACCTCTTCGCCGCCGACGGCCCGGCCGAGGGCAGCGAGGTGGTCTCCGCCCCGGCGGACGGCATCACCATGGACGACTCGGCCGCGAAGACGGGCTACTGGACGCCGGAACTGCGCGAGGGCGCGGACGACTTCTGATCCCGCGGGGATGACAGGGCGAGGGTGGCCGCGTCGTGCGGCCACCCTCGCCCCGCTTCCTGTCCGACCGGAGATCACGTCGCGCGGGTGATCCACCGCTGCAGCGCGATGTGGGTGGAGTCGTCCAGCGTGCACAGGGCCTCGATGGCGGCGAGGTCGCCCGGGAGCGGCGCGATGCCCGCCGTGGTGAGGGCGGCGTGCAGCTCCAGGCGGCGGCGGTCGGCCGGCTCCAGAGGCACGGACAGGCGGCCGGCCGGAGCGGGCGGGGGCAGCGGGTAGTCGTAGGCGGCCGGAATGTCGTAGGCGGCCGGCGACGCCTCCGGAAGGTCGTCGATGTACACGGCGGGGAACCGGTAGGGATCGTAGTCCGACAGCGCGCTCGGGGCCGTGGGGAAAGACTGGAGCTCAGTCATGAGTGCCTCCTCAGTTGTCCTGCCACTGCCGGGGAGGACAACGCGAAGGCCGGGAGCAGTTGCGGTACGAGCGCATCTCCACCCGAATGCCGCATCGTGGCTCGTCGGGCGGGCACCCGCGGCCCCGGCGGACCGATGTCCGACGGGGCCGCGGGCCGGCGGAACGTCAGGACGACGCCTGAGCCCGGTCGTACAAGGCCTTCGCGTCGTTGCCGAAGTACGGGCCGAACATGCGGTTCGGGAGGAACGTGTAGCCGAAGCTGTTCACCGAGACCTGGAGGCCCGTGCCCGTGGTCTCGCTGAAGCCGGTGAACCAGGGGCCGCCGCTGGAGCCGCCCGTCATGTTGCAGGCGAGGCTGTGGTCCTGGGAGAAGAGGAAGTCCTTCGAGGAGTTGCCCGCGCAGTGGATGAGCTTCGAGCCGTCGTAGGGGGACGCCGCCGGGAAACCGAAGGCGTACATCGGCTTGTTGTAGCCGCCGTTGAACTGGATGCCCTGCGCGCCCGTGACCGAGGTGAGGGTGCGGCCGTTCAGGGGGGCCACGACCGCGGCGCCCACGTCGTAGTTGATGTCCTCGCTCGCCTCCCACTGCGGGGTGGTGAGCGTCTTCGTCGCCTTCCACTGGCCGTACGGCGCGTTGCCGTTGTCGTACCCGGGCACGAAGACCCACTCGGTGTGCCAGGCGCCCTGGTACTTCACGCAGTGGCCGGCCGTGATCACCGTGCTCTGGTTCTGGCTGGTGACCGCGTTGCCCGAGCAGGAGGCCGTACGGCCCTGGAAGGTGAAGAAGACCCGGCCGGACGTCTTCACGACCTCGCCGCCGCCCGTCCAGGGCCCGCCCGGCTGCGGGAAGGCCGTCGGGGCGATCGTGGTGGGGGTGGACGAGCGGGCGACCTGCTTCAGGGTCGTGCGGGCACTGGGGGTGACCTCGAGGTCCAGCGGGGTCGCGGAGCGCATCCGCTCCGCGGTCCAGAAGACGGGCTGCTCCGTTGCTTGCGCAGTGGTCGCGGTCAGGGCTCCGGTCAGCAGGGCTCCGACCGACAACAGGACCGCTGCGACGGTGCGATGGCGTCTCACGCATGTCTCCTTCTGCCGAGGCAGGTGGGGGATGAGAGCGGTGCGGATCGACGTGCGTGAGGCAGCGTGCCAGACAGTGAGACGGTTGTCAGGGGCGTGTCACATATTTTCGGTCAGCGGCTTCGCGTAGCAGCGGCTGTTCTCGTACTCGCGGTAGTGGCCGAACTTCACGCAGGGCTCGTAGCCGCTGGACGTGTACAGCGCGATCGCCTCCGGCTGGGCCGTGCCCGTCTCCAGGACCATGCGGGTGCGGCCCGCCGTGCGGGCGTCGGTCTCCAGGGCGGCCAGGATGCGGCGGGCCAGGCCCAGGCCGCGGGCCTCGGGGATCACGTACATGCGCTTGAGCTCGGCGTCGCCGTCCGCGTACCCCTCGTCGTTCGCGTCCTGGGTGCGCCAGGCGCCGGACGCGACCGGGCGGCCCTCGTCGTCGTACGCGAGGAGGTACAGGCCGCGCGGCGGTACGAACATCCCGGGGTCGAGCGGTGTGGCGTCGCCCTCACCGCCGTAGCGGACCATGTACTCCAGCATGACGGCGTCCTCGAGCTTGACCGCGTCGGGGTGGTCGTAAGGGGTGGGTCGCATGTTCATGCGAAATATCGTACATGTATGCGAGGCTGAGGTTTGGTATTCGTCGGGACCTACTCCCGGGCGGAAGGGTGATCGGTCGGGCGATTTAGGGGTACCCTTAAATTTATGGTCGAAACCTCCCCTGCTGTGGGCGCGATCCGCGCCGTGATCGCTGAGCTTGCCGCCAACCCCGACCCGACAGGCCGAGCCCGCGCGGTCGGTGCCGTCCTGGACGCCGTGCCCCAGCTTCAGTCGGAACTCCGCTCCGTCCGACAGGCCGCCGTCGTCGAGATGCGCTCCACGCAGTCCCTCGCGGAGGTGGCTGCGGAGCTCGGCATCTCCGTACCCCGTGTCTCACAGATCGCCTCCGGCGTCAGCCGCACAACGAAGAAGTGACGAGCGCGACGGAGCCCCAAGCGAGAACGGCAGGCACAGTGACACCGAACCCCGCCACAAGCCAGGACCTCCTCGCAGAAGGCGAGCCCTGGCTTGCGTATGTGAGGGTCTCCACCTGGAAAGAAGGGAAGATCAGCCCTGAGCTGCAGCAGGCGGCGATCGAGGCATGGGCGAAGCGCACCGGGCGCCGCATCGTCGACTTCGTGGAAGACCTCGACGTGTCCGGCCGCCACTTCAATCGCCAGATCGTGGAGTGCATCGAGCGCGTCGAAGCAGGAGAAGCACGCGGCATTGTTGTCTGGAAGTACTCCCGCTTCGGTCGTTCCCGCGACGGCATCGCCGTCAACCTCAAGCGCCTCAACGACGCCGGCGGCGAGCTGGAGTCCGCCACCGAGGAAGCCGACGCCCGCACGGCGACCGGCCGTCTCCAACGCGGCATCCTGTTCGAATTCGCGGCCTATGAATCCGACGCCTGCGGCGAGCAGTGGCGTGAGACCCATGACCACCGCCGCTACAGACTCCACCTCCCCGCAACCGGCCGACCCCGCTTCGGGTACGAATGGCACCCCCGTCGCATTCCCGACGGCAAGGGAGGATGGACCCTCCAGGACGAGAAGTACACCGCCCACCCCGAAACCGGCCCCGTCATGGCTGACCGCTACCGGCAGTACATCGACGGAGCCCCCTTCTACGCTCTCCTCGACGACCTCAACACGGCCGGATGGCGCACCACCCGAGGCGGCCTCTGGACCGCACAGACCCTCATCCGGTACATGGACTCCGGCTTCTGCGCCGCGCTGCTCCGCATCCACGACCCGAAGTGTCACTGTGTATCGAGCGCGCGCGGCAACTGCCTGAACACGCTCCTCATCCCCGGGGCGCAGGAAGAGCTGATCGACCTCGAACTGTGGCAGCAGTACCAGGACCGGCGGCAGGAGACGAAGAAGACCCCGCCCCGCTCCCGTACGGCGCTCTACCCGCTCACAGGACTTGTGCGCTGCGCCGGGTGCCGGGGCACCACGCCCGTGCAGAGCGCCACCAGGGTGGTCGACGGCCGACCGCAGTCGACCAAGGGCCACAACTACATGTGCGGGCGCCGGGCCGTCACCGGAACCCACGGCTGCGAAGGCGTCTACGCCGTACGCGCTGGGGTGGAGAAGGAAGTACACAAGTGGCTCATGGACCAGGCGCGGGCCATAGATGCCCCACCCAGCGTCCCGCCGCCCCGGGATCCGGCCGTGGACCAGCGGGAAACCGCGGCCCGGGAACGGGCCCGGCTTGAGGGTGAGGCGGCGAAGCAGAAGAAGGCGCTGGCGAATCTGCGCGTGGACCGGGCGATGAACCCGGACGACTACGGGCCGGGGGAGTATGAGGACGCAGTCGCGCGGATCCGGCAGCAGCAGGCCGCGACGACGGCAGCGCTGGAGTGGGTGTCGGTGGTGGGGCCGAGGCCGAGGCAGGCCGACTACGAGCCTGTGATCGTGGGGCTCGTCGAGAAGTGGGAGCTGCTGAACGAGGGGGAGAAGAACGGGATGCTGAAGCAGCTCGTCCGGCGGGTCGCGCTGGTCCGCCAGGAGAAGGGGTTCCGGGTGGAGGTCCACCCGATGTGGGAACCTGACCCCTGGGCGTGACGTCGACGCCCGCCTGACGAGGAGCAATTTCTTGTACACAGTGACGTCCGCCAATGTCAATGGTCTCCGAGCCGCCGCCAAGAAGGGCTTCGTGGAGTGGCTCGCGGGCACCTCCGCCGACGCTGTCTGTCTGCAGGAGGTCCGCGCCGAGGAAGCCCAGCTCCCCGCCGAGGTCCGGGCGCCCGAGGGCTGGTTCACCGCGCACGCGCCCGCCGCCGCCAAGGGGCGGGCCGGTGTCTCCCTCTACACCCGGCGCGAGCCCGACGCCGTCCGCGTCGGCTTCGGGTCGAGCGAGTTCGACACCAGCGGCCGGTACATCGAGGCCGACCTGCCCGGCGTCACCGTCGCCAGCCTCTACCTCCCCTCCGGCGAGGTCGGCACCGAGCGGCAGGACGAGAAGATCCGCTTCATGGACGAGTTCCTGCCGTATCTGAAGGAGCTCAAGGAGCGCGCCGCCGCCGACGGCCGCGAGGTCGTCGTCTGCGGCGACTGGAACATCGCCCACCGCGAGGCCGACCTCAAGAACTGGAAGGCCAACCAGAAGAACGCCGGCTTCCTCCCCGAGGAGCGGGAGTGGCTGACCCGCGTCTTCGACGAGGCGGGATACGTGGACGTCGTCCGCGCCCTCCACCCCGACCAGGACGGCCCATACTCCTGGTGGTCCTACCGCGGCCGCGCCTTCGACAACGACAGCGGCTGGCGCATCGACCTGATCGTCAGTTCGCCTCGCCTGGCCGAGCGAGCGGTGAAGGCGTACGTGGAGCGGGCGGCGACCCATGCGGAGCGGTGGAGTGATCACGCGCCTGTGACCGCCGTGTTCGACCTGTAGGGAGCGATGGCGGATGGCCCTGTCCGGCTGTGCTGCCCGCCGTCGCCGGACGGGGCCTGGCTGTGGCTATACGCACTTCACGCTGTCCGGCGGGGCCAGCCATTCTCGACCCCCGCCTTCGGGCCGCAGGAACGCCGTAGGGCTCTTTCGGCGCTCGGCCGGCGGGTCGGATGGGTCCTCATAGTCAGGGATCACGTCCCGCAGGATGCCGACCCGCCCTGCGCCGTCTTCCACCCGTCGGCCGACGTTCTCTCCCGTGATCATCACGGGCACCTTTCGGCGTGCCGGTAGACCACGATCGGTGGGCCGGACCTCGGTTTGAGTGAGCCCCGGCGGCAGCGCTCCAGGGGCTCGATGGGCTTCATGCACGCCGGGCACGTCTCGCCCGTCGGCGCGTACGTCGTGTACTCCCACTGTCGCGCGTCGGTCTCGGCCTCGGTATCGGACTGGGTCGCCATCGCCCCGCCATCCCCTCGCGTCTCGGTCCGCCGATCGTCCCGTTGGCCAGCACTCCCCCGTAGGGGCATCCCTAGGGGCAAGTGCCCCGGGATCACCCTCTCTTGGCCCGTCAAGGGGCAGCAGTAGGGGCAAGATGGACCCATGGCGATCGGGGAGCTGATCAGGGATCTGCGTACGGCTCGCGGGTGGAGCCAGGGACGGCTAGCGTCAGCGATCAATGATGCCTTCGGGACGAATCTCGACCGGGAGTACGTGAGCCGCTGGGAGCGTTCCAAGGTGACGCCGGGGCCCTATTACCTCCGGTGCCTGTCGGCCGTCCTGGACGTGCCCCTAGCCGCTCTGGAAGGTGAAGTGAAGCGCCGAACGTTCCTCACTGACGCAGCCGGAGCCGCGATAGCGCCCGTGGTCGCCTCTGACCTCCTCAGCTTGGGATTCGCGGCGCGGCTGCAGGGCGGCCCGTCCGTGGACTCGTGGGAGGCCAAGCTGGCCACGTACGGCACGGAGTACATGAGCCTCGGCGCTGCCGACATTCAGCGGCGCGTGAGCGGCGAACTCGTCGTCGTCCAACAGCAGCTGGAGAAGCCCCGACTGTGGTCGGTGGCCGCACGGCTCATGACCCTGTACGCGAAGACGTTCCCTGGTTCCGACGGGTCCAGGGCGGTCCAGTGGTACCGCATGGCAGCACAGGCGGCGGACCAGTCGGGCGACGACGACGCGCGCGTCTGGGTCCGGGGCCGGGCCGCCATCGCCCTGGGGTACGAGGGGGCTTCACTCGGCGTCGCCGACGTGCTTGCCGATCAGGCAATGGCCATCAGTGACCGGCCGTCGCTCGGGCTGCTGAACGCGATCTACGGCAAGGCGCACGCGGCAGCGATCCGGGGCGACGTGGACACGGCGCGCAGGCTCATGGATGACGGTCGGCGCGTGTTCGACAAGGCCGGGTCGCACGAGCAGACCAGCGACTACGCCGTTCCGTGGTGGCGGCTCAACGTCTTCATCTCCCTCCTTGCCGCCCGGCTTGGGGACGAGTCCACAGCAGTAGGCGCACAGGACGCGGCAGGGCACGAACTCCCCTCAGAACTCCCACGCTTCGCCACGCATCTGGAGATGCACCGAGGTCTCATGCTCGCGCGCTCCGGCGACCTGGCCGGCGGCACCGACTACGCCCGGAGGGCGCTGAACGCACTGCCGCCGGAAAGGCACTCCCTCACGCTTAGACTTCTCATGGCAGAGGTCGAAGGATCCTGAGGCGCATGCGGCCCTTGGCGGATTTCGGACACCCGGGCGCGTGGCTTCCGTATCTGTATTACCGTGCTCGGGAATTGTCGAAGGCCGCGCATGGGGGAATCGTTGAGCGCTCGCATTCTGATCGCCGAAGACGACGCGAAACAGTCCCGGCTCATCCGGATCTATCTCGAACGGGAAGGCCACACCGTTCAGGTCGTCGCCGACGGGCGGGCCGCGTTGGAAAAGGCGCGGACCAGTCGGCCCGATCTGATCGTGCTCGATGTGATGCTGCCGTACGTCGACGGTCTCGACGTCTGCCGCATTCTGCGCGCCGAGGCCTCCGACGTACCGATTCTGCTGCTCACCGCCCGCAGCACCGAGGAGGACATGCTCCTCGGGCTCGACCTCGGTGCCGACGACTACCTCACCAAGCCGTACAGCCCCCGTGAGCTCACCGCCCGCGTCCGGGCGCTGCTGCGCCGCTCCGCGCGGGTCGCCGCGGCCGCCGGGGACGCCCTGCTGCGGGTCGGCGAGGTGGAGCTGGACACCGCGCGCTTCGAGGTCCGGGTGGCGGGGCGGCCGGTGGTGCTGACCTCGAAGGAGTTCGCCATCCTGGAGACCCTGGCCCGCGAGCCGGGCCGGGTCTTCACCCGCGCCCAGATCATCGAGCGCGTCTTCGGCTTCGACCGGGACGTCCTGGAACGGACCGTCGACGCGCACATGCGCAACCTGCGGCTGAAGGTGGAGGCCGAGCCGAACCGGCCGCGGTACCTGGAGACCGTGTACGGGCGCGGGTACCGGCTCGCCGACAGCGGCGGCGCGTCGTGAGCTTCCGGGTGCGGGTCTTCGCCCTGGTGCTGCTCGTCGCCGTCGCCGCGACCGCCGCCACCGCCTGGCTGACCCTGCGGCAGGCCACCGACCAGCTCCGCGAGTCCGCCGCCGCCGACCGCCAGGTCACCGCCCGGATCACCGACGAACTGCTCCGCTACGGGCGGACCCACGGCACCTGGGACGGCGTCGCCGCCGTCGTCCGTACCCTCGCCGCCGACACCGGCCAGCGCATCCGGATCAGCACCGCCAACCAGGGCCAGCTCGCCGACTCCGACACCGTCCTCGGCCGCGCCCCGCGCCCCGGCGGCACCGCCCCGCCGCTCCTCGTCGACCCCCGGCCCACGCTGACCCTGCCCCGCTGGGACCATTTCCCCTCCGTCGCCAAGGTGACCGCGAGCGCCGTCGACGCGTACGCGAACGGCGCGACCTACGCCGCCTGCCTGACCCGCGCCGGGCACACCGTCACCACCCGCCCCGGCGACCTGGGCGTCCCCGTCTTCGGCGACGGGGGCGCGCGCGGGACGGAGACCGGCCGCGGCAGCGCCTGCGTCCGGCAGGAGAACGTGCGGGCCGGCCGCCCCGACCTCGACGCGGCGCTCGCCTGCGAGGTCGTACGGGAGACCGGGCGCGGCGCCTGCCTCCAGCGGGTGTTCCACGAGCGGACCGCGTCCGTCGCCCCGCAGCCGCTCAGCGTCCACCTCGGCGCCCTGGACGACGCCGGGGAGACCACGCTCGCCGTCGGCCCGACCGTGGCCGTCGCGGCCGGGGTGGCCCTCGCGGCCGTCCTCGCCGCCCTGCTCCTGAGCCGGGCCGTCCTGCGGCCGGTCCGCGCTCTCACCGCCGCCTCCCGCGGCCTCGGCGAGGGCGACCTGGGGCGGCGCGTCCCCGGCGCGGGCGGGGACGAGATGGCCGAACTCGGCCGGTCCTTCAACCGCATGGCCGACTCGCTCCAGGCCAGCGAGGAGCGCCAGCGGCGCCTCGTCGGCGACATCGCGCACGAGCTGCGCACCCCGCTGGCCAACCTGCGCGGCTATCTGGAGGCGCTGCGCGACGGGGTCCTGGAGCCCGACGCCGAGCTGCTCGACTCGCTCCACGAGGAGGTGCTGCTCCAGCAGCGGATCGTCGACGACCTCCAGGACCTCGCGCTCGCGGAGGCGGGAGCCCTCACGTACCACCGCGGTGAGCTCGACGCGCGCGAGCTGGTGGAGACCTGCCGTACCGCGCACTCCGCCCACGCCTCGGCGGCCGGCGTACGGCTCACCGCCGACACGCCCGGTCCCGTACGGCTGCACGGCGACCCGGGGCGGCTGCGCCAGGCGCTGAGCAACCTGGTCGGCAACGCGGTGCGGCATACGGCTCCCGGGGGCGGCGTCCGGCTGGAGCTGGCCGAACGCGACGAGATGGTCCGGATCACGGTCAGGGACACCGGCAGCGGGATCCCGGCGGAGCACCTGCCCCGGCTCTTCGACCGCTTCTGGCGGGCGGACGCCGCGCGCGGGCGGGCCACCGGGGGCAGCGGGCTCGGTCTGTCGATCGCCCGGCAGATCGTGGCCGACCACCACGGGGCGATCGAGGTCGAGAGCGAGGTGGGCGTGGGCACGGTCTTCACGATCGTGCTGCCGGCGCCGAGGAGCACCCGCTGACGGGCGCTCCGCGTGGACCGGGGCATGCGCCCCGGTCCACCGAGCGGGTGTCAGCAGCGGGTGCCGGCCCCGTAGCGCTCCAGCAGGCTGTCCTTGATCCAGCCCGAGACGCCCGTGGCGTTGTCCCGGACGTGGGACCACGTTCCGTTCTGGCCGTCGACGAAGCAGTCGTAGCGCAGGCTGTGGCTCATCTGCGCCTGCCCGTTGGACTGGCAGTCGGTGGTGGGGCCGGAACGGATGTTCACGTAGTTCGTGTTGGTGCGTCCGGTGCTGCCGTCCTTCGTGGACCAGCCGGAACTCCAACAGGCGGCGGCCTCCGTGGGCGCCGCGACGGCGACGGTGGTGGGCAGGACAAGTCCACCGGTGGCCGCGACGGCGCTGACGGCCACCGCGGCGAGCTTCGTCCGAAGACGCATCAATCTCTCCTGAACTCTTTGGAATTCCCGCCCGGTTCGTCCGAGCGGGACCGGTTCGTTCGTTCGAGTGCGGAGAAAGAATTGCCCGGCCCGGCGGCCCTTTCAATGGCCATCGACATGCTCGGCCGCTTTTGTGCGGTGGCGAGAAAGAAGATTCACGGAGTGCGCGCGAGTAATTCAGGACCGTGAACTGATCCTTTCCCGGAGGGGGTTGGAATTCCGGTCGGAGGGGTTCCGTGCGCCCGGCCTGCGTCGCGCGTCGGCCGGTCGTTCCTCCGGTCCCGGCGGAATCACCGCCACCGTACGGACGGAAAGCGGCCAACGGGCCCACAAGGGACGGGAGGAGAGAGTTGGCCGCTTTCTGTCGCCTCGTCAGGTGCCCGCCAAGGCCTCCGTCGGGGACAGCCGGCTCGCGCGGACCGCCGGATAGAGGCCGGCGATCACCCCGATGAGGAGCGTGGCGCCCACCCCGGCGGCCGTCGCCCAGACCGGGACGACCGTGGGCCAGCCCCGGGACGTCGCGTACACGGCGGTGATCAGTGTGCCGAGTACGGTGCCGCCGAGGCCGCCGATCACCGAGAGGAGCAGCGACTCCGTGACGAACTGGGTGCGGATCTGGCCCCGGGTGGCGCCCAGGGCACGGCGCAGGCCGATCTCGGGGCGGCGCTCCAGGACCGAGATGACCATGGTGTTGCCCACCCCGACGCCGCCGACGAGCAGGGCGACTCCGCCGAGGCCGAGGAGGAGTCCGGTCAGCGCCGACTCGGTGGCCTCGCGGGCCGCGAGCGCGTCGGACGGGCGGGAGATCCGCACCTCGCCGGGTCTCGCGGGGAAGGCGGTGGCGGCTAGGACGGAGCGTACGGCCGCGACCTGACTGTCCTCGGTCCGTACGTAGACGGTCGACGGATGGCCCCCGAAGCGCAAGTACGTACGGGCCGCCGGCCAGCCGACGAGCGCGGCGTTGTCCAGCTCAGGGGCGAGGGGCACCGGCCGCAGGACGCCGACCAGGGAGAACCAGCGTCCGCCCAGCCAGACCCGGGTGCCGGGGGTGTGGACGTCGAGGCGCTGGGCGGCGGTGGAGCCGAGCACCACGGCCGGGTAGCTCTCGGTCGCCGCGTCCAGCCAGCGGCCCCGGTGGAGCCTGCCGCCGACGGCGGGCAGCAGGTCGCGGCCGGCCGCGAGGACGTCGAGGGAGCCGGTGCGGCCGACGGCGATGCGCTCGTTGCGGTAGACGTGCGCGTTCGTCGCGCCGGTGGCGGCGACCTGCCGCACGGGCGGGATGCGGTCGATCATGGTCACGGACTCGGCGGGCAGTTCGGCCCTGCCGCCTTCGAGGGTGTTGCCGGGGGCGACCCGTAGGAGGTTGGTCCCGAGCGCGTCGAGCCGGCGGTCCACCTCGGCCGAGCCCGAGCCGGAGATCCCGACCACCGCGATCATGGCGGCGACCCCGATCGCGATGCCGAGCGCGGAGAGGAACACCCGGAGCGGCCGGGTACGGAGCCCGGTCCCGCCGAGCCGTACGACATCGGCGGGGCGCAGGCGGGCGGCGCGGAGGGGGGTCGGTCCCCGGGTCATCGGAGGGCCTCCGTCGCCGTGTCGGCGACGACGTGGCCGTCGCGCATCTCGATACGGCGGGGGAGCGCGGCGGCGATGTCGCGGTCGTGGGTGATGACCACGACCGTCGTACCGGACGCGTGGAGTTCGCGGAGCAGGCTCAGGACGGCCGCCCCGGAGGCGGAGTCCAGGTTGCCGGTCGGCTCGTCCGCCAGCAGGACCGCCGGTTCGCCGACGACCGCGCGGGCCACCGCCACCCGCTGGCGTTCGCCACCGGAGAGCTGGTGGGGCAGGTGGTGGACGCGGTGGCTGAGCCCGACCCGGGCCAGGGCCGCCGCCGCGCGGGCGCGCCGGCGGCGCAGCGGGGTACCGGCGTAGAGCAGGCCGTCGGCGACCGAGTCCAGGACGGGCACGCCGACCGCCAGGTGGAACTGCTGGAAGACGAAGCCGATCCGGGTGGCCCGCAGCGCGGACACCTCGCGGTCGGTCAGCGCCGCCACGTCGTGACCGTCGACCAGGACCCGTCCTGCGGAGGGCCGGTCCAGGCTGCCCATGAGGTTGAGCATGCTGGACTTGCCCGAGCCCGACGGGCCGACGATCGCGACGAGTTCGCCCCGCCCGATGCGCAGGCTCACGTCCCGTACGGCCGCGACGCCGCCCGGGTACGTCTTCGAGACCGCCTCGAACTCCACGACGGCCGATGCCCTCTCCGTCTCCGTCCCCATCACCGCCGTCGCCGTCACCGGGGGATCCTCACCTTCAGGCCTTCGCGGACCGCCGTACCGCTCACCTCGACCCGGCCGTCCGCGAAGAGCCCCGTCTTCACGGCCACGAACGTGCCGTCCGTGGTCTCCAGGCCGTGCCCGCCCTCGGCGAGGGCGACGAGCGCGGCGACCGGGACGGTCAGGACGTCCTTGCGCTCACGGCCCACGTACTCGACGGTGACGGGGCCGCTCTCCAGGCGGCCGATGGCCCGCTGGTCGGCGATGGTGACTGTCACCGGCACGGTCGCTCCGGCCCCGCCGGACCCGGAGTTGGTGCCGCCGTCGCCCCCGCCGCCCCCCTCGGGCGCGGTCGCGCTCTTCCCCACGGACGTCACCTTCCCCTGCACCGGGCGCCCGTCGGGCAGCTGGACCGTGACCTTCGTGTCCCGTACGGCCCAGGCCGCCTCCAGGGCCGAGGCGTCGACGACGACCTTCCGGGAGGTGCCCGTGTACGTCAGGGCGTTCTCGGTGACGGTCGCGCCGAGGCGGACGCCGGCTTGGCCGATCCGTACCGTCCCGGAGGAGTAGATGACGTCACCGACCCCGATCCGGCCGGTCTGCGGGAGCCCCAGCGACTTCTGCCAGCGCTTGACCGCACGGGCGGTGCCGGAGGTGTACTTCTCGTCCACCGTGAAGCCGTCGTAGCCGAGGGCGGCGAGGTTCGACTCGAACTGCAGGACGTCCATGCCGCGCATCGGTACGGGAGCGGTGGACGCCGGCGGGGTCGGGGTCCCCGTAGGGGTCGGCCCAGAGGCCTTCCCGGAGGCCTTCCCCGAGTCCGTCCCCGAGTCCGGCCCTTCGGAGGCACCGGCGCCCCCCGGCGCCGGTGTCCCGGAGGGCCGGACGTTCTCGCCCTCCCCTGGCCCGAGCCCCTCCCCGAGCCCCAGTTCGCGGTACATCGGCAGGGTTCCGTACAGCAGCACCACAGGCCGGTCGTCCACCCGCAGCAGCTCGTCCCCGCGCTCGACGCGCGCGCCCGGCTCCGGGAGCCAGGTGACGGTGCCGGTCGCCTTGACCGGCAGGGGTATCTCCGCCCCGTAACCCAACTCCCCGTCCACCTTGGTCCGTTCGACGAGGGTGGCGCGGGTGACCTGGACCGTGGAGTCCGCCCGGGCGGGCGCGGCCGGGGTCGCGTCCCCGCCCCCGCCGCCGAGGCCCAGCGCGCCCACTATGGCGACCGCCGTGACCACCACGAACCCCGCGCCCACGAGCAGGGGCCGGGCCCGGCGCCGCCCGTTCGGAGCAGAGGCCTCCGGGAGCGGCTCGGTCTCGTCGAGGTCGTACGTCGTCTCCGTGCCCGTCATGTCCGTGCCCGTCATGTCCGGTCAGCCCTTGCCCGGGCCCGGGTCGACGGGGTCGCCGATGATCGGCGCGCAGGTGCGGGTGGCCCGCTTGGCCCCGGCGGACGTCTGGTCCCACTCGATGTCGCCGGCGTCGTATCCGTCGGCTGCGGGCTCGGGGAAGTCGGGTGCGCCGTTCTTCTGCATGCATTCCGCGTAGTCGCGCCGGATCTTGATCTGCTCGGGCGAGAGCTTCGGCTGGAGGCTCTTCTCCACGGCCTCGGGCACCGGCGGGTTGATCGCGGCGCACTTCTCCGAGGCCTTCAGGAACGTCGGGTTCTTCTTCAGTGCCGCGTTGTCCCCGAGGTCGACCTGGCCGTTCGCGTCGGGGTCGGGCGCGTCGATCCCGTTCTCCCGCAGGCACTTCACGAAGGCGCGCTTGCCGTCGATGTACGCGGCGAGTTCACCGTCCCCGCTTCCGCCTCCGCCTCCGCTGCCCCCGGAGCCGGAGCCGGTGCCGCCCGTTCCCGTACCGCTGGTGGCGCCCCCGGCCGTCGGAACCTTCGACCCGCCGTCGTCACTGCCGCAGCCGGTCAGCGCGAGGGCCATGACCGACGCAGCGGCGGCCATCAGGACCCGGTTCGTCGTCCTCATCGGTTCTCCCGCTCCTCCTGTCGCGCCCGGCCGCGGGTGCGGTGGGCGGACCGACCGTAGGACGGAGGTGATGAAGAACCTTTGAAGAACCTGTCACCCGATCATGAGGTCGTGAGGAGGCGTGGAGGCGTCCCCGCCCGGCTCAGGCCTCCCGCAGTCGCCGGTCCATGGCCATCGACAGCTCGGCCTCCACCACGCTCTTCGCGAGCGGGCGCAGCCGCTGGATGTCCTTCTCCTCCGCGTGCGCGCGCAGGAGTTCGGTGAAGAGTCCGGCGAGCGCGTCCGCGTGCTCGCGGACCGCCCGCCCCGCCTCCAGGACGGCGGCGAGCGGGATGCCCTCCTTCACCAGGGCGGCCGACACGTCGAGCAGCCGGCGGCTGATGTGGACGATGGCGTCGCCGTCGGTGGCGAGGTAGCCGAGGTCGAGGGCGGCCTGCAGGTTCTCGGGGGTGTCCTGGCCCGCGAAGTAGTCGGCCAGGTCCTGGGGGGTGAGCCGGACCGGCTCCTCCTCGGTCGGTTCGCCGAGGCCGAGGACCTCGCTGACGTCCTTGCCGCTCTCGAAGGCGGTGTTGAGGTCGGCGATGCCGTTGAGGGTGTGGCCGCGTTCGAGGAGGGCGGCGATGGTACGGAGTTTGGCCAGGTGGTGGTCGTCGTACCAGGCGATCCGGCCCTCGCGGCGGGGCGGTGCGATCAGTCCGCGCTCGCGGTAGAAGCGCAGCGTGCGCACGGTGATGCCGGCCTTCGCGGCCAGCTCGTCCATGCGGTACTCGCGTACGCCCGCCCGGTCCGCCGTCGCGTCCGCCGCCCCGCCCACCGTCACGTCTTCCGACCCGTCTTCCGATCGTTCTGCCACGCCCGCCAGCCTATGTTGTACCGCCGGTAACTTTCCCTTGCGCGACCCCTACCGCTCGGTATGCCGCTGCTCTACAGTCCCGATTGTGCCAGTGATTGCTGGCGGAATCGTGGCGCACGGGAGGCGGCATGGCGAAGCACGAGCACGTACGAGTGGCGGTGATCGGATCGGGGTTCGGCGGGCTCGGGGCCGCCGTCCGGCTCCGCCGTGAGGGGATCACCGACTTCGTCGTCCTGGAGCGGGCCGACTCCGTCGGCGGCACCTGGCGCGACAACAGCTACCCCGGCTGCGCCTGCGACGTCCCGTCCCACCTCTACTCCTTCTCCTTCGCGCCCAACCCCGACTGGCCCCGTACCTTCTCCGGGCAGCGCCACATCCGCGCGTACCTGGAGCACGTCACCGACACCTTCCGGCTCCGCCCGCACCTGCGGCTGAACCACGAGGTCACGGAGATGCGCTGGGACGGCGACGAGCTGCGCTGGGAGATCGAGACCAGCCAGGGCTCCTTCACCGCCGACGTCATCGTCTCGGCGACCGGGCCGCTCTCCGACCCGAAGGTCCCCGACATACCGGGCCTGGCCGACTTCCCCGGCAAGGTCTTCCACTCCGCGCGGTGGGACCACGACTACGAGCTCACCGGCAAGCGCGTCGCCATGGTCGGCACCGGCGCCTCCGCGATCCAGATCGTGCCCGCGATCCAGCCCAAGGCCGGCAGGCTCACCCTCTTCCAGCGCACCCCGCCGTGGGTCATGCCGCGCATGGACCGCGCCATCACCGGCGCCGAGCGCTGGCTCCACCGCACGCTCCCCTTCACCGGCACCGCGCGCCGGGGGCTGCTCTGGGGGATCCGCGAGCTCCAGGTCAGCGCCTTCACCAAGCGGCCGGGCGAGCTGGGCCTCGTCGAGTCGCTCGCCAAGGCCAACATGGCCAAGGCGATCAAGGACCCGGCGCTGCGGGCCAAGCTGACCCCGTCGTACCGCATCGGCTGCAAGCGCATCCTGCTGTCGAACGCGTACTACCCGGCGCTCGCACAGCCCAACGTCGACGTCGTCGCCTCGGGGCTGCGGGAGGTGCGCGGCTCGACCGTCGTCGCGGCCGACGGGACGGAGACCGAGGTCGACGCGATCATCTTCGGTACGGGATTCCACGTCACCGACATGCCGATCGCCGACCGGGTCGTCGGCGCGGACGGCGTCAGGCTGTCCGAGGCGTGGAAGGGCGGGGTGCAGTCGCTGCGCGGCGCGACCGTCGACGGCTTCCCCAACTGGATGACGATCATCGGGCCCAACACCGGGCTCGGGAACTCCTCCATGATCCTGATGATCGAGTCCCAGCTGAACTACATGGCCGACTATCTCCGGCAGTTGGACGTGCTCGGCGGGCGCGCCGCGCTCGCCGCCCGGCCGTCGGCCGTCGGTACGTGGAACCGCAAGGTGCAGGACCGGATGGAGCGGACCGTGTGGAAGGCGGGCGGCTGCGACAGCTGGTACCTGGACGCCGACGGCCGGAACACCACGCTCTGGCCGGGCACGACGGGTGAGTTCCGGCGCGAGACGCGGCGGGTGGACCTCGCTGAGTACGAGGTGCTGAGGCCGGCGGTCGTGGAGCAGGTGCCGACGCCGCGCCGCGCTCCCGAGAAGAAGGAGACGGTCAAGTGAGCCGCCTTTTCGGGTCCCGTACGGGATCGCTGCCGTACTCACGCGAGGTGATCGCCGTCTCCGCCGACGGCGCCCGCGTCCATGTCGAGGTGTACGGCCCCGAGGACGCCCCGGCCGTGGTCCTGGCGCACGGCTGGACCTGCTCGATCGGCTTCTGGGCCGAGCAGATACGGGACCTCGCCCGGGACCACAAGGTCATCGCGTACGACCAGCGCGGTCACGGCCGCACCCCCGCCCCGGCGGGCCCGTCCGGCTACTCGACGCGGGCGCTCGCCGACGACCTGGAGGCGGTGCTCGCCGCGACCCTCGGCCCGGGCGAGCGGGCGGTCCTGGCCGGGCACTCCATGGGCGGCATGACCCTGATGGCGGCCGCCACGCGCCCCGCGTTCCGCGCGCACGCGGCCGCCGCGCTGCTCTGCTCCACCGGACCGTCGCGGCTTGCGGCCGAGGCGCGCGTCGTACCGCTGCGGGCGGGTCGCGCACGGACCCGGCTGACGAAGACGGTCCTGGGCGCGCGGGCACCTCTCGGCCCGGTCACTCCCGTCTCCCGGCGGATCCTCAAGTACGGGACGATGGGCCCCGGTTCGGCGCCCGAGCGGGTCGACGCCTGCGCCCGGATCGTGCACGCCTGCCCGCGCCGCGTCCGGGTGGCCTGGTCGCAGGTGCTCGCGGAGCTCGATCTCGACGCGGACGTACGGGAGTTGAAGCTCCCCGTGGCCGTGCTCACCGGCACGGCCGACCGGCTCACCCCACCCGTCCACTCCCGCGCCCTGGCGGCCGCGCTGCCGCAGTGCGTGGGGCTCGAAGAGCTGGCGGGGACGGGCCACATGACGCCGGTGGAGGCACCGGAGGCGGTGACGGCCAGGATCCGTGGCCTGGTGCGCACGTACATACCCGTAGAGCAGGAGGCAGCATGAGCAGGCTCAGCCTGGAGGGCCAGGTCGCCGTCGTCACCGGGGCGGCCCGTGGTGTCGGTGAACTCCTCGCCCGCAAGCTCTCCGCGCGCGGCGCGAAGCTGGCGCTCGTGGGCCTGGAGCCGGACGAGTTGAAGGCGGTCGCCGGCCGGCTGCACACCGAGGCGGACTGGTGGCACGCCGACGTCACCGACCACGAGGCGATGGCCCGAGTGGCCGCCGAGGTCAAGGAGCGGTTCGGGAAGGTCGACATCGTCGTGGCCAACGCCGGTGTCGCGGCGGGCGGTCCGTTCGTGGACTCCGACCCGGTCGCCTGGCGGCGGGTCATCGAGGTCAACCTGATCGGCGGGGCGGTGACCGGACGCGCGTTCCTGCCCGTACTGATGGAATCGCGCGGCTACTTCCTCCAGATCGCCTCGCTCGCGGCGATGACACCGGCGCCGATGATGACGGCGTACTGCGCGTCGAAGTCGGGCGTCGAGGCCTTCGCGCACAGCCTGCGCGCCGAGGTCGGCTACAAGGGGGTGAAGGTCGGCGTCGGCTACCTCTCGTGGACCGACACGGACATGGTCCGGGGCGCGGACCAGGACGACGTGATGAAGGAGCTGCGCAAGCGGCTGCCGTGGCCGGCGAACCGTACGTACCCGCTGAGCCCGGCCGTGGACCGGATCGTGGCGGGCATCGAGCGGCGCTCGGCGCACGTGTACGCGCAGTGGTGGCTGCGCGGGATGCAGTCGAGCCGTGGGTATCTGCCGGGGATCATCGCCACGGTCGGCCAGCGGGAGATGCGACGCTTCGAGCCGCGCCTCGCCGGCGTTTCCAAGGGCTTGGTGGGGGCGGGAGGGGCGGCCGACGAGCGGGCGCGCACGGAGAGTGTTTGATCGAAATGCGCGGAATGTGGCGCCGTGCCACGCTGGTCGAGGCCCAAGGGGCGAGCCCGCCCCGTTCCCCTCACACCCGTCTAGGAGTGAACCTTCATGGGCAAGCGAGACCAGTTCCAGGACAAGGCGCACCAGGCCGCCGAGCAGGCGAAGCAGGCCGCCGAGCAGGCGAAGCAGCGCATGGGCAACGCGCGGGACGAAGCGTCCGAGCGTGCCTCCCAGGCCAAGGGCCGCCCCTCCGAGCAGGAGCAGCGCCGAGCCCAGCAGGAGGCCCAGGACCGTTTCGACCAGGACTACGACGCCTGACGTCTGTCCTACGAGGACCATGACGGCCCTCTGAGAAGGCGCACCCGGGACGCCGGGTGCGCCTTCCGCGTGTGTGCCGTGTGTGCCGTGTGTGCCGTGTGCGCCGTCTTCCGCGCGTACACCCGAAAAGTGCGTGCTCTAAATCACGAGCCCATGAGCGCGCCGTCCGCGTACCGTGCGGATCATGCCCGAACTGCAGCTGCTCCGTGCCGACCACGCGCCCGCGCTTCTCTCGTTCGAGCGGGAGAACCGGGCGTACTTCGCCGCCCATGTGCCCGATCGGGGGGACGCGTACTTCACGGAGTTCACCGCCCGGCACCAGGCGCTGCTCGACGAGCAGGAGACCGGGGCGATCCTGATGCACGTCCTCGTCGGGGACGGGGGCGAGATCCTGGGCCGGTTCAACCTGATCGACGTGGCCGACGGGGGTGCCGAGCTCGGATACCGGGTCGCCGAGAAGGCGACCGGGCGGGGCGTGGCTTCCGCCGGAGTGCGGGAGGTGTGCCGGCTCGCCGTGGAGGAGTACGGGCTGAGCCGGCTGACCGCCGTGACCACCATCGACAACACCGGGTCCCGGATCGTCCTCGACCGCCTCGGCTTCGGCGCCGTCGGGAGCGTGACCCTCGACGGGCAGCCGGGCGTCGCCTACGAAGTGGATCTCGCCCGGCACTGAGGGCCGCTGAGGGCTACTGGGGCGTGCACACCACCTGGGCCACCAGGCCCCGGGTGAGGTCGTCGCTGGTGTTGTGGCCGTGGACCTCCCAGCCGCGGCCGTCCGGCGTCGGGCGCGAGGAGTTCAGCATCGTGTAGAAGTTGTCGCCGCTGTACGCACCTCGGCCGCCTCCACCGCTGGCCACCCGGCCCGCCGGGCACATGGCTCGCGCCCAGCCGTACCCGCCCGGTCCCAGGAGGACATCGTCACCGGTGTGCACGTTGTGCGGGGCCGTCGAGCAGAGGACGAACGCGGCCATCGCACCGCTGCTGCTCGCCTGGTTCACGCCCCGGACGAACCACGTGCTCGTCCCCGGCGTGAACGACATGACCGCCATGTCGGGCTGGTCGGTGCGGTAGCCGCCGCCGCTGGTCACGTGCTGTTCGGGGCAGACGGCCCTCGCCGAGTTCGTGCGCGGCGGCGTGCTCGGCAGGAACACCTTCTCCGAGGTGACGCGGACGTGGGGCAGCGTGCTGCAGATGACGTACGCGGCGGCCACGTGGGTCTGCGGGTTGTAGTTCGCGAAGCTGGTCGCCCAGGTGTTGCCGTCGGCCGCCGAGCCGGTGATGAACATCCCGTGGGTGTTGCTGACTCCGCCGCCTCCGCTGGGCTCCGTGCCCGCCGGGCACGTCGCCGTGGCGGTCCGGCTCTCGTAGCGGGGTACGAGGACGTCCCCTCCCTGGACCGGGGTGTGGCTCGCCGGGGCCTTCGCCGCTACGCGCTTCGTGGGACTGTCGTGGGGCTGCGCCGCGCCCGTCAGGCCGCCCGCCAGCGCCAGGGCCGTGACAGCGGCCGTGACCGTGGCGGTGATCGTCTTCCGTGGCATGCTCGCGCCTCCTCAGGTGCGCCCCGGGCGGTGCCGGTGACGGCCCGGTGGCGCACCCCACCCCAGCAACGAGCCGTCACGAACGCCTCGCGAATCGCTGGGAGTTACGGCAAGTGGGACCAGTCAGTCGACGATCTTCATTCCTGTGAGTGATCAGACGTCGACCGGGCCCCACCCCTACCGCGGCGGCAGCTTCGGCCGCGAGCGGTCCGGGACGTCCGCGTACCCCGGTGGGGTCGCCGCCGGGGTCTCCGCCAGCAGGGCGAGCGCCACCTCGACCGCGTCGTCCAACTGGGCGTGCCGGCCCTCGGCCCAGTCCAGCGGGGTCCGCAGGATCGCCAGGTCCGGGTCCACGCCCTGGTTCTCCACCGACCAGCCGAACTCGGGGAACCAGGCCGCGTTCATCGGCACCGTGATCTGCGTACCGTCGCCGAGCCGGTGCCGGCCCGTCATGCCGACCACCCCGCCCCACGTCCGCTGGCCCACCACGGGACCGAGGCCGAGCAGCCTGAACGCGGCCGTGATCATGTCGCCGTCCGAGGAGGTCGCCTCGTCCGCCAGCGCGACGACCGGACCCCGGGGGGCGTTCGAGGCGTACGAGACGGGCTGGGCGTTACGCGTCAGGTCCCAGCCCAGGATCTTGCGGGTCAGCTTCTCCACCACCAGCTCGCTGATGTGCCCGCCCGCGTTGCCGCGTACGTCCACGATCAGGGCCGGCCGGGAGACCTCCATCCGCAGGTCGCGGTTGAACTGGGCCCAGCCCGAGCCGCCCATGTCGGGGATGTGCAGGTAGCCGCACTTGCCGCCGCTGACCTCCCGTACCACAGCCCGCCGTTTGGCCACCCAGTCCTGGTAGCGCAGCGGCCGCTCGTCGATCAGCGGCACGATCGCGACCCGGCGCGCCCGCCCCTCGCCCTCCGCCGGCTGGAAGGTCAGCTCGACCGTCGTACCGCCCGAGGAGGACAGCAGCGGATACGGGCCGGTCACCGGGTCGACCGGGCGGCCGTCCACATGGGTGAGGACCGCGCCCGCCCGGATGCCGGTACCGGCGAGCGGTGAACGCGCCTTGGAATCCGAGGAGTCGCCGGGCAGGATCCGCTTGACCATCCAACCCCCGTCCCGGGGAACGAGGTTGGCGCCGAGGAGCCCCATCGCCCGCTGGTAGTGAGGCGGGCCCTCGTTGCGCCGGGCGGGCGTCACGTACGCGTGCGAGGTGCCCAGCTCGCCCATGACCTCGCGCAGCAGATCGGCGAACTCGTCGGGGGTCGCGACCCGTTCGACCAGCGGCCGGTACTGGTCGAGGATGGCCGGCCAGTCCACGCCGCACATGTTCGGGTCCCAGAAGTAGGCGCGGACGATCCGGCCCGCCTCCTCGTAGGCGCCCCGCCACTCCGCCTCCGGGTCGACCTCGTGCAGGATCCGCCGCAGGTCGATGTAGACGGTCGAGTCGCCGTCCCCGCTCTCCGTCGACGGCACCGCCCGCAGCTCGCCCTCGTCCGCGACGACGAGCCGCGAGCCGTCCCCGCTGACCGCGAACCAGTCCAGGTGCTGTACGAGTTCGGTCTTGCGGGCCTTGGTGATGTTGAAGTACTCCAGGGTCGGCCGGCCCGTCGTGTCCGCCGGGTTGGCGAAGGTCTCGCCGAGCGCCCCGGAGATCGGCCAGCGCAGCCAGACGAGCCCGCCGCCGCTGACCGGGTGCAGCGCCGAGTACTTGGAGGCCGCGACCGGGAACGGGGTGACCCGGTCCGCGAGCCCCTCCACCTCCACGATCGTCATGCCCTCGCCGTCCCCGGCACCGCCCTCGGGCTCCGCCTCCGCCGGGTCCATTCCGCCCGCCGCCGGCCGCCCGTCCGGCAGGAGCGCGAAGGGGGAGGGCGTGGCGGAGGAGAGCGGTACGAGATAGGGGCGGCAGCCCAGCGGGAAGGAGAGGTCGCCGGTGTGCACGTCGTAGACGGGGTCGAAGCCGCGCCAGGACAGGAACGCGAGGTAGCGGCCGTCGCGGGTGAAGACCGGATTCTCGTCCTCGAAACGGCCGTTGGTGACGTCCACGATCGCCCGCGCGCCCGGCCCCGCGATCCGGGCCATCTTGATCTGCCGCAGCGAGCGCCCGATCCCCGGGTGCGCCCAGGTCAGCCAGGTCCCGTCGGGGGAGAAGGCCAGGTCCCGTACCGGCCCGTTGATGGACCGGATCAGCTCGGTGACTTCCCCGTCGGAGTCCTCGGTCGCGTCGATCAGCAGCAGCCGGCCGTCGTTGGACGCGATCGCGAGCCGCTCGCCGTCCGGGTCGGAGATCATCTCCTCGACGCGGCCCAGCTCGCCCATGGCCAGCCTGCGCGGCTCCCGTTCGCCGCTGGCGCGCGGCAGGTACGCGACCTCGACGGCGTCCTCGCCCTCGGCGTCGGTGACGTACGCGACCTGGCCGCCGCTGCCCAGCATCTCCGGCAGCCGGACCCGTACCCCCGGGGTGTCCGTGATCGTGCGGGCCGGGCCGTCGCGGTGGGTGAGCCAGTACAGGCTGCCGCGCACCGAGACCGCGCTCGCCCGCCCGGTCTCGTCCACGGAGAGGGCGTCCACGTGGTTGGCCGCCGGGACCTGGTAGTTGCGCCGTCCCGCGCGCGGACCCCCGAGCCGTACGTCCAGCTTGCGCGGCGCGTCCGGGACGGTCAGGTCGTCGACGATCCACAGGTCGCCCGCGCACTGGTAGACCACCCGCCGGCCGTCGCTGGAGGCGTGCCGGGCGTAGAAGGCGTCGTGGTCGGTGTGGCGGCGCAGGTCGGTGCCGTCGGGCAGGCAGGAGTAGAGGTTGCCGACGCCCTCGTGGTCGGAGAGGAACGCGATCCGGCCGCCCACGAACATCGGCGCGTCGAGATGGCCGCCGATGTCCGGCAGCAGCCGCTCCCCGTGCAGCCAGAGCCGCCCGGTGGCCCCGCCCCGGTACCGCTTCCAGGCCGCCGGCTCGTGCGGCGGCTTTCCGGTGAGGAGCAGCGTGCGGCGCTCCGAGCCGCCGGACGGGTCCTCGACGTCCGCGACCGCGATGTCGGAGACCGGGCCCCAGGGCATCTTGCCGCCGGGGGAGCCGTCGGTGGGGACGGTGTAGGCCCAGGAGTAGTAGGAGAAGGGCTGGCCGTGCGAGGAGACGGCGAGGATGTCGCCGTCGGGCGACCAGGAGCAGACCCGGGTGTCGGTCGAGCCCCAGTAGGTGAGCCGCCGCGAGGGCCCGCCGTCGACCGGCGCGAGATGGATCTCGGGGTCGAGGCTGCGCCAGGTCGTGTACGCGAGATGGCGGCCGTCGGGCGAGAAGCGGGGGTGGCCGACCCGGGTCCGGTCGACGGTGACCCGCCAGGCCCGGCCGGGGCGGTTGCCCTCGGGCACGAGGGGTGCGACCCAGAGGTCGTCCTCGGCCGCGAAGCACAGCAGGTCGTCGTGGAGGTGCGGGAAGCGGAGATACGCGGCGTCTTCACTCACCTCCTCATGCTTTCCGCGCGGAGGGGGTGCGGCAACTCGTACGGGTGTGTGGGTTGGGTCCGCCGTGTGGTCCAGGACACGTACGAAACGGTTTCGTTTCGCCGGGTCCCGGGGTATCTTCGTACTGTACGAAACCGTTTCGTTCGGATCGTCGAACGTCGAACGTCAGAGGAGTTCGGTCATGGCGCGCAGCAGGCTCACCCCAGAGCGTGAGTCCGAGCTGTACGAAGCCGTGCTCGATCTCCTGCGCGAGGTCGGTTACGACGCCCTCACCATGGACGCCGTCGCCGCCCGCACCCACTCCAGCAAGGCCACCCTCTACCGCCAGTGGGGGAGCAAGCCCGAGCTGGTCGCCAAGGCGATGCTCCACAACAAGCCGACCGGTCTCGAAGAGATCGACACCGGCACGTTGCGGGGCGATCTCCACGCGATGCTGGAGCGGACCGACGACTGCCAGATGGAGAAGGACTCCGCGATGATCCGGAGCCTCGCCCATGCCGTCCACACCAACCCCGACCTGCTCAGGGCGCTCCGCGAAGTGCTCATCGATCCCGAGATGATCGGCTTCGAGGCGATGCTGCGACGAGCGGTCGAGCGGGGCGAGGTCAGAGCCGACAACCCGGCCCTGAAACTCGTACCGCACATGCTGATCGGGGCGTTCATCGCCCGCCCGCTGATCGAGGATCAGCCGGTCGACCACGCCTTCCTCAGCGCCTACATCGACGCCGTCGTGCTCCCCTCACTCGGCGTCTGATCCCCGCACCACCCCTGTAGGGGCTGTCCGGCGGATCCTGACCGGGGCCGCGACGCCTGGCACGGCACCTCGCCGCGTTGCCGAAACGCCCGAATAGCTCCGCTATCAAGGCGCTCCGGCGCCTTGCGATGCACCGCACCAGACGCCGCGTCCTATCCGGCCATGATCCGCCGGACAGCCCTAGTCCCCAGTACCTGACGTCGCACCGCTCACGCCGTCGGGCCGGCTCCCCATGCCCTGTCCCACCACGAATTGGGAGTACGCCCCCGTGGCCACGTTCCTCTACAAGCTGGGTCGCTCCGCCTTCCGGCGCCGACGGCTCGTCGCCCTCCTCTGGGTGGCGCTGCTCGCGCTCGCCGGAGTCGGCGCCGCCACCGCGCCCGCCGCGACCTCCTCGTCCTTCTCGATCCCCGGTACCGAGGCCCAGAAGGCCTTCGACCTCCTTGACCAGCGCTACCCCGGCGGCACCGCCGACGGGGCCACCGCCCGCGTCGTCTTCAAGGCCCCCGAGGGCCAGAAGATGACCGACGGGACCAACAAGGCCAAGGTCGAGGACGTCGTCGCCGAGCTGAAGTCCGGCTCCGACCAGGTCGTCTCGGTCACCGACCCGTACACGGCGAAGGCGGTCTCCAAGGACGGCTCGACCGCGTACGTCTCCGTCAGCTACAAGGTCTCCGGAATGGAGCTGACGGACGCGACCCGCGAGGCCCTGGAGCAGACCGGGCACGACGCGCAGGGCGAGGGGCTGACCGTCGAGATCGGCGGTGACGCGCTCCAGACCATGCCGGAGACCGGCGCGGGCGAGATCGTCGGCGTGGTCATCGCGGGCATCGTGCTCGTCATCACCTTCGGCTCGCTGGTCGCCGCCGGACTCCCGCTGCTGACCGCGATCATCGGCGTCGGCATCGGCGTCTCGACGATCACGGCGCTCGCCAACGTCCTCGACCTCGGCTCCACCACCTCCACCCTCGCGATGATGATCGGCCTCGCGGTCGGCATCGACTACGCCCTCTTCATCGTCTCCCGCTACCGCGCGGAGCTCGCCGAGGGCCGCGAGCGCGAGGAGGCCGCGGGCCGCGCGGTCGGCACGGCCGGGTCGGCCGTCGTCTTCGCCGGTCTGACGGTCGTCATCGCCCTGGTGGGCCTGGCCGTCGTCAACATCCCGATGCTGACGAAGATGGGCTTCGCCGCGGCCGGCACGGTCGTGATCGCCGTCCTGATCGCCCTGACCCTGATCCCGGCGCTGCTCGGGTTCGCGGGGCCGAGGGTCATGGGCCGCAAGGAGCGCAAGGGCCGGGGGAAGAAGTCCGAGGCCGCCGGTGGCAAGCCCAACATGGGCACCCGCTGGGCCCGGTTCGTCATCCGGCGCCCGGTCATGGTGCTGCTCGTCGGTGTCCTCGGCCTCGGCGCGATCGCGCTGCCCGCCGCCTCCCTGGAGATGGGTCTGCCGGACGACGGCGCCAAGCCCGTCTCCGCCACCGAGCGCCGGGCGTACGACCTGCTGTCGGACGGCTTCGGCCCCGGCTTCAACGGCCCGCTGATGGTGGTCGTCGACGGGGACAAGGCCGTCGCCGACTCCACCGCCGAGACGATCAAGGGCCTGGACGGCATCGTGGCCGTCATGCCGCCGACGCCGAACAAGGCCGGCGACACCGCGATGATCACGGTGATCCCGAAGGACCGCCCCTCCTCGGTCGCGACCGAGGAGCTGGTCCATGACATCCGGGCCGCGACCGATGACAACGTCCTGGTCAGCGGTGCCACGGCGATGAACATCGACTTCTCGCAGAAGATGAACGACGCCCTCGTGCCGTACCTGGCGCTGGTCGTCGGACTCGCCTTCCTGCTCCTGATGGTGGTGTTCCGGTCCGTCCTGGTCCCGCTGAAGGCGGCCCTCGGCTTCCTGCTCTCGGTGGTCGCCGCCCTCGGCGCGGTCGTCGCGGTCTTCCAGTGGGGCTGGCTCGGCTCGCTGTTCGGCGTCGAGCAGACCGGCCCGATCATGTCGATGATGCCGATCTTCATGGTGGGCGTGGTCTTCGGTCTCGCGATGGACTACGAGGTCTTCCTCGTCACCCGGATGCGCGAGGCGTACGTCCACGGGGAGCGGCCCGGCGAGGCGATCGTGACCGGCTTCCGGCACAGCGCCCGGGTGGTCACCGCCGCCGCCGTGATCATGATGGCCGTCTTCTCCGGCTTCATCGGGATGAGCGACCAGATGATCAAGATGATCGGCTTCGGTCTCGCCGTCGCGGTCCTCTTCGACGCCTTCGTGGTCCGGATGGCCATCGTCCCGGCGGTGCTCGCGCTGCTCGGCCACAAGGCGTGGTGGCTGCCCAAGTGGCTGGACCGGGCGCTGCCGAACGTGGACGTGGAGGGCGAGAGCCTGGCCGTCGCGAAGGACGCGGACGGGCCTCAGGGCGGCCAGGAGCGCGAGCTCGTGAAGGTCTGACCCCGAGTCCGTCCATGAACCCCGGGGCGGCTCCTTGAGCGGAGGAGTACGCCCCGGATCGCGCCGGAACCTGTGGGGACGGGGAGCCGACGCGGCCCTGCGCCGCCATCGTGTCGTACGCGACATGGTGGCGGCGCGGGTGCGTTCTCGGCCGCTCTCAGCCCGCGGTTACGGCAGGCGGCGTGATCGTCACACTCTCGATGACCACGTGGTGGTCCGAGCGCTCGGTGTCGGCCACCAGGCACCACCGCCGGGCCTCGCTGCTGAAGAGGTAGTCGATCTTCCAGCCGCCGTTGTGGGTGGGCCTTCCCGTACGGGCCGTCCCCTGCTGGTCGCACTCCTGGTAGCCGGGGGTGCCCGGGCCCTGGGAGTACAGCCCCGCCGGCCAGATCCAGGCGTCCTTGTTGCCCGGCCAGTCCGGCGGGCTCGCGTTGAAGTCGCCGCCGAAGACGACCTTAGGGAAGCCCGAGACGACCTTCGTGATCTCGGCGAGCTGGTCGTCCCGGTAGTCCCAGTCCGGGTGTTCCGGGTTGGCGTCCTTCGTCGACACGTGCACCGTGCAGAGCCGGACGTCGAAGTACGTCGCCGTCGCGCACTGGAACGGCGGGTTCAGCCCGGTCCAGGGCTGGGTCGTCGGGTACTGCTGCGCGTCCGCGAGACCGGCCTTGACGACGATCGCCGTACCGACGAGGTCGTTCGGGTCGGAACCGGCGCCGGTCGCGCACGGGCTCGGGGTCCGCACGCCCTTCTGCGACCAGTGGTACGGCGCGAAGCTCTTGCTCCAGCCCGGGCCGAGCTTGGCCATCACCGAGTCGAGGCCGCTCGCGCACACCTCCTGGAGCAGGACGGCCTGCACGTAGTGGCTCCCCACGTACTGCTTGACGACCTCGGCCTTCTCGTCCCCCGTGCCGGTGCCCGTGCACCCCCACCGCTCGACGCCGCACATGTTCCAGCTCATGACCTGCAGGTTCGTCCCCGGCGGCGGGGTCGCGGCGGTGGCCGCCGCTGTCGGCGCGGCCTGGGCCGGGGCGCCGGACAGGGCCAGCAGGGCCGCGCCCAGCGCGCTCCAGAGTCGCTTCTTCAGGATGGTGTCCCCCAGATGTTCCGTCGTGATCTTGACGGAACTCTAGGGGGTGATCGACGCGGTCACGGCGTACGTGTGTTTGAGGAAGCGCAGCAGGACGGTGGTGTCGAACTGGACGACCGCCACCCCGTCGGCGGTGTGGAACTCGACGACCGTCTGCACCCGGCCGCAGGGCCAGACGCCTATGTCGCCGCTACGGATCGGGGCGCGCATCCCGGTTTCGAGGAGGGCGCGCGGGAACGACCACTCGATGTTGCCGGGGAAGACGAAGCGCACGGTGGCGGGGTCGAAGTCCGGGTCGTAGCGCAGGGCGACCGGAACGGGGCGGGAGAGAGGGGCGTCGCTGATGATCCGCCCTTTGGCGTGATCCTCGACTTCATGGTCGTCCGCGGTGGGGGACATCGAGCCACTCCTCACACTCGTCTTATTTATCACCTAATGTCCCATATTTTGGGGCGCGTGCGGAGTGAGCGCTGCCTTTCTATGATCTGTGCGCTCTTGCAAGTCCTTTGCAGCAACGCTCATCATTCGGGACGTGCATGTACCTGACGGATTCATCAACGCCCCCGTATCGGTCGCCGCCGGTGTCGTCGCCGCCGGCGCCGTCGCCGTCAGCCTGCGCGGCGCGCGCAGGGAGCTGGACGAGCGGGCGGCCCCGCTGGCCGGCCTCGTCGCGGCGTTCATCTTCGCCGTGCAGATGCTGAACTTCCCGGTCGCGGCCGGGACCAGCGGCCATCTGCTCGGCGGCGCGCTGGCGGCGATCCTGGTGGGGCCGTACACCGGTGTGCTCTGCATCGCCGTGGTCCTGCTGATGCAGGGCATCCTCTTCGCGGACGGCGGGCTCACCGCGCTCGGCGTGAACATCACCGTCATCGGCGTGGTCACGGTCGTCGTCGCGTACGCGCTCTTCCGCGGCCTCGTCCTGGTCCTGCCCCGCACCCGCCGCTCGGTGACCGTCGCCTCCTTCGCCGCCGCGCTGGTCTCCGTACCGGCATCGGCCGCCGCCTTCACCCTCGTCTACGCGATCGGCGGCACCACCGACGTACCGCTCGGCAAGGTGCTCACCGCGATGGTCGGCGTACACACCCTCATCGGCATCGGCGAGGCCGCGATCACCATGCTGACGGTCGGTGCGGTCATCGCCGTCCGCCCCGACCTGGTCTACGGCGCCCGCGGCCTGAGCTCCCCCTGCGCCCAGGGGGCGTGGGGGCACCCCCAGCTCAAGCTGCGCGTGGACGGCGAGCTGGTCGACGCGGCGCCCTCCCGGCAGGCGACCCCGGCCCCCGGCTCCCCGAAGAAGGTCTGGATCGGCGGCGTGATCGCCGCGCTCGTCCTCGCCGGCTTCGTCTCCTTCTACGCCTCCGCCAGCCCGGACGGCCTGGAGAAGGTCGCCGCCGAGCAGGGCTTCGACAAGAGCGCCGAGGAGCACGCGGCGGCCGGCTCCCCGCTCGCCGACTACGGCGTCAAGGGCATCGAGGCGGCCCGGCTGTCCGGCGGCCTCGCGGGCGTGATCGGCGTCGGCGTCACCCTCGCCGTCGGCACCGGCGCCTTCTGGGCCGTACGCCGACGCAGGCAGCACGCCGACGGCGCCCAGGTCTGACCGTGGGCGCGGGACACGCACACAAGCTCTACCGGCGCGGGGACTCGCCGGTCCACGCGCTGCCCCCGCACGCCAAGCTCGCCGCCGTCCTCGCCTTCGTGGTGGTCGTGGTCTCCACGCCCCGCGAGGCGGTCTGGGCCTTCGGCGGCTACGCCGTCCTGCTCGGCGCCGTGGCCGCCTCCGCCCGGATCCCGGCGGGTTTCGTGCTGCGCCGCCTCCTCATCGAGATCCCGTTCGTGGCCTTCGCGTTCCTGATGCCCTTCGTGGTCCCGGGCGAGCAGACGGAGGTCCTCGGGATCTCCGTCTCGGTCCCCGGCCTGTGGGGCGCCTGGAACGTCCTCGCCAAGGGCACCCTCGGCGTCGCCGCGTCCGTCCTCCTCGCCGCCACCACCGAACTGCGCGAGCTGCTCCTCGGTCTCCAGCGGCTCAAGCTCCCGCCGCTGCTCGTCCAGATCGCCTCCTTCATGATCCGGTACGGCGACGTGATCACGGACGAGATGCGCCGGATGTCGATCGCCCGCCGCTCGCGCGGCTTCGAGGCGAAGGGCGTCCGCGCCTGGGGCGTCCTCGCCAAGTCGGCGGGCGCGCTCTTCATCCGCTCGTACGAGCGCGGTGAGCGCGTCCATCTCGCGATGGTCAGCCGGGGTTACGCGGGCTCCATACCGGTCATCGACGAGGTGACGGCGACCCGGGCCCAGTGGACGAGGGCCGCCGCCCTGCCCGCCGCCGCACTAGTGATCTGCCTGTTGGGATGGACGCTCCGATGACCACCGCCACCGACATTGACACCGCCCCCTCGCTCGACGTACGCGGCCTGGCGTACGCGTACCCCGACGGCCACCAGGCCCTCTTCGGCGTCGACCTGACCGTCGGCCGCGGCGAGCGGGTCGCGCTGCTCGGCCCCAACGGCGCGGGCAAGACCACCCTCGTGCTGCACCTCAACGGCATCCTGACCGGCGGCGCGGGCACGGTCGCCGTGGCCGGCCTGCCGGTGGAGAAGCGGAACCTGGCCGAGATCCGGCGCCGGGTCGGGATCGTCTTCCAGGACCCGGACGACCAACTGTTCATGCCGACCGTCCGGGAGGACGTCGCCTTCGGCCCGGCCGCGGCGGGGCTGCGCGGCGCGGAGCTGGAGGCGGTGGTGGTCAGGGCCCTGGAGCGGGTCGGGATGGCGGAGTACGCGGACCGGCCGCCGCACCACCTGTCGTTCGGGCAGCGGCGCCGGGTGGCGGTCGCGACCGTGCTCGCGATGGAGCCGGAGATCCTCGTCCTGGACGAGCCGTCCTCCAACCTGGACCCGGCCTCGCGCCGTGAGCTCGCGGACGTCCTGCGCTCGCTGGACGTCACCGTCCTGATGGTCACCCATGACCTCCCGTACGCCCTGGAGCTCTGCCCGCGCTCGGTGATCCTCAGCGAGGGCGTGATCGCCGGGGACGGCCCGACGGCGGACGTCCTCGCCGACGAGGAGCTGATGGCCCGGAACAGGCTGGAGCTCCCGTACGGCTTCGTGCCGAGGCCGGTCGCCTGACCCCCGGAATCGGGGCTCGCGGACGGACGTTGCACCATGGGGGGCGTACGAGCGCGAGGGAGTGTGGGAACGTGGACGTCCGGGGCACGGTGGCGGCGGGTTTCGAGCCGGTCAGGGACGCGTTCCTGCGCAACTTCGAGCACCGGGGCGAGCGGGGCGCGGCGGTCGCCGTCTACCGCGACGGGGTGAAGGTCGTCGACCTGTGGGCCGGGACCCGGGACGTGGACGGCGACGTCCCGTGGGCCGTGGACACCGCGCAGGTGGTCCGCTCGGCGACCAAGGGCGTGGCCGCCGCCGTCCCGCTCCTCCTCCACCAGCGCGGCCAGCTGGACCTGGACGCGCCGGTGGGCACGTACTGGCCGGAGTTCAAGGCGGCCGGCAAGGAGCGGGTGACGGTACGGCAGCTGCTCGCCCACCGGGCCGGGGTGCCGGTCCTGGACCGGCCGCTGACGCTCGCGGAGGCGATCGACCCGGCCTTCGCCCAGGCGGCGATCGCCGCGCAGACCCCGGTCTGGGAGCCGGGCACGGCGCACGGCTACCACGCGCACACCTTCAGCTGGCTGCTGTCCGGCCTGGTCCACCGGGTCACCGGGCGGACCATCGGCCGCTGGGTCGCCGAGGAGATCGCCCGCCCGCTGGGCCTCGACCTCTGGATAGGCCTCCCGGCGGACGAGGCCTCGCGGGTCGGCCGCCTCGGCCCGGTCGAGGAGCTGGAACCGCCGGACAGCGGGGTCCTGAAGCTCCGCCCCAAGCGCTCGGTCACCGAGGCGTACCGCGACCCGGACTCGCTCACCCGCCGCGCCTTCGGGGTGATCGACCCGAAGCCGGACGAGAACGACCCGGCCTACCGGGCCGCCGAACTCCCCGGCTCGGCCGGGGTCTCCACGGCCCGCGCGCTCGCCCGCTTCTACACCTCGACCCTCGGCCCGGTCGACGGCGGCCCCCGCCTCTTCGCCCCGGCGACGCTCACCCTGGCCCGTACGGAGGAGTCGGCGGGCCCGGACCGCGTCCTGATGGTCGGCACCCGCTTCGGCCTCGGCCACATGCTCCACGGCCCGGCCTCCCCGCTCCTCGGCCCCACCTCCTTCGGCCACCCGGGCCGAGGCGGCTCCCTGGCCTTCGCGGACCCGGAGTCGTCGATCGCCTTCGGCTACGTCACGAACGGCATGCGCAAGACGGTGACGGCGGACCCGAGGGCGCAGGCGCTGGTACGGGCGGTGCGGGCGAGCGTGGACGGGCGGGCCTAGTTCCTCGGAGGTCCTGGAGGCCCTAGAGGCAACGCCGTTCAGTTAAGGGCGGGGCCGGGGCGTCAAGGGCTGCTCGTGAGCATGGTGATGTTGATGGTGGCTTTG